>DATMAB010000018.1 GCA_035573675.1 Terriglobales bacterium
AATCGAGCGGCGAATCTCGGCCAACCCTAGCGGCGAATCCCGCCGGGAGGAGCCGGCGGGATTCGCCGCCGAAGGCAAAGCGCTGCGAGAGGGAATGTCAGATGTGCCGAATCGGCGTCCATCCGCGCGAATCCGCCCGGCGGAAGGCTTCACCACAAGGGACACGAAGGCAGCACGAAGGGTTCTCAGTGGTCAGTGGTCAGTGGGCAGTGGCCGGTGGTCGAATCAGAGTTCGCAGATCACAGTTCGCAGATCACCCGATCAGGCGATTCATTCTCTCCCGGTTCTCATTGACCTTCCTTCCCGCGTTGATTACACTCGCCTGTTCGCTGGGGATCGGTTTTTTCGGAATGGCTGAAACACGACGCGTGGGTGTGGTGCTGTTCCAGCTGGGTGGGCCGGACAGCCCGGAGGCGATTGAGCCGTTTCTGTTCAATCTCTTCTCGGATCCGGACATCATTGATTTTCCATTTGCCCGCCTGGGGCGGCGTCCGCTGGCCAAGCTGATCTCCACTACCCGCGCCCGCAAGGTCTCCCACCACTACGCTGCCATCGGAGGCTGCTCGCCCATCCGCCGCAACACCGAGCGGCAGGCTTGCGCTCTGGAAGCGGTTCTCAATGGCGAAGCGCCCGATTCTTTCGGAGGGGCACGAGTTTACTCGTGCCGACCGGGCCATTCCCATCACCCGGCTTTAGCGGCTGAGGAACTGACTTTCAAGGTTGTAGTGGCCATGCGCTACTGGCATCCGTTCACGGCGGAGGCCATTGAGGAACTGGAGGCTTTCGGCTGCGACGAGATCGTGCTCCTGCCGCTGTATCCGCAGTATTCCTCGACTACGACCGGCAGCAGTTTGAATGAGTGGGAGCGGCGGTGGAGTGAACGTTTCCCAGGGGCTAAAGCCCTTTCTCAAAAGAGCCGCAACGGCGCGGCTCAAGCCGCGCCCTTTCAAAGCAATCAGGCAAGGAACGGCATTCCGGTGCATGTCGTCCGCGAGTTCTACGCGTGCGGATCGTATCTGGACGCGGTGGCGGAAAAGATCGAAGCCACCCTGGCCCAGTTCCCTTCCCCGGAAGACGCGGAGATCGTGTTCAGCGCGCACTCGGTTCCCATGAGCGTGATCGAGAAGGGCGACCCGTATCAGCGCCAGATAGAAGATACGGTCGAGCGGGTGATGGCGCTGGGCGGCTGGCGGAACCGTCACCGGCTCTGCTACCAGAGCAAGGTGGGGGCCAGCCGGTGGCTGCAGCCCTCGCTGCGGGCCACGGTGCGGGAGCTGGCGGCGGCCGGCGTCGGGCAGGTGTGCGTGGTGCCGATCTCGTTCGTGAGCGACCACGTGGAAACGCTGGGCGAAATCGACCACGAGGCGCGCGAGCTGGCCGGGTCGCTGGGCATCCGCGAGTTCCGCATGACGCCGGGATTGAACGATTCCCCGCGCTTCATCGCCGCGCTGGCAGGACTGGTGAGGGAACAGATTCAAAATGAAAAATCAGAAATGCGAAATGAAGAGACGAGGCTGGTGGCGGCAGACTGAAATCATTGGTGATCTGCGATGTGTGATTTGTGATCTGAAAACCAAAACCGAATGAACCGGCGACCTCGAGGGAGAGAGCGGGTTTGAGTTCGCAGATCATAGATCAGAGTTCGCAAATCTGCAGGAAAGTTGATTTTTAGGAGAGCGTTGCGCATGGCATCTCCTCCCAACACGGAAACCAAGACTCCGGCGACGAAGTATGTGGGGACGCCGGCGGTGGGCACGTCGCAGGCGGCGCCGGCGGCGGGCGTGGCGGCGGTGGGCCCGGAGAACACCGAGGTCAACCAGCGGCGGCGGCGCCTGGTGTGGAGCTGCGTGGCGGCGTTTCTGGGGGCGTGGTTCATCGCCTTCTTCCGTTTCTTCCTGCCGCGCACGCTGTTCGAGCCCTCGACCATCTTCCGCGTGGGGACGCCCGCCGATTACGGCCTGGGCGTGGACACCAAGTACCAGCAGGCGTATCGCATATGGGTGGTGAAGAACCCCGACCGGCTGTTCGTGATCTACGCGCGCTGCACCCATCTGGGGTGCACGCCGGACTGGAAGCCGAGCGAGAACAAGTTCAAGTGCCCGTGCCACGGCTCGGGCTACGACTACGAGGGCATCAATTTCGAAGGCCCGGCGCCGCGGCCCATGGACCGGGCGCACGTGGAGCTGGACGCCACCGGGCAGATCGTGGTCGACACCAGCCGGCTGTACCAGTGGCCCAAGGGACAGGCCAGCCACTTCAACGATCCGGGAGCGTACGTGCAGTTGTAACTGTAGCGGGCGAGGAGAACCATGGCCCACGAAGAAGAACCCAGGACGGGCGAAAAAAAGACCGGCGGCGCAGCGACCACGGAGACCAAGGCCGCGAGCGGCAACGGTGACGGCCGCGTGAGCCTGCTGGGGCGGGTGAAGGAGGACGTCGGCTCGCTCAAGCAGGAGATGGTGGAGAAGATCAAGGAGCAGAAGGAAGGGCTGAAAGATCCCACCAAGACGCAGCTCTTCACCTCCATCTTCCGGCACAAGCACGACGACACGCCGCGCAACCGCGCGCTGGGCGTGCTGAGTAACGTCTTCCTGCACCTGCATCCGGCCAAGATCAACCGCGACGCGGTGCGTTACAGCTACACCTGGGGCATGGGCGGCATCACCTTCTACCTGTTCATCGTGCTGACCTTCACCGGCGTCCTCCTCATGTTCTATTACCATCCGACGAAGGTGCAGGCGTTCCGGGACATTCTGTATCTGGAACACGACGTGCCGTTCGGGAAGATCCTGCGGAACATGCACCGGTGGGCGGCGCACCTGATGATCATCACGGTGTGGCTGCACATGTTCCGGGTGTTCCTGACGGGGAGCTACAAGCGGCCGCGGGAGTTCAACTGGGTGGTGGGAGTGATTCTGCTGGTGCTGACGCTGCTGCTGTCGTTCACCGGGTACCTGCTGCCCGACGACCAACTTGGGTTCTGGGCGGTGACGGTGGGGACGAACATGGCGCGGGCCACGCCCGGGCTGGGACACGAAGGTCCGTTCGGGCCGGAGCTGCACATGACGCCGTACAACGACGTGCGCTTCGGATTGCTGGGCGGGTCGATCGTGGACGCGAATGCGCTGCTGCGGGCGTACATATGGCATTGCATCGGGATCCCGATCCTGGCGTCGGTGTTCATGATCGTGCACTTCTGGAGAGTGCGGAAGGACGGAGGGATCTCGGGACCGGCGCCCGTGATTCTGGAAAGCGAAGTGAAAGAGCCGCGAAGATGATGAACCAGTGGTCAGTGGTCAGTGGTCAGTGGTCAGTAACCCAGGTCTGCGCCGAAAAGCGTGGCGCAGACATGGGGCACCGACAGGAAATTGCTGAATTGACGAACTGCCGGATTGCGGAATTGAGGTAGGCGATGGATTGGCATCAGTTGTGGGAGATCATGTCGGCACCGGACAACGTGCCGATCGTGGCCATGATCCCGCTGCTGGGTTTCTACATGTGGCTGGCGTGGAAGCAGGCGGCGGCGAACGACCGGCTGATCGCGGAGCTGGAGGCGAATCCGGCGCTGGCCAAGACGCATCACCGCAAGACGTGGCCGTTCGAGCCGGGATGGCAGAAGGAAGTGCACGTGTGGCCGTTCCTGCTGCGCATCGAGTTTTTGGCGGCGATCATCGTGACGGTGATCCTGATGGTGTGGTCGATCACGCTGAACGCGCCGCTGGAGGAGCCGGCGAATCCCAACCTGACGATGAACCCGGCCAAAGCGCCGTGGTACTTCCTGGGGCTGCAGGAGATGCTGGTGTACTTCGACCCGTGGATCGCGGGGGTGGTGATGCCGACGCTGATCATCATCGGGCTGATGGCCATTCCCTACATCGACACCAACCCGGTGGGCAGCGGGTACTACACGTGGAAGCAGCGGCGGTTCGCGATCCTGACATTCTCATTCGGGTTCATCGTGCTGTGGGTGGCGTTCATCATCATCGGGACGTTCATCCGGGGGCCGGGCTGGATGTGGTTCTGGCCGGGACAGACGTGGGACCACAACAAGCTGGTGTTCGAGGTGAACCGTGACCTGCACGAGATCGTGGGCATCACGGCGCAGCCGTGGATCGGGCTGTTCGGGGCGGCGGTGACGGGAGCGTACTTCGTGGTGGCCGGCCTCGCGGTGCACACGCTGTTCAAGTGGAGCAACCCCAAGGATTACAAGCGCATGAGCTTTCTGCAGTACAACACCATGATGATCCTGATGCTGCTGATGCTCTCGCTGCCGGCCAAAATGCTGGCGCGGCTGCTGTTCCGAATCAAGTATGTGTGGGTGACGCCGTGGTTCAACATCTAGAAGCAGTGGTCAGTGGTCAGTGGCCAGTTTAGGAAGGTGCGGAGAAGTGGATACGAGCGGCACGTTTCCCACGTCTGCGCCGGAGAGCGTGGCGCAGACATGGGGCACCGTCGGCTAGTTCGTTGTGCCGTCCCTACGGGACTCGGGTGGGTTTTGAACCCTTCCCCAGCACTTACGTGCTGGGCTAACGAGTGGCCGTCCCTTCGGGACTGGGGCGGAGCCAGTGCCGGCGGCACGTCGTGCGCGACGGGCGAAGTCGGGGAGTCCTCCCACCCTGTCGCTCCAACATCGGGAGGACAAGGGTGGGTTGAGCCGAAAACCAGTGGCTAGTGGTCAGTGGCTAGTGGCTAGTCCCACCTGTCGCTCGAACAGCGGGAGCGACAAGGGTGGGGCAACCGCAGTATGTTCTTCCCCACGTCTGCGCCGAACAGCGTGGCGCAGACATGGGGCACGGTCGGGAAATGACCGCCGGGAAATAAGGTTGCACGTGCCGGGTCGCGGGCGTCAGAGCGCAGATCGAGCGGCGTGGTGGCTGTAGGGGTCCCTCGCAGCGCTCGGGACGCAAAACCCAGGAGGAAACAGGGTGGCTGAACAGCAGAGGCCGGATCCAATCACCAGCAAGTCGTACGCGCTGCATTACCTGATCGCGTCGGTGCTGATGATCGGGTCGCTGTTCTGGGCGCTGTGGGATGAAGCCTATGGGCAGCGTCCGTGGAAGCGCTTCCAGGACGAGTTCAAGGTCAGGTACACCGCGTTCCTGGGCCGGCTGCGCACGCAGTCGGAGGAATCGGAAGCGGCCATCCGGCAGGAGCCGGAGTACAAGAAGCTGGCCGAGTCGCTGGAGGCGGCGCAGCAGCAGGCCGCGCCACGGATCAAGGAGATCAACCAGGAGCTGGAAGCAATCGCTTCGAAGATCGCGGCGGTGCAGGCGGTGTTCACCGAGGCCAAGGCGTGGGTGGACGCCGAGACGTACCAGGTGGAGATCACCGCGAACCCGCAGTCGAAGGAGCGCAAGCGGCAGCGGGTGGAGGAGTGGAAGAAACAGAAGCAGCACCGGGTGGACGTCCCGGGCGAGGGCCGCCAGGTCTTCGATTACCAGCAACTGGAAGAGAAATACAACGAGCTGAAGGCGGAGCGCACGCGGCTGACGATGGAGCTGGCCGATGTGCTGAAGCCGGTGAACGAGATCCGCGACCAGGCCGCGGCCTACATGGGGGAGCGGCTGACGACGCTGACGCCGGAGCAGATCGACGGGCTGCGCAAGAAGTACGCGGAGTGGGAGCCCAATCTGAAAGACGTGCAGATCAACGTGGCGGAGACCAACGTGGTGGACCGCTGCGAGAGCTGCCACATGGGAGTGCGGCAGCCGGTGGCGCTGACGCTGGCCTCGATGACGGTGGGCAAGGAAGCGGACGCGTACGCACGAGCGTTCGTGGGGCATCCGCGGCGGGAGCTGCTGGACATCCACAATCCCGAGCGGTTCGGGTGCTCGCCGTGCCACGGAGGCAACGGGCGAGCGACCTCCAGCGTGACGAAGGGACACGGACGACACAAGTACTGGCTGTGGCCGCTGTTCTACAAGGAGAACATGCAGGCGGGCTGCCAAACGTGCCATGCCGCCGACATGGTGCTGGCCAAGGGCTACGACCTGGCGGAAACCATCAATGAGGGGAAGCGGCTGTTCCAGGTGCGAGGTTGCGTGGGCTGCCACCGCTATGAGGGCTACGATCCGGAACCGGAGCGGCTGATCGCGCTGAACCAGCAGGTGCGGCTGCTGGAGGCGCAGAGGAAAGAGAACCTGCGCCAGGTGGCGCTGCTGCAGAAACAGGCGGATGAAGCCCCGGACAACGAAACGGCGGCGCGGCTGAACCAGCAGGCGCTGAACCTGCGGGTGGGCGTGAGCCAGATCGACGGGCGGCTGGAGCAGGTGGACCTGGAGATGCGCAGCCTGATGCGCGATCAGAAGAAGGTCGGGCCGAACCTGAAAGACATCCGGGCGAAACTGCGGCGCGACTGGATCCCGGTGTGGCTGCACAAGCCGACCGATTTCCGCCCGACCACAAAGATGCCGAACTTCCGGCTGAACGAGCAGCAGATCCGGTCGATCTCGGCGTACATCTGGCAATCGGCGCTGAAGGACACGGTGCCGTCACGCAAGACGGGCGACCCGGCGAACGGCAAGGAACTGCTGGAGACGCGCGGGTGCCTGGGCTGCCACTCGATCGGCGAAGGGGCGCAAATGCAGGGCGGCGACTTCGCGGCCAATCTGAGCCGGATGGGAGAGAAGGCGAACTACGACTACATCGTGCGCTGGATCCTGGATCCGAAGCAGCGGCTGCGGCCGTACTGCCCGCTGGAGAAGAAGGACATCGGCCCCGAGGATTATGCCAAGAAGGGCCTGCCCTACGTGTTCGACGCGGAACACTCGAAGTGCCCGAACGACGGGCGCGAGCTGCAGGTGCAGCAGATGACGGTGATGCCCGACCTGCGGCTGACCGAGCAGGAGGCGGCGGATATCGCCACCTACCTGCTGACGCAGAAAAGGCAGGAGCCGACGGCGTACGCGGACGCATCCTGGATGGAAGATCCGAAGCTGAAGGACGAAGGAAAGCGATGGGTGCGGCACTTTGGGTGCGCGGGCTGCCACGAGATCGCAGGGCTCGAGGACGAGGGCAGGATCGGGACGGAGCTGACGGTGGAGGGCTCGAAGCCGATCGAGCGGCTGGACTTTGCACTGCTGACGCATCCGGCGAAAGAGGGCCTAGACCCGATCACCGGCAAGAAGGGCCGGCCGTGGTACGACCACAAGGGCTTCTTCGAGCACAAGCTGGCCAAACCGGACATCTACGACCTGGGGAAAATCCGCAGCGAGACGGAGAAGCTGCGCATGCCCGATCCGCACCTGACGGCGGAGCAGATCCGGGCGCTGGTGACCTTCCTGCTGGGCAGCCGGGAGAGCACGCACGAGCTGCCGCTGCCGGCGAGCTTCGTCTATAAGCCGGGCGACGCGCGACGCGACGTGCAGGAAGGCTGGTGGCTGGTGCGCAAGTACAACTGCACGGGATGCCACCAGTTCCTGCCCAACCAGACGACGTCGTTCATGCAGATGGCGCGCTACCAGGATCCGGACTGGAAGGAGCAGATGCCCCCGCAACTGCTGACCCAGGGGGCGCGGGCGAATCCGGACTGGCTGCTGCACTTCCTGAAGAACCCGGCGCTGAGCACGAGCGATACGGCGAGGAATGGAGTGCGGCCGTACCTGAAGGCGCGCATGCCGACGTTCCAGTTCTCCGACAACGAGCTGCGCAAACTGGTGCGGTTCTTCCAGGCACTGTCGCAGCAGCCCATGCCGTACATCCCGCAGCCGATGCAACCGTTGACGGCGCAGGAAACCGACATGGCGCGCAGCCTGTTCACCTCCACGGCGGCCCCCTGCCTGAAGTGCCATGCCACCGGAGACCCGGCCCATGACCGCACCGCTACCGCTCCGAACTTCCTGCTGGCTAAAGAGCGGCTGAAGCCGGGATGGACGGAGCGGTGGCTGATCGATCCGCAGGCCATCAGCCCGGGAACGTCCATGCCGAGCGGGCTGTTCCGCAAGGAAGGCGAGCGCTGGGTGTTCAACGGGCCAGTACCGCCCTCGTTTGCGGGCTTCAGCGAGGACCACACCAAGCTGCTGGTGCGGTACATCTTCCAGTTGACGCCGGAAGAGCAGCGGCGGGCTGGCGCGCGGGGAATGGCGCAGACCGCGACGCCGGGAGCGGTAAGAGCGGGGAAAAAGACGGCGGCGGATCGAGGCGGCAAGTAAGAGCCAAGTTTCACGTTTCGCGTTTCCCCCACGTCTCCGCCGAAAAGCGTGGCGTAGACGTGGGGCACCGTCGGGGGGGGCAACCCGAAGGGAGTAGTGGGCATAGGGGTCCCTCGTCGCGCTCTCTCATAGCGTTCGGGTCGCGCTCGGGAGGACAGTCTTCAGAACAAGATGACAGACCTCGAAACAGACGGCGCAAGGTAGAATAATTAGTTTGGTTGCAGCAAGAATCCCTCCCAGGAAAGGTTGACGAATCATGAGCAGAACCAAGTGGTACGTGGCGGCGGCGGCGCTGGTAGTGATGGCGCTGGCGGTGGCCGGATGTCAGAAGGAACAGACCGCGACGCAGGAAGCGCAGATGGCAGCGCCGGCAGCGCCCAAGGCGACGCCGATCGATCCGGCCACGGTGGGCAGCGTGAGCGGTACGGTGAAGTTCGAGGGCACGCCGCCCAAGGCGGTCCGCATCGACATGAGCCAGGACCCGGCGTGCAAAGCGACAGCGACGGGACCAGCGACGTCGGAAGTGGTGGTGGCGGACAAAGGCAACCTGGCCAACGTGTTCGTGTACGTAAAAGAAGGGCTGGGCGACCGCACCTTCGACGTTCCCAAGGAAAAAGTGACCATCGACCAGCACGGGTGCCGCTACCATCCCCACGTAATGGGAGTGATGGCGGGGCAGACGGTGGAGATCCTGAACAGCGACGACACCACGCACAACATCCATCCGACGCCGGCGGCGGCGAGCGGCAACCGCGAGTGGAACGAGTCACAAGCGCCCAAGGCCGCGCCGCTGGAGAAGACCTTCGCGCGGGAAGAGCTGATGCTGCCGGTGAAGTGCAATCAGCACCCGTGGATGAAGATGTACGTCAACGTGGTGAAGCACCCGTTCTTCGCGGTGAGCGGTGCGGACGGCACCTTCGAGATCAAGGGCCTGCCGCCGGGCGAGTACACCATCGCCGCCGTGCATGAAAAGCTGGGGGAGCAGACGACCAAGGTGACAATCGGGCCGAAGGAGGCCAAGACGGCGGAGTTCAGTTTCAAGGGACAGTAAAAGCAGTGGTCAGTGGTCAGTGGCCAGAGACCCCACGTCTGCGCCGAAAAGCGTGGCGCAGACATGGGGCACCATCACTCACGTCTTCGCCGAAAAGCGTGGCGTAGACGTGGGGCACGGTCGGGCTGGCGGCACGACTGAAGTCGTGCCCTGATACGAAGCATGAGGGCGGCGCACCACAACGCGTACCATGCGGGGCATCATCGGTTCGCCGTGTTCACGGCCGGGGCGACGTTCGTGCTGCTGATCGCGGGGGCGCTGGTGACGTCGAATGACGCCGGCCTGGCGGTACCGGACTGGCCGACGTCGTTCGGGTCGCTGTACAAGATCCCGCCGATGGTGGGCGGAGTGAAATACGAGCACGGGCACCGCATGGTGGCGCAGTTTGTCGGGCTGCTGACCATCGTCCTGGCGGTGTGGACGCAACGGGTGGAGCCGCGCGGGTGGATGCGCGGACTGGGCTGGGGAGCGCTGGCGCTGGTGATCGTGCAGGGCGTGCTGGGCGGAGTGACGGTGCTGTTCTTCCTGCCGCCGTGGGTTTCGACCGCACATGCCACGCTGGCACAGGCCTTTTTCTCGACGGTGGTGCTGATGGCGCTGTTCACCAGCCGGGGCTGGGTGGAGGAGGAATCGCGCATGGCGCTGGACGTGCGGCGACCAAGACTCGCGACACTGGCGGCGTGGTCGGCGGCGGCCATCGTGCTGCAACTGATCCTGGGCGCAGCTTTCCGACATTCCGGCATGAAGCTGCTGCCGCACCTGATCCTGGCGGTGGTGGTGACGGCGCTGATCCTGTGGACGTCGGTGCGGGCGCTGATGGATTACGCCCATGCTCCGGAGATCTTCCGGCCGGCCCTGGTGCTGCTGGTGCTGCTGGTGGTGCAGCTGGGACTGGGATTCGGGGCCTACCTGACGCGGGTGGAGTGGAGCCAGGATGCGCCGCAGCCGCTGGCCAGCATGGTGGCGACCACGGTGGCACACGTGGCGGCAGGCGCGCTGCTGCTGGCGGCCTCGGTGGTGCTGGTGGCGCAGACGCGACGACACCTGGCGGATCCGGACGAAATCCGCCACGACCACCGGCACAAGACGCACACTCCCAAGGCGGTGCACGCGTGAGCGCCGCGAGCCAGCCGCTGGGCCTGATGCGCGGCGCGGTGATGAGCGCAGCCGCCGACTACGGCGAACTGATGAAGCTGCGGGTCACGTCGCTGATCGTGATGACGGCGTGGTGCGGCTACTACCTGGGCGCGCTGAAAGCGGGCGTTTCCCCGTGGTCGTGGGCGACGCTCGAGGCGCTGGCGGGGATCGGGCTGGTGGCGGGCGGCACCGGAGCGCTCAACCAGGTGCTGGAGCGCGAGGGAGACCGGTTGATGCGGCGCACCGACCGGCGTCCGCTGCCCGCGGGACGGATGAGCGCGCGGCATGCGGCGGCGGTGGGACTGGCGGCGACGCTGGGAGGAACCGCCTACCTGGCGCTCGAAGCGAACCTGCTGACCGGGCTGTTGGCGCTGGCCACTTCGGCGACGTACCTGGGACTCTACACGCCGCTCAAGAGAGTTTCGCCGATCTGCACGTTCGTGGGCGCGTTCCCCGGCGCGATGCCGCCACTGCTGGGCTGGGCGGCCGCGCGCGGCCGCGTGGAGTGGGAAGCGGTGGTGCTGTTCGGCATCGTGTTCCTGTGGCAGTTTCCACACTTCCATTCCATCGCGTGGCTGTATCGCGAGGACTATGAGCGCGCCGGGATCCTGATGCGGCCGGTGGTGGACGGCGACGGGCGGGCCACGGCGCGCGAGATCCTGGTCTACTCGCTGGCGCTGGTGCCGGTGACCCTGGCGCCCAGCCTGCTGGGCATGGCCGGAAGCGTGTACGCGGCGGGCGCGCTGGCGCTGGGGGCCGCGTTCTTCGCCTTCGGAGTGCGGCTGGCAAAGGCCGGCGAGCCGCCTTCCTCGGCGCGCTCGAAAGCGCCGGCGCGGCAATTGCTGCAGGCTTCCGTGGCGTACCTCCCGCTGCTGTTCGCGCTCATGATGCTGAACGCCGCCGGGTAAACATGTCTGCTGCACCGGCCCGAGAAGCTGCAGCGTCGTTCGCACCTGTGGTGAGCGCTCCAGTGATCCAAGTCGAGGGAATCCGCCACCGCTACGACGGGCGCACGGCGCTGGACGGCGTGACGTTCGAGGTGGGCGAGGCGGAAATCTTCGGGCTGCTGGGTCCGAACGGCAGCGGCAAGACCACGCTGTTCCGCATCCTTTCCACATTGATGTTGCCCGAGGCAGGACGGGCCGTGGTCCAGGGACGCGACGCGGCAGCCGATGCGGGCGGAGTGCGGCGCGAAATCGGGGTGGTGTTCCAGGCGCGCAGCGTGGATGTGAAACTGACGGTCCGCGAGAACCTGCGGCATCAAGGGCATCTGTATGGGCTGCGCGGAGCGGCGCTGGACGCGCGCATCCGCGAGATGCTGGAGCGATTGGGGCTGGCGGCGCGTGCGGACGAGCGCCTGGAAAACCTTTCGGGCGGAACGCAGCGGCGGGTGGAACTGGCCAAGGGGCTGCTGCACCGGCCGTCGGTGCTGCTGATGGATGAGCCCTCGAGCGGGCTCGATCCGGGAGCGCGGCGCGACCTGTGGCAGTATCTGGCGATGCTGCGGGAAAGCGAGCGCGTCACCATCGTCACCACGACCCACTTGATGGAAGAAGCGGAACGCTGCGACCGGCTGGCCATCCTGAACGAAGGACGACTGGTTGCGCTGGGGACGCCGGTGGAACTGAAGAGCGCGATCGGCGGCGACGTGATCCTGCTGGACGCGCGCGATCCGGAGCGCATCGCGGCCCGCCTGGCGGAGCGATTCCAGGTGCAGCCGACGGTGATCGATGGACGCGTGCGCCTGGAACGCGAGGGCGGACACCGGTTCGTCAGCGAGGTGATGGAGGCGTTTCCGGGGGAGATCCGGGGGATCTCGGTGAGCGAGCCGACGCTGGAGGACGTGTTCATCGACCGCACGGGACACCGGTTCTGGAGCGAGGAGCAGGAGCCATGACGGCGACCGCGGCACGGACCGAACCGCGGGGCGACGCGCTGATGCTGCCGGTGGCGTCGCTGTGGTGGCGGGAGATTGTGCGCTTTTACCGGCAGCCGAGCCGGGTGGTGGGAGTGATCGCGTCGCCGCTGGTGTTCTGGCTGGTGATCGGGTCGGGATTCGGAACGAGCTTCCGCGGCGCGGGCGGGACCGATCCGCATTACCTCGAGTATTTCTACCCCGGGGCGCTGGTGATGATCGTGCTGTTCACGTCGATCTTCGCCATGATGTCGGTGATCGAAGACCGGCGGGAGGGATTTCTGCTCTCAGTGCTGGTGGCGCCCATCCATCGCTCGGCCATCGTGCTGGCCAAAGTGCTGGGCGGCACGACGCTGGCCGCCATCCAGGGACTGGCGTTCCTGATCTTTGCGCCGCTGGTGGGAGCGCGGCCGGGGCCGGTGGACTTGCTGGTGGTGGCGCTGGTGGTGTTCCTGATGTCGTTCGCGCTGACGGCGCTGGGATTCGCCGTGGCCTGGCGGCTGGATTCGACGCAGGGGTTCCACGCCATCGTGAACCTGTTCCTGATCCCGCTGTGGCTGCTCTCGGGAGCGCTGTTCCCGATCCACGGGGCGTCGGGATGGATCCGGGTGCTGATGCAGGTGAATCCGCTGACGTACGGGGTGGAATCGCTGCGGGCGGCGCTGTTCCCGGCCGCGGGAGCGACGTCGATCGGATTGCCGCTTACCGGAGCGCTGGCTGTGCAGGCGGCGTTCTGCGTGGTGATGTTCGCCATCGCGTATCGCGAGGCCAACCGGAGGAGCACGAAGCCGGCGGCATAGGAAGGCAGTGGCTAGTGGGCAGTGGTCAGTTTGATCCTAAAGTGCGCTATCCGCACGTTAACGCCGAAGGGCGCGGCGCGAACGTGGGGCACCAAAGTACGTTCTCACCCACGTCTGCGCCGAAAGACGTGGCGCAGACATGGGGCACCGTCGAAACATGGACTACAGCGTCTTCCCGGTGATCAACGCCACGCTGAACGGCACCAGCGCGGTGCTGCTGGTCGCAGGACGCGAGATGATCCGGCGGAAGCGCGTAACCGCGCATCGGGCGTGCATGGTCGCGGCGGTGGCGTGCTCAACCCTGTTCCTCGGCTTCTACCTCTTTTATCACTATCACGTGGGGTCGGTGCGGTTTCAGGGACAGGGCTGGGTGCGCCCGGTGTACTTCACGATTTTGCTCTCCCACACCGTGCTGGCGGTGACGCTGGTGCCGATGGTCATCGTCACCCTGGCGCGCGCGCTACGGGAACGCTTTGACAGACACAAAGCAATCGCGCGCTGGACGTATCCCGTGTGGCTGTACGTTTCCATCACCGGCGTGGTGATCTACGTGATGCTGTACCATCTGTTCCGGGCGTGAATATGGCACGCGTACGGCTGAAGATCGATATCGGCGGGACGGTGGGCGACGAGGCCTGGAGAGCGATCCGGCATTTTGATCCGGTGCAGAGCGTGGCCTACGGCGAGGAGTTTGGGACGAGCGGGGAATGCCGGCATGCGCCGGGCACTCCGCATGCCAAGGGAGAGTGGCGCGGAGCGCTGATCCGGCTGCAGACGCCGCTCCTGGCGCAGTATGCCGTTTCCCATTATCTGGAGCAGAAGCGGGTGATGGATGCGGATGTCGAATAAGAGCGATAAGCAATAAGCGATTAGCACTTAGCGTGTGAACGATTCGGCTGCAACGGCAAGAAGCTGATACCAGCGACCTGACGCCTGAGACCTTGAACCACGACTCCACTCCAGCTTCATCCCCGGCGCGCTCCGGCATGTCTACGCGCACGCGGATCATTTTCTTCACCATCGCGTGGATCATCGTGCTGATGCCGTTTTTGTTCTGGCGGAGCACGTGGTTCGGGCGGCCGCTTTCGGAGAAGGACATCGGCGAGTATCTGCGCGATGAATCGAAGCCGCGCCACATCCAGCACGCGTTGGTGCAGGTAGGAGAGAGAATGGCGCGCGGGGACGCGGCGGCCCGCCAGTGGTATCCGGAACTGGTGCGGCTGGCGTCGCATCGGGTGGAAGAGATACGCACGACCGACGCCTGGGTGATGGGACAGGATCCGTCGTATGCGGCGTTCCGCGAGCCCCTGCGCGGAATGCTGAATGACGCGTCGCCGCTGGTGCGGAGCAACGCGGCGCTGGCGCTGGTGCGCTTCGGCGACGATTCCGGAAGAGCACAGATTCTCGAGATGCTGCAGCCGGTCACGGTTACAGCACCGCGTGCTGGACGGGTGGCGGATGTGGCGCAAACGGGGGATCCGATCCGCAATGGAACAATGCTGGCTCGGCTGGAAGGGGGTGAAGAGAGTGTGGAAGTGCGAGCGCCTATCAGCGGCCGGATTCACTCGATCGCAGTAGCTGCGGGAGCTGAGGTGAAGGAAGGCGACGAGATCGGCGTAATCGATCCCGGCACGGAGCAAGTTTGGGAGGCGCTGCGGGCGCTTTACCTGATCGGTCAGGTGGAGGACATTGCGGCGATTCAGCCGTTCCAGCGTGAGACGCCGAACTATCCGCCGCGTATCGCTGAGCAGGCGCGGGCGACGGAAAAAGCGATACGGGAAAGGAACAGGTAGGTGGCGGGCGGTTAGCAGGTAGCAGGTCGCAGGAAAAGCGCAAGGTCCCTCGACTCGCGCTCCCTTCCTTCCTCGTCCGCCACGGCGGACTCGGGAACGGTCGCGCTCGCTCGGGATCACAATCAGTAGGCGTTCGTAACGGCACGGCTGAAGCCGTGCCCCTACGAAGGATTCCGTTGCGTTCTGTTCGAGATCAGCAGCAGAAAATGCCCGGGCCGCGGGCGGCCGCGCCACGAAAATGAACCCCGAGGTCCTTCGCTCGGGTTTCCCGCGCTGGTGACGGCGCGCGGGTCCCTCCCTCGCTCAGGATGACGGCATCAAGACAGGGGGCCACGACAGAACCGGCTGCTATAATGCGCTTGATGGCGACCGCACAGGAAACCGTGAAAGCGCCCGGCATGGTGCCGGACGAGCTGAAACATGAGCCCCGCTCCAAGGGGCTGACCACGCCGCGCAAGAAGAAGCCCAGGGAACTGGCGGTAATCACTGAGTGCTGCACGGGCTGCGCCGGGTCGCCGGCCTGCGTGGAGTACTGCCCGGTGGAAGACTGCATGTTCTGGGTGCCGGACGAGGACCATCCGCCGTTCGGGCGCATCCAGGTGGATCCCATCCTGTGCATCGGGTGCAAGAAGTGCATCAGCAAGGGCCCGGACGGCGCCTTCCTGGACGGCTGCCCGTGGGACGCCATCGTCATGACGCCGACCGAAGAAGTGGAGAAAGTGGTGGGCGTGATGGCGATTTGAAAAGCAGCCATCAGCAGTCAGCACTCAGCAATCAGCCAAAGCATTCACCACGGAGACACTGAGGCACTGAGAAAAGCTCTGGATGCTCGATTTGGCTTGATCGCGGCGAACAATCACAAGAGCGAAAAGCCTCACCACAAAGGGCACCTTTCGGCAGACTCAAGGCAGGCTTCGCCAGCACGAAGGAGTTGACTGGGCGTTGGAGACCGGCCTGAGCTGAGCACTGAGCACTGACTGCTGATGGCGGAGTGCTTATTTCGCGGCAGGCATGAAGGGGGCGAGGGCCTGCTCGAATTCCTGCGGGGTGAGCTTTTCGCCTTCGTTCAGGCGCTTGAGCAGGGAGTCGATGAGGTCCTTGGCTTCGTCCTTGCGGTGATTGCGGATGAAGCCGTCGTAGAAGTGCTCGCCGGCGAGGGCTCGGTTGATCTCGAACTCCTTGTTGTGGTCGCCGAGCTCGGTGAAGTAGACCACGCGATACTTTCCCGTATAGGTCGATTCGCGGTAGACCTCGAACATCACCTTGTCGGATTCCATCAGCATAGGCAGTGATTCTAACCGACGAGCGGCTGGGGTGTCGTCCCTACGGGACTCGGGTTGGAACCGATTGTCCTCCCGGCGCTTACTTTCCCACGCCTGCGCCGAAAAGGGTGGCGCAGACATGGGGCACCGTCGCGAAGCGCACGCTGACCAACGGGAATCAATCCCCGCCGATGCCGACCAGGTCGCGGGATTCGGTTTCGTTTGCGCCGGAGATCTGGTCCAGGTCGGAGGCGGGCGGGTGGTGGCCGTTGCCATTTCCCTCCCCGCTGCCCTTCCCGTTCCCATTGCCGGTGCCGTTGCCATGGTTGGCACTGGAGATCTGCACCAGCGGCACCGGGGCGTGCGCGCCGTGGCCGTTGCCATTGCCGCCGGCGTACTGCGCTTCCAGGAGCAGCTCGTGGCGGAGCTGGTCTTCGAACCGGCGAAGCTGCTCTTCGATGGAGCGCCTCTTCGAGTTTTCGCGGACCATGTCCTCGCGGTAGCGCTTCAGGAAGTAGCTGATGGTCTCCACGCGGATCTTGATGGAGCCGGTGGGCTTGTTCTCGTCGATGTCTTTGAACGAGAAGTAAGGCGTGCCGGAGTGCTCGACGATCTCCTCGATGACGGTGTAGATGGGGGCATCGTGACCGCACTTGAAGCTGGAGAGTTCGAGCGCCACCAGGTTGGGGTGACGAGCAACGTACTTGGCCGCCCACACCTTGCGGTTGGTGTTCTCCGAGTAGGAGTTCTTCCAGGCGTCGGAGATATCCATGGGATGGGAGATGACGCCGGCCTTGACGTCGGCCTCGAACAAGCGCCACACGATATCGTCGTCGGTGGGCAGGGAGTCCTGGGAGAAGACCGGGTAGCCGAGCTTCTGGAACTCCTCCGTGATCTCGTGGTTGAGGCCCGGGTCGTGGTGATAGGGACGGCCGAGCAGCACGATGCCCAGGCGCTCTTCCTTCTCCAGGCGAGCCAGGATCTCCCGGGCCTGGTCTTTCATCGAGCCGAAGAATTTCTCCAGCGCTTTGAAGCCCTCCAGGCAGGCGCGGTAGTTCTCCTCTTCGGTGAGGCCGAGGATGTCTTTCCAGTCGTTGTACATCTGCCGGTGGGCCTGCTTGAGGTCGTGCAGGCAGATGAGCGTATCCACCCAGAGAACGCCCTTCTCCTTGAAGAGGTCGCTTTCCTTGGTGAACGCGGCCTTGACCGCGGCGGGCGTAGTGGTGACGGTGGGGCAGGCGCGGCTGGCGATGGTCTTCAGGAACGAAGGCAGCGAATCGATCATGGGGAAGAACACCACGTCGAGCTGCTTCTTGGGGTGGACGGAGTAGAGCAGGTTGTGGACGTGCGGGATGCCGACCTTGGAGGGGAAGCAGGGATCGATCGCGCCGCGCTTGGCCCCTTCCTTGTAAAGCTGCTCGCTGGTGTATTCGCTCCAGAGCAGGTTCTCGGCCTTCAAACCGAGTGACTCGAAGTAGGCGGTGAAAAACGGTCCGCAGGAGTACATGTTCAGGGCGCGGGGCATGCCGATCTTGAGGTCGGCGCGACGCTTCATGAGCTCGACGCGCCGCTTCTGGGCCCTGGTGAGGGCGAATTTCGGCAGCGGATCGGCGACCAGGGGCGGCTCGTAGCTGCGGAACGCCGTCTTGGCGGCGACTTCGACCAGGTTGGGGTTCTCCTTCTTGATGGCGTCGATGTTGCCCTTGATGACGCGCATCTCCTCGACGTTCTCGACCGTGCCCTTCTCGCAGGTGGCGATGATGAGTCGCTGAGCGCCGGGTGCGAGCGGCACCTTGGTCTTGACCGGCGGCTTGTAGTTGGGGTTGGGCAGCGCGGTCTTGACGTCGATGAAGGTACGCAGGCACTTGTTCTTGCAGAAATAGCAGCGCGTGTCCTCGTTGCGGGTGGTGGTGTAGGAGATGGAGGCCACGCTCTCCAGACCGATGAACTCGGTCTGCTTGCCGTTCTCCCACAGGCGGACGGCCTCGAAGGCGCAGCCGATGGCGCCGGCCTCGCCGCAGTGCTGGTGCACGATGACTTCCGGCTGCACATCCTTGCCCTTGAAGCGCGACTCGATGAAGTCCACCTGCGCCTTGACCGCGGCCAAATTGTGCTGGGTGCCGCCCTGCAGGACGAACTTGCGCCCGATGGCGGAGAGATTGGGGATCTGCGAGACGTACAGCCAGATGTTCTTGGGCAGCACGTTGCACAGGCCAGCCATGATCTCTTCCGGCTTCCAGCCCTGGCGCTGGAAGTCCACGATGTCGCTCTGCATGAAGACGGCGCAGCCGTAGCCGAACTGGGGGAAGGACTTGGCGCCGAAGGCGATATCGGCGAACTGCTCCACCTTGAAGCCGAAGGTCTCGCAGGTGCCCTGCAGGAAGTAACCGTTGCCGGCCGAGCACTGGGTGTTGAGCTTGAAGTCTTTCACGCGGCCGTCTTTGAGGATGATGATCTTGATGTCCTGGCCGCCCACGTCGCAGATGACGTCGGCGTCGTGGTAGAAGTGCAGCGCGGCCTGGGTGTGCGCGACGGTCTCGACCAGGGCCACATCGGCGCCGATGGTGTCTTTCAAGATGTCCTTGGCGTAGCCGGTGGTGCCCACGCCCATCACCTTGAGCGTGGCGCCGCAATCGGTGACCTGCTGAGCAAGCTTGGCCAGGACTTCCTGGGTGTCCTCGATGGGATTGCCCTTGGAGAGCTGGTAGGTCTTGCACAGGACGTTGCGGTGCTTGTCCACCAGGACGGCCTTGGTGGAGGTGGAGCCGCCGTCGATGCCGATAAATCCCTCGACGACCTGGCCGGGCGAAAAGGTGGCCGGGTGGAAGGGCTTCTTGGCGTAGCGCTGCCGGAAAGCGGCGAGTTCGGCTTCGTCCTTGGCCAGGCCGGAGCCGCCGCCTTTCTTCATCTTTTCCAGGTTGCGGCCCTCGGTGATGTACCACTCCAGCTTCTCGTAACCCTGGTAGAGGCCGACGCCGGGATCCTCCTGCTTGCCGAACTCGACCGCACCGATGCAGGCGAAGTACTGGGCGTTATCGGGCGTGCGGACCAGGTCTTTCGGATCGACGCCCTCGGGGAGCGGGTAGTTGCGCTCCTCCCAGATCTTCGGGATGTTGGCCTTCCAGCAGTCGCGCATGCCCTTGATGTAGCAGTTGGGGCCGCCGAGCAGAAGGACCACCGGCCGCAGGGTGTTGCCGCGAGTGAGCACGGAGAGATTCTGCTGCACGATGGATTCGAACAGAGAAGCCATCAGTTCGGCCGGCGGCACGCCCTGCTTCTGCAACCCATTGATGTCGGTTTCGGCGAAGACGCCGCACTTGCCGGCGACAGGGTGAAGCTTCAGGCCCTCATAGCCCATCTGGCAGAGCTGCTCAGAGGGAATGCGCAACTTGGCGTTGATCTTATCGATGACGGCGCCGGTGCCGCCCGCGCACTTGTCGTTCATCGAGGGCAGCTTCTTCTTCTTTCCGGTCTCCGGGTCTTCCTTGAAGATGATGATCTTGGCGTCCTGCCCGCCCAGCTCGATGACCGAGCCGCACTCGGGATAGAGCTTTTCGACGGCGAGGGAGACGGCGTTGACCTCCTGCACGAACTTTGCGCCGATGTGCTTGGCGATGGCGCCGCCGCCCGAGCCGGTGATGAAAGCGCGGAAGTTCTCGCGCGGCGTGGCCGGGAAGTCGGCGGCGATGGCCTTCAGCATCTCCAGCGCCTTTTCCGGCTGCTTGGTCTCGTGGCGCTGGTAGTCCTGCCAGAGGATGTCGTCGGTTTCGCCGTCGACTACGACCACTTTGACGGTAGTGGAGCCGACGTCAATCCCCATCCAGAGCAGGTTGTAGGCCTTCTGCGGATTCGCCTTTTCGGTCAGTCCGGGCATCGGTCTCCTGGAACGCTGGCAACAAATGAGACGTTGCAAGCAACGTCTCTACAAATCAGTGACCTTCCACGTGGTAGGGCACCTTCGCGCCCATACGCTCGGCGACGTGGATGGCAAAGTTGGCGGAAGTGCCGACGACGCCCTTGTACTTGGGCACGCGGTACAGCGCGCGCTGCATCTCGGGATGCTGTTGGACGTAGGCGCGCAATTCTTCCAGCGTTTTGCCGACCTTCTCCAGCACGTCTTTCATCTCGAGCTTGGCTTTGGCCTTGGCCTCGCCCAGCGCCATCTGCACGCGGCTGTGCGCGTTGACTTCGCCCTCGCCGGAAGTCTCGATGGGCAGGTAGATCATGTCCTTGTAGTGCGCCACGACGGCGGACTGCGCGCCATCCGACTGGGTGGAAGGCATGCAGCCAAACGGCTTGAGCGAGAGCACCATGTGCGCCAGCTCACGATTCGAGTAGTAAATGTTCTTGGCGACCTCGAGGTGACCTTCGCCGCCGGCGGCGCGCGAGTTGTAGTAAGGATGCGCGACGCGCTGCAGCTCGTACTGGCTCACGAGCTGATGGCCAATGCCGCCCAGGGCCTCGACGATCTTGGCGTACTCGCGGGTGAAGATAGCTTCGGCGGCCTTGAGCTTGAGCAGCTTGTTGCGGAAGCGCCATTCGATCCGGGCGTGCTTGTCCACGCGCCAGGAGGGCGGCATGACCGCGCCCTCCTCCAGGCCGCGGCGGTCCTTGGTCTGCTGGACGGCCTGGTGGATGAGGTAGCTGATCCAGGTGCCGATGGCTTCCACCATCACCTGCGCGCCTTCGCGCTCCAGGAAGCGGAACATGTTGAAGTTGCCGTCGCCCTCGGTGGTCTGCGCCCAGAACTCGCCGGTGATCTTCACCGTGGGCTTGACGCGGAGGCGATCCACGGCGATGGAGTTGAAGCGGTCGCGCACGTGGTGCAGGGCTTCGACGTAGTCGTCGCCGTAGAGCTGGTTGAGGAACTTGCCCAGATAGCCGACCGCGCCCTTCATGGGCAGCTTGTCGGCCAGAGCGCCCAGCTTGTCTTCGACCTTCCACGGGGCCTTCTTCTTCAGCACCTCGTGCATGTAGTCGATGACTTCGTCGAGGATGGCGTCGGTTTCGCCGGGGTTCAGCTCGTAGGGGCGGATCATGTAGGCGACTTCGTTGATGCAGTCGCCCATGTTCAGGCCGTTCAGGATGGCCAGGAAGAAATCCAGGTTCATCACCAGGCCGGCTTCGGCCTCGGACTGGTTGAGGCCGCCGGACTGCTGGAAGAGCATGACGCGGAAGCCGTCATAGCCGGCGTTGCGCAGGGCCAGGCGGTACTCGGATTCGTACATTCCGAAGCGGCAGGGGCCGCAGGCGCCGGCAGTGAGGAACAGGTAGTTGCCGATGATGTCTTCGCGCTTCTGGCCGGCTTCCTCCAGCGCCTGGAGATATTGCACCAGGTTGCCCACGGTGAAATAGGTCGGGTTGCACTGGCCGTTGTTGCCGTATTCCTTGCCAAGCTGGAAGGCGCGCACATTGGGTGTGGGCACCACTTCGCACTTGTAGCCCAGGCCTTCGAGCGCGCCGTGCACCAGCTTTTCATGCTTCCAGGTGAGGCCGCCGAACAGCAGCGTGGTGCGCGGCCGCTCCTCCTTGGTGAAAGGGCGCTCGATGGGCTTGTGGAAGTGATGTATCTGGCGGTGGACGATGCCGGCCTCGCGCTCGAGGCGGGCGCGCTCTTCGGCCACGCGCTGCCGGATCAGCTCTTCCGCGCTTTGGATCTGTACCAGTCCGCCGTTCACAGTCGGATGCGTCGAAGTGCTCATCTGCTCACCTTGTTCGCTTCCCCCGCTCACCAGGGGAGGTTGAAGGTTGCGAGTCGAGAGACCGTTCAGGCCTCAGCACGACAAAAAGACACAATACCCTGCAAGTATTCTGCCTGCCTGCAACGCGGGGCATGAATCGCTTTGTAGCGAACGGCACAATTCGGCGGTTAAAGGGTGTGTCCTTCCGGTGAGCGGGGAGAAAGGTAGACGTTTCAGTGGGTTACGGAGAAGTGGGGATGCGGCTGGAAGGGCCGGCGAGGGACGCGGCCGGCTTGTTGCCGCGGCGGAGCTTGCGGCGGATTTCGGGCCAGAATTCGCGCAGGACGTTGCCGGCGGCCGCCCAGGCGAGGCGCGCTCCGGCGCGGGAAAAGGTGCCGGCGGCGTCGCGATCCTCCTCCGGGTAATAGGCGTTGGCGAGCGCCGAAGAAAACAGGCTGCCCAAGACTTGCGACGAATTGAAGGTCTCGTCGCCAGAATCGGTGCGAGTGACAAAGGTCCGGCTGACCGAGTACTTGAGGCGGCTGCCCGCTGACCCTGAACCGGCGCGGAAGTAGCGCGGATCTTGATGGAGCAGCCCGGGAAAGGCAAAGCGGCCAAAGAAGTCGAACGAGAGATTGTTGGCCAGGGCGGCGCCGTAGCGGCGGCCGTATCCGTCAGCCCCCTGGCCGAAACCTTCGGGACGGTCGATGGCCTGGGAGAAGCCAGCCTGGAGGCCGGAGAGCAAAAAGACCGAGCCGCGTGTGGTCCGCAGCGTGGCCACGGTGAACTTCTGGCGCGGGGTGAGGGGCGCGAAGGGCGCGTCGCGATCCACCGTACCCTGGACCCGCGTAGCGGAAGGGGCGTCAGGCGGATCAGGGGGCTGCGATGGTGCTTGAGCGTGCACCGCGGGAATTGCCACCTGGAGAGCAATCAGCAGAATCAAGGTCCGCGAGATTAAGCGCATGAATGGCTCAGGAACGAAAGTATTGATTGTCGCATGAAATGCGCGCGGCGCCGGTCCTATCGATTGTTCCTCACCTCGCCGCTGTACAATGCCCAGTCCGAATCAGGAGGCTGGATGAAAAAAGCTTTGTGTGTCGCCGGATTCCTGCTGTGCGTCCTCGCCGCGCAGGCGCAGGTGGTAGCAGTCAAGGCCGGCAAGTTGGTGGACGTAGAAGCCGGCAAGGTCCTGGAGAACCAGGTCATCCTGATCCGTGGCGAGCGCATTGAGGCGGTGGGCGCCGGGCTGGCCATTCCCACCGACGCCAAGATCATTGACCTTTCACGAATGACGGTGTTGCCGGGGCTCATCGACTGCCATACACACCTGGTGGATGTGGAGGACGTCGATCCGCTCAACGAGTTGAAGAAGACCTCGGCGCGCAAGGCCTTCGACTCGATCGGAAATGCCCGCAAGACGCTGGAGGCCGGGTTCACTACGGTGCGGGACGTGGGCACGTACCGCGCGCTGGTGGATGTGGAGCTGCGGGACGCGATTGAGCGCGGCGATGTCGTCGGGCCCCGCATGTTCGTGGCCGGGGCATACGTCACCATCACCGGCGGCGCGGGCGCGGTGACGGGTTTCGCCCCGGACATCACTCTGCCCTGGGACCTGCGCTTCGGGATCGCCAACAGCCCGGACGAGGTCCGCCAGCGCATCCGGGAACTTGTGAGCCAGCGTGTGGACCACATCAAGGTGCTGGCCACGGGTGCGGTGCTCACCCACAACAGCAATCCGGGTGCGGAGGATTTCACTCCGGCGGAGCTCGAGGCCGCCGTGGATGAAGCGCGCAAGTTCGGCCTGAAGGTGGCAGCCCACGCGCATGGCGCCCAGGGCATCAAGAACGCGGTGCGGGCCGGTGTGGCCTCGATCGAACACGGGTCCTTGCTGGACGACGAAGGTATCGCCCTGATGAAAGAACACGGCACCTATCTGGTCGCGGACCACTACGACGGAGACTACATCGCGGAAGAAGCAGCGAAACGCGGCATGCCCAAGACGTTCCTGGAGAAGAGCGCGCAGCTCCAGGGGCTGGCGCTGGAGAACTTCCGGAAGGCCGTGCGCGCCGGGGTGAAGATCGCTTACGGCACCGACGCGGCCGTCTATCCGCACGGCCGGAACGCGCGCGACTTCGCCTACTACGTCCGCTACGGCCTGACGCCGATGCAGGCCATCCAGGCGGCCACGGTGAATGCCGCCGACCTGATCGGGGTCACCGCGAATATCGGCTCCATCAAGGCGGGGAAGTATGCAGACCTCATCGCGGTGGCCGGCGATCCGCTGCAGGATGTCACCGCGCTCGAGCACGTGGCCTTTGTGATGAAGGGCGGGAAAGTGTACAAGGACGCGACCGGGGCGTCTCGTTAGGTACCCGAGGGCTGGCTACCCATGTCTGCGCCAAACAGCACGGCGCAGACATGCGGCTCCCGCGCGGGTTCTGCGTTGTTTTCCACGTCCCTGCCAACGCAGGCGTGGACGTCGGGCACGAGCAACTTTCCAATAGATCTTGCGTGTCCCGGTTGCGGAACAAAACCAGCCCTGTCTGCTGGAAGTCCCGAAAGCCATGCTAGCGTTTCGCCCGTCCGGGATAGGCGGCTGCATTCCCGACAGGAGAGGCTCCATGCAGGCGTACACCATCCAGAGCAACGACACGCTGGCGAAGATTGCCGCGCGCTTTTACAACGACGCCTCGCTCTACCGCAAGCTGGCGCTGTACAACGGCATCCAGAATCCCAACCGCATCCTTCCCGGACAACGAATCGAGATTCCCACCAGGAGCGAGCTGCTGGCGCCGAATTCGGGGGGAACGTCGGGCGCTGCCCTGCCCGCCGGGCCATCCGGACTCACGACGCCGCATGGCCTGAATGAGATTCTGGCAACGTTCGGCAACATCTACAACTACATTGCTGCCGACGGAACATTGAAAGCGGGCTGGGAGGCGAACTACATCGAGCGGGCGCTGCTTCCCTTCCCCATTCCGCTCTCGTGGGACCCGGCCAGCAAGGTCACACGCATCCGCTGCCACAAGAAGCTGAAGGACGTCTTCCCCGCGGTGCTCGAAGAGATCGTGAACCAGGGTTTAAAGAGCGAGATCCTCACCTACGGAGGTTGCTACAACTACCGCGCCAAGCGCACCAGCAGCAAGCTTTCGACGCACTGCTGGGGCATCGCCATCGATCTGAATCCGCAAACCAACGCCCAGGGGACGGCGGGCAACATGCATTCCGGGGTGGTGGCGGCGTTCCAGAAGTTCGGCTTCAAGTGGGGCGGCGAATTCCAGGGCGCCAGCCGCGATCCCATGCACTTCCAGTTCTGTACGGGATATTAAACAGGGATGGTGCCCGGGGGCAGATTTGAACCGCCACGTCCCTTTCGGGACCCGGGATTTTAAGTTGAGCCGCTTTGCGGGGCCCTTCGACTTCGCTCAGGGCAGGGTAAGAACTGAGCCGCGCGCCGAAATCCTGATTCCGCCGCGGCGGACGAAGGATCCTGGGGTTGGTGCCCGGGCCCGGATTTGAACCGGGACGCTCCTTTCGGAGCCCGGGATTTTAAGTCCCGTGCGTCTGCCAGTTTCGCCACCCGGGCACACGCGCTAGCGAGTTGATTGTACGTTAGTTAAATCACTGATCGCCGCTGTTGTTCCCTCAGGGGGCTAAAGCCCGGATTCCTGGCCTCCGAAGGGCACGATCGCTGCGCGAGTCGGGCTCGCTATGGATTTGAAAACCAATGCACAGGTCCTTCGCTTCGCTCAGGATGACAACCTGAAAACTATTCCCATGAAGTTGTGGGACGCGACCCTAGTTGTCCTCGGTGGATTGGGTTTCGAGGAGGCTGCGTAAGCGCCGGCTGAAGCCGGCGGGCAGGGAGAAGGTGCGGTCGTCGCCGCTGAGCACGATGACGTTGCGGGTTCCGTCGAGCACCGCGGAGCAGTGCCGGCAGCCGGCGAAGTGGCGCTCGATCATGCCGCGCAGACCGGGATCGAGGTCGCTCTCGATGTAGTTGGAGATCTCGCGCAGCACCTCGCGACAACTGATCTCCACGACCGGAGCGGCAGACTGCCGCCCGGCCCTGGCTTTCGGTGCGGCTTGGCGTTTCGACTTGGCCATCGCTGAGACCTACTGAATCCTCCCACCGGCAGCCTGGAGCAGCGACAGGTACCGATCGGTGGGGATGTGGTGCGGATTCTCTGCCAAGTGCTGGTCGTGGTAGGTGAGGGGATGGGTTTCAAATCCACCCTTGAGGAGGATGCGGCCGGGGAGCGCAGCCACCTCGTACATGCAGACGATGACGGCGGGAAGGCTCCGGGCGGCGACGGTCACGCGGGATTCAAATTCGAGGATGGCGTCGTCGGCTGGCCAGTTGGGGCGACCCCAGCCGATATTGCCCAGCAGACGGAGCAGAGGCGCGCCGGCAGCCAGGGCGCGGCGAAAAGCCGCCGCGATGTCCTCGAGCATGGCCTCGCCGGTAGGCTTCCCTTCGAGCACGAACAAGCGGCGTTCGTCGGCCAGGCGGGCCACGTCGAATCCGTGCCGGCTGAGGATGGCGAGCACTCGCTGGTTCGCCTGCTCATGGCCGAAGACGAAGGCGGCGTCGCGGCCACGCAGTCCGGCTTCCAGGAAGCCGACGGCCGCTTCGAAATCGCGCTCCGATTCCCAGAAGTAGCCGATGTGGTCGCCGGTGCGGGCGGTGGCCTCGCCCACGCCCAACGGCACCAGCATGGCTGGGGGCTCGAGGGCGGCATCGAGGCGCTGGCGCAGGCGCTGGCTGAATCCTTCCGGGAGGGGAAAGGAGCGCGGATCGGAGACCAGGCGGCTGATATTGCGTACACCGGCCAGCACCGCCGCGCAACTGTGGCAGCGGCGAAGATGAGTGCGGATGGCAGTCCGCTGGCGTGGCGTTACCTCGCCGTCCAGATAATCGGAGATGCGGCGCTCGATCTCGCGGCAGGCTTTCGCCCGGGCTCTTACCATGGCCGCACCTTCTTGTACTTGGGGCTGCCGGAACTCCAGGAGCCGTCAATGCCCGGTGCGAGGGCGTCGCGCATTTGCAAGCGGGCGCGCAGCAGGCGGGTCTTGACCGAGGACTCGTTAATGCCCAGCAGGCGCGCCGTCTCTGCGATGCTGAGGTTCTGGACGTCGCGCAGGACGAACACTTCCCGGTACTTGGGCTTGAGCGAGGCCAGGGCACGGGCCAGCGCCTCCCGCAGCTCCTTGCGGTCGAGGGCCTCCGAGGGGATCTCGCGCCAGTCGGCGAAGTCGCGCGGGATGTAGTCGCCTTCCTCGTCAGGCCTGCCTTCATCGATGGACTCGTACAGCCCCTTGCGGTCCTTACGGCGCCGCATGCGGGCTTCATTGATGGCGATCTGCACCAGCCAGGTGCTGAACTTGGATTCGGCCCGGAACTGCGGCAGGTGGGCCAGGGCCTTCAGGAAGGCTTCCTGCGCGGCCTCTTCGGCGTCGGCGTCGTTTTCCAGGACGGCGTAGGCCGCGTAGTAGACGCTGCGCTGGTAGGGCTCAATGAGCTCGTAAAAGAGGTGGCGTTCGCCCTGCTGGACGCGCCGGATGAGGGCGGCCTCGTCGCGCTGCGACCGGCCGGGTGACGGCCCTTCCCTGTTTTCGGCCTTGGCGGCCCCGCTGCGCGACATGACTGGACTCGGCGTCTTCCCCGAATCCCGAGCCCTGGCCCCTGTACCGGCGGAGCGCAGGGTTGGAGCGGCGGAAGAGTAGCTCATTATAGGGCCTCAGGCGGGGAGGGCAAAAAAGCGAACCAGCGAAGGGACGGCAGGAGCGACAGCTTGGCGCCTGAAGGAAGCCGCTCAGTGCCTGCGGAGGGCGGCGCGGAGTCGTTTTTCCAACCGCTGGCTGAAGCCGGCGGGCACGGTGAAGCTGCGGCCGTCGCAGGAAAGCTGGATGACGTTGCGGGCGCCGTCGAGGATGGCGGTGCAGTGCGCGCAGGTGCGGAAATGCTCCGCCAGGACTTCGCGTTCGGCGGGGCTGACTTGGTTCTCGATGTAGTCGGAGAGCAACTGCCAGACCTCGCGGCAGCGGATGCGGATTGGTTCAGACAAGCGTCACTCTTCCCTGCTCCCCGGTCGAAATCCGACGGGAGCCTTGCCCACACGGCCTGCCGGCGGATTCCCTGGCTAGGCCGCGGAATCGAGATGGCTGTGCTGGCCACGAGCAATCTCTTCCGAGCTGACCCGCTTACGACAATGGATACAAATGATCTTCTTCTTCATGGCGTCCTCCACCCCTGTTTAGATGCGTCGGTCGTGGGTGGCACGGACCCGAGTGATGGGATTCCGGGAGGCAGTGGAAGTTACAACAAACCTTACCGAATTTGGATGTCGTTCCGGACCCAGGAGTTGGACGAAACGATTGCCGCGCCACCGCATCTCACCGGCGGATGACAAGAGCCCCGCAACCGGTTTCCGGGCCCGGCGAGGCACTGGCCCGGCACTGGCCCGAATATCTGATCGAGGCCGCTCTTCTCGGCCTGTTCATGGTGTCTGCGTGCGCGTTCACGGCGTTGCTCGAGCATCCCTTGTCCCCGGTGCGCCAAGCCATCGCGGATGGCGTTGTGCGGCGCGTCCTGACCGGGCTGGCGATGGGAGTGACCGCCATCGGGCTGATCTACTCGCCGCTGGGAAAGCGGTCCGGGGCACACATGAATCCTTCGTTCACGCTGACCTTCACGCGCCTGGGCAAGGTCGCGCCCTGGGACGCGTTTTTTTACATGGCGGCGCAATTCGCCGGGGGACTCGCGGGCGTGGGGCTCTCCTGGATGATGTTGCGCAATACACTCTCGCACCCCAACGTGAACTTTGCGGTCACCGTGCCGGGGCCTTGGGGCTCGGGTACGGCGTTCCTGGGCGAAGCCGTGATCTCGTTCCTGCTGATGACCATGGTGCTTATCACGACGAATCATCCGCGGCTCTCGCACTACACCGGAGTCTTCGCCGGCATGCTGGTGGCGACCTACATCTCCGTGGAGGGGCCGCTTTCGGGCATGAGCATGAACCCGGCGCGCACCCTGGGCTCGGCGCTGCCGGCGGCGGTGTTCAACAGCTTGTGGCTGTATTTCGTGGCTCCGCCCCTGGGCATGTTGCTGGCGGCAGAAGTGTACATCCGCTGGAAAGGCGCACGCGCTGTGCTGTGTGCCAAGTATCACCACCACAACACGGCACGATGCATCTTCCGCTGCCGCTTCGGTGAGATGGCAGGCGGGTAAGGCACAACAACACAACGCTCAGCGTCCGGCCTTGCGGCAAAGCAAGCGTCGGGAGAGCTGCGTCTTCGCACTCGACCCGCGCGCGCGATGCGCTGCGTCAGAAACCGGATGCAAGAAATCTCGTCACCTCTTGCCTGGGCGTGCATCTCACCGCCCGAATCCAGCCGTGAGTTCGACATCCGGAACAGGGGTCGAAACGGCTGGATGACCTTCAAGGAGTCTTGAGAATGCAAGCACGGAAGCTTGTCACAGCAGTGGTTGCGGCAGCGGTGGTGTTCGGCCTGTGGTACGCGTTCCGCCCCGAGCGCCTGTTCACCAACGTGACCGTGAATGAGCAGTTCCCTGAGGCGCAGGCGGCCGCGGCCTCCACCCAGCTCCGCATGGGGCAGTTCCACGACGGCGCCCACCAGACGCGCGGCATGGCCACCATCCATCAACTCGCGGACGGGAAGCGGGTGCTGCGCCTGACCAACTTTGCCACCTCGAACGGGCCTGACGTACATGTCTACCTGGCGGTGGCGTCCGAGGCGCTGGACAACGAAAGCGTCACGCGCGACGGCTTCGTCGACCTGGGCACCATCAAGGGCAACATGGGCGACCAGAACTACGACCTGCCGGCCGAACTGGAACTGCAGAAGTACAACTCGGTGGTGATCTGGTGCAAGCGGTTCAGCGTGAACTTCGGCGCAGCTCCGCTGGGGACCGGCGGCATGATGCCGGCGACGCCGCAGAAGCTGGTGGCCGCGGGCGAGTTCCACAAAGTCGCGCACGATGCCCAGGGCTACGCCATGGTGCACCAACTGGCGGACGGCCGCCGCATCCTGCGGTTCACCGAGTTCGAGACCTCGAACGGCCCCGAACTGCACGTGTATGCGGTGGCGGCTGCCGATGCCACCGACAGCGATTCGGTGAAGAAGGCGGGCTTCGTGGACCTGGGAGCGCTCAAAGGCAACAAGGGCGACCAGAACTACGAGCTGCCCAAAGACCTCGACCTCAGCAAGTACCAGTCGGTCGCGGTGTGGTGCAAGCGGTTCAGCGTGAACTTCGCTACAGCGCCGCTGACGCCGAAATCCTAACCGTTCCACAAGACTAACGTTCGCAACCAAAAGGAGAGATGGATCTGATGCACAACCGCAAGCAAATCGTAATCACGGCTCTCACCACGTTCGCCGTCATCCTGGCTTTGGGCGCTTCCAGCATCGCTCAGGACAAGATGATGAAGGACGACAAGATGATGGCCGCGCACCACAGCACAACTTTCAAGGGCAAGGCGGTCAACGGCGGCCACGTCATCCACAGCAAGGAGGGCAAGATCAACATACTGACGCTCTCCGACGACTTCGTCGCTCCGGGGAGTCCCGACCCGCACTGGCAGGTTGTGGACTCGAAGGGAACGGTGTATGACCTCGGCCGTCTGTTGGTGAAGGGCACCGGAGATGGCATGGGCGCCAATATGACGCCGGCCGACATGAAGCCCAGCGATAAGCTGAAGAAGCAGATCCGGCTGCCCGCTTATGTCAAGGACGTCGCCAAAGTGATCATCTACTGCGCCTGGGCGGAAGTGGACCTCGGCGAGGCGTCGTTTGAAAAGCCCGTGATGTAACCAACTAGTAAGGAACCCGGAACGGGCCGGGAGGCCAACCCTCCTCCCGGCCCGCGCCAGAAATCAATGAGCGTGTGACATGAAACGAATCTTCCTTGCACTGATAGCCGCGGCCCTGATGACCGCAGCCGCCTCCGCCCAGATCGCGGAAAAGAAATCTCTGACTCTGGAGGGCGCGCGCAAGGTGATCGCCGCCGCCAAAGCCGAGGCCCAGAAACTCAACGCACCCGGCGGCGTGATCGCCGTGGTGGATGACGGCGGCAATCTGATGGCGCTGGAGCGCCTGGACGGGACGTTCGCCGCCGGCGCCAACATCTCCATCGGCAAGGCCCGCACGGCCGTGCAGTTCAAGCGGCCGACGCGCTTTTTCGAGGAGCTGATCAACTCCAGCGGCAAGGGCCGCACGGTGATGGCGGCGCTCAACGACTTCACGCCGCTGATCGGCGGCGTGCCCGTCCTGGTGGACAACCAGGTGGTGGGCGGCGTGGGCGTGAGCGGCGCCGCCAGCGCGGCGCAGGATGAGGAGCTGGCCATCGCCGGCGCCAACGCGCTCTCCGGCACGATGGCGGCACCCGTCAGCTACTTCGACAAGGACCAGGTGTCGGCGGCGTTTGCCAAGGGCGCGGTGCTTTTCGACGGCCAGGGACGCAACTACATGGTGCACGCCAGCCGTCGCGAGAAGCCCGGCCAGGCGGAAATCCACAACCACGACACGGACATCATCTACGTGCTCGAGGGCACGGCCACGTTTGTGACCGGCGGCACGGTAGTCGATCCGAAGAATATCGCCCCGGACGAAATCCGCGGCGCCACCATCGAGAACGGCGAGACCCGCATGCTCAAGAAGGGCGACGTCATCATCGTTCCCAACAACACACCCCACCTGTTCAAGGAAGTCTCGAATCCCTTCCTGTACTACGTGGTGAAGGTGCGGTAGACGAGGAGACATGAACACTCTGCGCATGTTCGCTGCAACGGCCCTCATCGTGCTGGCGGCACTACCTGCCGGGGCAGAGCTGCCTCGGAAACAGGTCCTGACGCTGGAGGCGGCGAAGAAAATCGCCGCCGCGGCCGAGGCTGAAGCCCTGAAGCGGGGCGCCACCGTGGTGATCGCGGTGGTGGATGACGGCGGCTACCTCATCGTGCTCGAACGCCTGGATGACACTCAGGTGGCGAGTGTCGAGGTCGCTATGGGCAAGGCGCGCACGGCAGCCATCTTCCGCCGTCCCAGCAGAGTGTTCGAAGACCAGGTGAAGAACGGGCGTGTGGCCTCGCTCGCTCTGCCCGGCGCCACTCCGCTGCAGGGCGGTGTGCCCATCGTGGTGGATGGGAAAGTGATCGGCGCCATCGGGGTGAGCGGCAATACTCCGCAGGAAGACGAGGACATCGCCAAGGTTGGCGTCGCGGCCACGGAGACAGCCATCCGGTGAGCTACAAGAATGCAGCTCGCAGTCTGGCAATAGCGCTACTGGCGTGGGTCAGCGTGGCGCAGGTCCAGACCGTCGCCGATACTCCCGCAGGCAAGCCGCTCGCCACCATCGACCTCGCCACCAAAGAAGGCGCGGCACTGGTGAAGGGCACGTGGCGGTACAGCGATACGAAGATCGTCGAAGTCGATTTTCGCGGGCCCGGGCCGGACAACCAGCCCACCGGCGCGTCGGTGAAGACCTACGACTACACGCCGCATGCGGGCGGAGCCGACTTCGACGATTCGGCGTGGCCGGCGATCGAGCCGGAAACGCTCAACGCGCGTCGTGGCTTCGGACGCCTCGGCTTCAACTGGTATCGCATCCGGCTGACCATCCCGGAGCATATCGGCAGCTTCGACCCCACCGGCTCGACGGTGGTGTTCGAGACCGCGCTCGATGACTACGCCGAAGTGTGGGTGGACGGCGAGCTTTCCCGCGCTCTTGGCCAGATGGGCGGCTCGGTGGTCTCAGGGTGGAATGCGCCCAACCGGCTCATCATCGGCCGCGACGTGAAGCCCGGCCAGCAGATCCAACTCGCTGTGTTCGGCATTAACGGACCGCTTTCGAATCCGCCCACGAACTTCATCTGGATGCGGTACGCGAAACTGGAGTTCTACGAAGGTACGCGTGGGCCGCGGGCCGTCACGCCGGCGGAAGTAAATGTAGAAGTGCTGCGTCTCGATCCGGCGATGGACGCCATCGTCGGCCCTAACCCCAAGATCTTCAAGCTGGCCGAGGGGTTCAAATTCACTGAGGGTCCCATCTGGGTGCGCGACGGCGCTTACCTGCTGTTCAGCGACCCCAACAGCAACATCATTTACAAGTACACGAAGGACGGCGAACTCAGCGTCTTCCGCACACCGAGCGGCTACTCCGGGCCGGACATCGCGGAGTACGGCCAGCCTGGCTCGAACGGCCTGACCCTCGACCGCCAAGGCCGCCTTACCATCAACGAGCACGGCAACCACCGCGTATCGCGTCTGGAAAAGGACGGCGAGTTGACGGTCCTGGCAGACAACTACCAGGGCAAGCGGCTCAACAGCCCCAACGATCTGGTGTACAAGTCCGACGGCTCCCTGTACTTCACCGACCCGCCGTTCGGACTGCCGAAGTTCTATGATGACCCGCGGCGGCAGCTTCCCTTCGAGGGCGTGTTCCGCATCTCAAGCGATGGCAAGCTCTCGCTGCTCTCGACCGACCTGAAAGGGCCGAACGGCATCGCCTTCTCGCCCGACGAGAAGTATCTCTATGTGGGTAACTGGGACGAGAAGAAGAAAGTCGTCATGCGCTATGAAGTGAAACCTGACGGCACACTGGCGAACGGCCGCGTGTTCTTCGACATGACGGCAGCCAAGGGCGAGGATGCGTTGGACGGCATCAAGGTGGACCGGGCCGGCAATCTGTACGTTTCCGGGCCGGGCGGGCTCTGGGTATTCTCGGCCGAAGGCAAGCACCTCGGAACCATCGTTGCGCCCCGCCACGTGCACAACATGGCCTGGGGAGACGAAGACGGCAAGACGCTTTACCTGTGCGCGCGCAACACCCTGTACCGCATGCGGCTGAACATCGCCGGCGTGCGGCCGTAACGGAGACCTGGTCATGGAAAAGTACGACGTCATCATCATCGGGACGGGCGCGGGCGGCGGCACACTGGCCCACCGGCTCGCTCCCTCAGGTAAGAAGATCCTGTTGCTGGAGCGCGGCGACTACGTGCCGCGCGAGAAGAAGAACTGGGATCCGCGCGCGGTCAACGTCGAGGGCTTCTACCAGACCAAGGAGAAGTGGCGCGACAAGGACGGCAAGGAACTCCACCCCCACACCAATTATTACGTGGGCGGGAACACCAAGTTCTATGGGGCGGCGCTGTTCCGCCTGCGCAAAGAGGACTTCGGCGAGATCAAACATCACGGCGGCATTTCACCGGCGTGGCCCATCTCCTACGAGGAGCTGGAACCCTACTACCTTCAGGCCGAGCAGCTCTACCACGTGCACGGCCTGCGCGGGGAGGATCCCACCGACCCGCCGGCCAGCGGCCCGTATCCGCATCCGCCGGTGAGCCACGAGTGGCGCATTCAGCAACTGCACGACGACTTCGCGCGCCACGGGTTGAAGCCGTTCCACGTGCCTATCGGCGTGATGCTGGACGAGAAGAACCCGCGCACCAGCAAATGCATCCGCTGCAACACCTGTGACGGATTCCCGTGCCTGGTCTTGGCCAAGTCCGACGCCCAAGTGTGCGCCGTCGATCCGGCGCTCGCGCATCCCAACGTCACGCTGCTGACCAACGCCAAGGCCGAGCGCCTGGAGACGGACGCTTCGGGTCGCACGGTCACCAAGGTGATCGTGCAGCGTAACGGCAAGCGCGAGGAGTACGGCGCTGATGTCGTCGTGGTATCCTGCGGCGCCATCAACTCGGCGGCATTGCTGCTGCGCTCCGCCAATGAGAAGCATCCGCGCGGCCTGGCTAACGGTTCCGACACGGTCGGCCGCCATTACATGGGTCATGTCAATTCCGTGCAGATGGCCATCTCCAAGTGTCCCAACCCCACGGTCTTCCAGAAGACGCTGGCCGTGAATGATTTCTACCTGGGATCGAAGGAGTGGGAATATCCCATGGGACACATCTCGTTCGTGGGCAAGCTGGATGGCGAAACGCTCAAGGCGGGCGCGCCACCGCTCACTCCCGGCTTCACGCTGGAGATGATGGCCAACCATTCGCTGGACTTCTGGCTGACGTCCGAAGACCTGCCCGACCCGAATAACCGCGTCACGCTCGACCGCGAGGGCAACATCGTCCTCAGCTACAAGCCCAACAACGAGGAAGGCCACAACCGTCTCATCGCCAAGCTCAAAGACCTGCTGAACCAGCAAACCAAGTGCCCCGAGCATGGACACCAGTGCCACGTCGGGTTGTTCGGGCGCAGCCTGTTCGTGGGACAGAGAATCCCGCTGGCGGGAGTGGCGCACCAGAATGGCACGGTCCGCTTCGGTAAAGATCCCAAGACTTCAGCGCTCGACGCGAACTGCAAGGCCCACGAAGTCGACAACCTCTACGTGGTGGACGCCAGCTTCTTCCCTTCGAGCGGGGCGGTGAATCCTGCGCTGACCATCATGGCGAACGCCCTACGCGTGGGCGATCACCTGATGCAGCGGTTGAAGTAACGCATAGCGCGGCTGCGGGTCTGGACTGATGAACATGGAGAGAGCACGGCGACCGAAGCATCGTCCAGCCCTGGGGCTGGCGCTACTGCTCCTCGCGCTCCCGCTCAACGCTCAGCAACCCCTGGTAGTGGCCGTGGATTCGGTCAATATGACCGTTTCCGACATGGACCGCACCGTGGACTTCTATGCCAAGGTCCTGACCTTCGAGAAGGTCTCCGACGTCGAGGTTACGGGCGACGACTACGAGCACCTCCAGGGCGTGTTCGGCCTGCGCATGCGCGTGGTCCGCATGCGCCTGGGTGATGAATTCATCGAGCTGACCGAGTACCTTGCGCCCAAGGGGCGGCCGATTCCGGTAGATTCGCGCTCCAACGACCGCTGGTTTCAGCACGTGGCCATCATCGTGGGCGACATGGAGGCCGCCTATCGTCGCCTGCGGGAATTCAAGGTGGAGCATGCTTCCACCGGGCCGCAACGCCTTCCGGACTGGAATCCGAACGCCGGGGGCATTAAGGCCTTCTATTTCAAGGACCCCGACGGCCACCCGCTGGAAATCCTCGAGTTCCCGGCCGGCAAGGGTGACCCCAAATGGCATAGGCCATCCGACCGGTTGTTCCTGGGCATCGACCACACCGCTATCGTCGTCGGGGATACCGATGAAACCTTGGAGCTTTACCGGACTCTTATGGGCATGAGGGTGGTGGGGGAGAGCGAGAACTACGGTCCCGAGCAGGAGCGCCTGAACAACGTCTTCGGGGCGCGCCTGAAAATCACCGCACTGCGCGCCGCCTCGGGTTTCGGCATCGAACTACTGGAGTACCTGTCTCCACGCGATGGCCGTGCCTTCCCGGCCGACGAAAAGGCCAACGACCTGGTACACCGGCAGACGCGGCTGGTCACGCTCGACGCAGAAGCCGCCGCACGCCGATTGCGCAGCGCCCGCGCGGCGTTCGTTTCCAGCAGCGTGATCGCACTGCCGAAGGCGGAGACGGGATACCGCAAGGCGTTTCTGGTACGCGACCCGGACGGGCACGTCCTTGAGGTCGCTGAAAAATGAACGCTGGATCCACCCCGAGAGAGAGCCCTGGGATGAATCGCCCGCTTACCGCCGAAGAGCAACGCCTGGAGGAAAACCGCGAGCGCAAGATGTACTGGAGCCGCTGGGGTCCCTACCTTTCCGAGCGCGCCTGGGGCACCGTCCGGGAAGACTACAGCGCTTACGGCACGGCCTGGGAGTTTTTTCCGCATGACCACGCTCGTTCCCGCGTGTATCGCTGGAACGAGGACGGATTGGCCGGCATCTGCGACCGGCATCAGCAGATCTGCTTCGCTCTGGCGCTGTGGAACGAACGCGATCCCATTCTGAAAGAGCGCATGTTCGGGCTTACCGGCAACGAAGGAAATCACGGCGAGGACGTGAAGGAACTCTATTTCTATCTCGACTCCACACCTACGCACTCGTACATGAAGGCGCTGTACAAGTACCCGCAGGCTGAGTTCCCCTATGCCAATCTCGTGGAAGAGAACCGGCGCCGCGACCGTTCGCAGCCGGAATACGAGCTGCTGGACACGGGCGTCTTTCGCGAGAATCGCTACTTCGACGTCTTCACGGAATATGCCAAGGGCGGGCCAGACGATATCCTGATCCGCATTACGGTCGCTAATCGCGGCCCTGAAGCAGCGAAGATCCATGTGCTGCCGACGATCTGGTTCCGTAACACCTGGTCGTGGGGCACAGGCGAGCCGCGTCCGCAACTCAGGCGGGATGCCAAGCGCGCGCCCGCCGCGGTCATCGAGCTGAACCACTCCAAGTACGGCGAGTGGCGCTTGTATTGTGAAGGCACTCCCGAACTGCTCTTCACGGAGAACGAGACCAACAACGAGCGCCTGTTCGGCACGCCCAACGCCACGCCCTACGTGAAGGACGGCATCAACGACTGCGTCGTTCACGGCGCCAAAGACAAAGTCAATCCGGCGCAACTGGGAACGAAGGCCGCCGCCCATTACATCCTGGGAGTCGGCGCCGGCAAGGAAGTCAGCATCTGCCTGCGGCTGACTGACCAGGTCTTGCCGCCCGGCGCCAGCGCTTTCGGCAGTCCGTTCGACCGCACTTTCGCCGACCGCAAGCGCGAAGCCGACGAGTTCTACTCGACGGTGATTCCTCAGGACATCTCCGAGGACGCGCAAGCAGTGGCCCGCCAGGCCTTCGCGGGCATGCTGTGGTCCAAGCAGTTCTATCACTACGTGATCAAGCAGTGGCTGGAGGGCGACCCGGGCCAGCCGTCACCACCGTCGGAGCGCAAGAACGGCCGCAACCACGAGTGGATGCACCTGTACAACGCCGACGTCATCTCCATGCCGGACAAGTGGGAGTACCCCTGGTACGCGGCCTGGGACCTGGCTTTCCATTGCATCCCGCTGGCGCTGGTGGACCCCGACTTCGCGAAGGACCAGCTCATTCTCATGCTGCGGGAATGGTACATGCACCCCAACGGACAGATCCCGGCGTACGAGTGGGCCTTTGGCGATGTGAATCCACCCGTGCACGCCTGGGCGGCATGGCGGGTGTACAAGATCGAAAAGAAGCGCCGCGGCCAAGGCGACCTTCAGTTTTTGGAGCGTGTGTTCCACAAGCTGCTGCTGAACTTCACCTGGTGGGTGAATCGCAAGGACGCGGAGGGCATGAACATCTTCCAGGGCGGCTTCCTCGGCCTGGACAACATCGGCGTGTTCGACCGCAGCGCGCCTCTGCCAACCGGCGGGCACCTGGAGCAGTCCGACGGCACGTCCTGGATGGCGATGTATACCCTCAACCTGCTGGCCATTGCCAAGGAACTTGCCTTGCATGATCCCGCCTACGAGGACGTGGCCAGCAAGTTCTGGGAGCACTTCATCAACATCGCTTACGCCATGAACCATCTGGGCCACAACGGCATGGGCTTGTGGGATGAGGAGGACGGTTTCTACTACGATGCTCTGCATTTTCCGGACGGCCGCCTCGAACCCATGAAGATCCGCTCCATGGTGGGCCTGATTCCGCTGTTTGCCGTGGACACGCTGGAGCCCGAAACCCTGAAGCATTTGCCCGGCTTCGCCCGCCGGCTGGAATGGTTCATTGACAACCGCCACGACCTGACGGCGAACGTGGCCTGCATGCGCACGCCCGGACGTGGTGAGCGCCGCCTGCTTTCCATCGTGGATCGCGAAAAGCTGCGCCGTGTGCTGCGCATCATGCTCGACGAGAACGAATTCCTCTCGCCCTACGGCATTCGCGCCGTCTCCCGCCGGCACCTGCGTGAGCCCTACGTGCTGCGGTTGAACAATCACGAATACCGCGTGGATTACGAGCCCGCCGAGTCCTCTACCGGCCTGTTCGGCGGCAACTCCAACTGGCGCGGGCCTATCTGGCTCCCGGTGAACTTCCTGCTCATCGAGTCGCTGCAGAAGTTCCACCACTACCTGGGCGACGACTACAAGGTCGAGTGTCCCACGGGGTCCGGCCGCACGATGACCCTGTGGGAGGTGTCGATGGAACTCTCGCGGCGCCTCACCCGCATCTTCCTGCGCGACGGAGAAGGCCTCCGGCCTGTGCACCAGCACTGGGGCGACCTGCAGCAGGATCCCAACTGGGGCGACCATATCCTCTTCTACGAGTATTTCCACGGCGACAACGGCTCGGGCGTGGGCGCCAACCACCAGACCGGCTGGACCGGCGTGGTCGCCAAGCTGATCCAGCAGAGCGCTGAGCGCGAACCCAAACAGCAAGCCCGCCCGCGGCAGCGAGTCGTCAAGACAGAGCTTGAAGGAACTAAGGTCGGGCGCTGAACTTTTTCGTCCCATCGGAATCTCAAGTGGGAACGGCTGAGGAGAAATCATGAAGGGCATTGCAGAAACCGAAGCATCGGCCACGGACGTCGACACCAGCCGGGCTACGATGAAGGCCATCGCCGTCATCCCCGGCCAGGCGGGCAGCATCCACCTGCGGGAAGTCCCGAAGCCGCGCCTGGAAGAAATTTCTGGAGGACGCGGCGTTTTGGTGAAAGTGCTGCGCGTGGGCGTGGACGGTACCGACAAGGAAATCAACGCCGCTGAATACGGCGCTCCCCCGCCGGGCGATGACTACCTTATTCTCGGCCACGAAAGCTTCGGCCGCGTGGAAGCTGTCGCTCCCGGAGTGGTCGAGTTCCAGCCCGGTGACTACGTGGTGGCCTCTGTACGGCGTCCCGGGTCGAGTCTCTACGACAAGATCGGCTTGCAGGACATGACCACGGACGATACCTACTTCGAGCGTGGTATCAACCTGCGCCACGGCTACCTGGCCGAGTACTACGCCGATTCCGCCGAGTTTCTGGTCAAAGTGCCCGGCGGGCTCAAGGAAGTGGGGGTGCTCCTGGAGCCTTCAAGCGTCGCCGAGAAGGCCATCAATCAGGCGTGGGAAATCCAGCGACGCCTGCGGGTGTGGCGCCCCAAGCGTGCTGCCGTGCTGGGCACGGGGACCCTCGGTCTGCTGGCTTCGCTCTTCCTGCGTCTGCGCGGCCTCGAGGTCGTGGCCCTGGGCCGCACCGAGTCCCCGTACCTTAACTCGAATCTTCTGGAAGAGATCGGCGTACGTTATGTGAGCACCAAGCAGACCAGCCTGAAGCAGGCTGCGGAGCAGTTCGGCCCCTTCGATTACGTCCTCGAAGGCACGGGCAATTCTGGCCTGGTGTTTGAGGCTATGGAAGCGCTGGGCAAGAACGGGGTGCTGGCCATGGTGAGCATCACCGGCGGCGACAAGATGCTCCAGGTTCCCGCCGACCGCATCAACCAGGGCTTTGTGCTGGGGAACAAGGTGGCGTTTGGCAGCGTCAACGCCAGCCGCGAGGACTTCGAGCGTGCTGTCCAGGACCTGGGACAGGCGCAACTGGCGTATCCTGGCTGGCTCGCCAAGCTGCTCACCCACCCCATCCGGGGTCTGGAAAACTACCAGCAGCTCATGCAGACGCTGACGGAGGCCAAGGGGGCCATCAAGGTGTTCTGTGAAGTGGCGCCCCTCGGATAAAGAAAAGCCATGGAAGAACGACCGCTGTACATCCCGGTCATCCTGGGCACCACACGCAAGGGGCGCATGAGCGCGCACGTCGCGCGATTCGTCCACGGCGAACTGCTCAAGCGCAAGGGCGTGACTTCGGAGGTAATCGATATCGCCGAGCTGCCCCTGCCAGTGGACGACGCTGGTGAAGCCATCAAAGACGCCGGCTTCTCGGAGAAGATGAACCGCGCCGACGGCCTGGTAATCGTCTCCCCCGAGTACAACCACAGCTTTCCCGGGCTGCTCAAGCACGTGCTCGATTCCTGCCTGAAGGAATACATCCACAAACCTGCTGGCATCGCGGGCGTTTCTGCCGGACCGTTCGGCGGGGCACGCGGCATCCAGAGTTTTTTGCCCGTTCTGCGTGAGCTAGGCTTGGTTGCCATCTTCTGGGACCTGAACTTCGGCACCGTCGCGAAGACGTTCGACGAGACCGGCAAGCTGCTCGACGAGGCCTACTACCGCCGCGCCGACAAGTTCCTGGGCGAGCTCATCTGGATGGCCAAGACGCTCCGCCACGGGCGCGAGAACATCGCTCTTGAGTAGGAGAACGCTATGGCCGCCAAGTCCAAGATGATCTGCCCGGAATGCAACATGGAGATGAATCACCACGCCGAAAAGCTGGTCTATCCCTCGACTCCGCAAGAGATGAAGAGGATGGACCCCGCCCTCGGAGGCTTGATCGAGGAGACGCATACCTGCCCCGGCTGCGGCAAGGCCGAGGCGCGTTTGGCCTAGGAGAGAGTGATGACGGTCAGAGAACTCACCCAGGAACAACTTGCACAGCTCCTGCGCGAGGCGGAAAAAGCGCATGGCGCTTATGAGCGCACCCTGGGGCATCGCGACGACGACTGGCCCACCTGGTATGCGGGCTTCATGCTGCGCAAGCTGCAGGAACAGCGATGATCCGCTTCGGTCCGGAAACCTGCGGCGACCTCGGCCAGGCGCTCAAGCGCGAATGGCTGGAAACGAATGGCCTGGGCGGTTTCTCTTGCTCGACCATCGTTGGGCTCAATACGCGCCGCTACCACGGCCTGCTGACTGCCGCCACCCATCCACCGGTTGGCCGCATAGTGCTGCTTTCCAAGTTGGAAGAAACGCTGGTCCTCGACGGGCAACGCTTCGATCTTTCCGCCAATCAGTACCCGGGCGTGGTCCACCCCCAGGGATTTCGCTACCTGAGGCAGTTCCGGCTCGACCCTTTCCCCGTCTTTACGTACGAGATCGATGGTATCGAAATCGAGAAAGCGGTCTTCATGGTCCATGGCGAGAACACCGTGGTGATTGAATATGCCGTGCGTTCGAAACGCCCGCTCGCAGGCGTGGGGCTCGAGGTCCGGCCGCTGATCGCCTTCCGCGACTACCACAGCACCACGCACGCCAACGAGGCCCTGAACCGCAGCGTGGAAGCGCAGCCGGGACTGGCGGCCATACGGCCGTACGAAGGTATCCCGACGCTCTACATCGCCCACGATGCCGCGGAGCTCGATCCCTCCGGCGACTGGTTCTACAACTTTGAATACGCCGTGGAACGCGAACGAGGGCTGGATTTCCAGGAAGACCTCTTCAGCCCGATGCGGCTGCGGTTCGACCTCGGTGGCCGCGCAGGCGCCAAGGTGATCGCCTCCACGGAGCCGCGCACCGCCGGCGATGCAGGCATCTACCGCCAGCGCGAGATCGTTCGCCGCAACGCGGTTCTCTCCCGGGCTCCGGCCGATGACGAACTGGTCCGCCAACTCGTAGCCGCTGCGGATCAGTACATTGTCGGCCGTGGCGAGGGTAGCACGATCATCGCCGGTTATCCGTGGTTCAGCGACTGGGGACGGGACACCATGATTGCGCTGCCGGGCCTGACCCTCATGACCGGGCGCACCGACGTGGCCCGCGGCATCCTGGTGGAGTTCGCCCGCCACGTGGATCAGGGCATGCTGCCCAACCGTTTTCCCGATGCCGGCGAAACACCCGAGTACAACACTGTGGATGCTACCCTGTGGTTTTTCGAGGCGATTCGCGCGTATCTGGCCTATTCGGGGGACGCCGCCCTCGTCCGCGAACAGCTCTACCCTGTGCTCGCGGACATCATCGAATGGCACGTCCGCGGCACACGCTATGGCATCCGCATGGATGAAGATGGTCTACTTGCCTCCGGCGTTCCCGGCGTACAGCTCACGTGGATGGACGCCAAGATTGGCGACTGGGTAGTCACACTACGGCACGGCAAGCCGGTCGAAATCCAGGCTTTGTGGTACAACGCGCTGCGCGTCATGGAAGAGTTTGCCCGCCAGTTCAACGACCCGGAAACTGCCCGACGTTACGGCGGCATGGCGGCGAAGGCGAATGATAGCTTTAACCGTCTTTTCTGGAATGAATCCGCCGGATGCCTCTACGATGTTGTGAACGGGAACCAGCGCGACGCGTCCATCCGTCCCAACCAGGTGCTTGCTGCAAGCCTTCCCTACTCGATGCTGCCACGCGACAAGGCACGGCAGATGCTCGAGGTGGTGGAACGGGAACTGCTCACTCCCGTGGGGCTGCGCAGCTTGTCACCGAAGGATCCGCAGTATCGCCCGCGCTATGAAGGCGACCCGTTCAGCCGCGACTCCGCATATCACCAGGGGACGGTTTGGCCCTGGCTGATGGGTCCATTCCTCACGGCGTACACCAAGACCAACGGCGGCACTGCAAAGTCCCGCAAGCAGGCCATGGCCTGGCTCCAAGGCTTCCGGCAGAACCTGGAAGGGGGCGGACTCGGTCAGGTACCGGAAATCTTCGACGCCGAACCGCCCCACCGGCCCCGCGGCTGTTTCGCCCAGGCCTGGAGCGTGGCTGAACTGCTGCGCGCTTTAGTGGAGGATGTGCTCGCCCTCGAACCGAAGAAGCCCGCGCGGCGCAGGGCTCCGGGGGACGTGGCAACTCGACGCCGGATTGCCGGTCAGAGATAGGTCAGCTACCGGAAGCGTGTTCACACCGTTTCACGTAAGTATTGCTAAATCAATGGGTTACATTTATCTGTTGAACTTCCGGCGAAAAGCGCGTATACTGGCAGTTTCCCAGGACTCAAGAAGAGGCTCCTTCCGGTTCGGGAAGAATCTGCAATCGTGGATGAATCGCGATTCAGCGAATGACAATCCAATCAGGTAGCAATTCTGGCAAGTTCAAATCACTGATACGAGGCAGGTAAGCAACTTCAATGGCAAAGCGTCGCGGAAATCCCAACTGGGGCAAGCCGGAGCCGATCGGCCCGGTGATTCCCACGGTGACTGAGTTTGAGCAGGTCGTCAAGGAATTCAAGCTCGAGCCGGAGCAATACCTCCGCTCCACCCGCCTGCGTGAGTGGGCGCGCAAGAACAAGAACTCCAAGTTCATCCCCGAGACGCTGCTGCAGGCGTGGGGATTCGAGATCGAGTCCACCCTGTAAGCGTTTCCGGCAAGGTTTCGCCCAAGGCCATCCTTCGGGATGGCCTTTTACATTCGGGCCGGGGTGAAGCCTTGTTGTGGGTTTGACGTTCTTCTTCCCGCATGCGATAGTAAGCGGCTCGATTCGTTCCGCAATCCCAAAAACTGGAGACCCTCCAGGCACAGCATGGTCCGCATCATTCCCCGTGAGACAAAGTTCTTCGACATGTTCGCCGACATGTCCGGCAACCTCACCGAGGGCGCCCGCTTGCTCACCGAACTTTTGGCCGACTTCCGGGACGTGGAGGGCCGTGTCCAAGCCCTCAAGGGGATCGAGCACCGCGGCGACGAGATGACGCACTCCATCCTGGTCAAGCTGAACCAGACTTTCATCACTCCCTTCGACCGCGAGGACATTCACCGGCTGGCCAGCAGCCTGGATGACGTCCTGGACCTGATCTACGCCGCCGGCGAACGCATTCTGATGTACAAGATCACGCAGGCGCCGCCCGAAGCCGGCGAGCTGGCGCGCATCATCGTTTTGCAGAGCGAGCAGATCTCCAAGGCTGTGGTCATGCTGGAGAAGCACAACCACGTGCTGGACCACTGCGTGGAAATCAACCGCCTGGAAAATGAGGCGGACCGGCTGGCGCGGGCCGGCATCGGCAGGCTGTTCGATGAGGAACGGGACCCCATCCGACTGATCAAGATCAAGGAACTCTACGAAGTCCTCGAAACCGCCACCGACCGGGCCGAAGACGTGGCCAATGTGCTGGAAAGCGTGGTGCTGAAGAGCGCCTGATGGTCCACGGTTCTTACCCCACTTCGGCGAGGACCTGACCGTGGACAGCACGCTGCTCCTCACCGTGGCGACGGTTCTGGTCGCTCTTGGCTTTGACTTCATCAACGGCTTTCACGACGCCGCCAACAGTATTGCCACCGTGGTGTCCACCCGCGTCCTCTCGCCACGCGTCGCCGTTCTGTGGGCCGCATTCTTCAACTTCGCCGCCGCGTTTTTTCTCGGCACCGCCGTAGCCAAGACCATCGGCAAGGGGATGATCCGCCTGGACGAGGTCACTGGGTTCGTAGTACTCGCCGGGTTGATCGGGGCTATCGTCTGGGACTTGGTCACGTGGTGGTGGGGCCTGCCGACCTCTTCGTCGCACGCCCTTATCGGAGGCTATGCCGGTGCAGCCATCGCCCGCGGCGGCATTGACGTGATCCTGATCGAGGGCTGGTACAAGACGGTCCTGTTCATCTTCCTGGCGCCGCTCATTGGACTGAGCGTTGGCCTCCTACTCATGGTGGCCACCTACTGGTTGCTGCGCCACCGCTCGCCGCAGCAGGTGGACGGCTGGTTCCGCCGCCTGCAGCTTCTCTCCGCCGCCGCCTACAGCCTGGGACACGGCGGCAACGACGCGCAGAAGACCATGGGCATCATCGCCGGCGCCCTGTTCACCGGCGGCTACATGAGCCAGGCCGACGTGGCGGCCGACTGGGGCGCGCTGCACTGGCCCATCATCCTCTCTGCGCACTTCGCCATCGCCCTAGGGACGTACTTCGGCGGGTGGCGCATCGTGCGCACCATGGGCCAGCGCATCACCAAGCTCAAGCCGGTGGGCGGATTCTGCGCAGAGACCGCTGGCGCTGTCACCCTGTTCGGTACCGCTCTGGCCGGCATCCCGGTCTCGACCACGCACACCATCACCGGCGCCATTGTGGGAGTCGGCGCGGTGCACCGCGTCTCGTCGGTGCGATGGGGCGTAGCAGGACGCATCATCTGGGCGTGGATCTTCACCATCCCCGCCTCCGCGGCCGTGGCTGCCGGAGTGTTCGCCGCAATCCGATTCTTCCATCCGGGCGCCTAGCGGAATCGCCCGCGGACCGCCCAACGGCCTGTTTGTTAGAATGACAACGGTACACGGATGACAAGCCCACCCTTCAGCGACGTTGAGAGCTGTATCGAAGAAATCCGCAACGGCCGCATGGTCGTAGTCGTGGACGACGAGGACCGCGAGAACGAAGGCGACCTCACCCTGGCCGCAGAAAGGGTCACCGCTGGAGCCATCAACTTCATGGCCAAGTACGGGCGGGGGCTGGTCTGCCTGGCCCTCACTGAAGAGCGCCTCGACCACCTGCGGATCGGTCCCATGACGGCGGAAAACACCGCCACCTATGGCACGGCTTTTTGTGAAGCCATCGACGCGCGCACCGGCATCACCACCGGCATCTCCGCTTATGACCGGGCGCGCACCATTCGCGTGGCCATCGATCCCGCCACTCGCCCCGCAGACCTGGCTCGGCCCGGCCACGTGTTCCCGCTGCGGGCACGCAAGGGTGGCGTGCTGGTGCGTGCCGGCCAGACCGAGGCCTCCGTGGATCTGGCGCGCCTAGCGGGGCTGGTGCCCGCCGGCATCATCTGCGAGATCATGAAGGAAGACGGCACCATGGCGCGGGTGCCGGACCTTATCGAATTCTGCCGCGAGCACAACCTGAAGATGATGACTGTGGCCGACCTCATTCGCTACCGGCTGCGGCATGAGCGCTTCGTGCGCCGCATCGGCGAGGCCCTGCTGCCCACCCGCTTCGGCGACTTTCGCATGATCGCCTATGAGAGCGAGATCGACCGTGAGTCGCACGTCGCCCTGATCCGCGGCGAGGTGGAAAAGGCCGGCGACGACCCGGTGCTGGTGCGCATGCATTCCCACTGCCTGGTGGGCGACGTCTTCGGCGCCACCTGGTGCGATTGCCAGGCCGTCATCGAGCGTTCCATGGAGATGATTGCCGCCGAAGGCCGAGGCGCCCTCATCTATCTGCATCAGACCTCCAAGGGCTTTTCCGTTGAGCGCGTGGCCGATCGTCCCGCGCTTGCCTTCCATCGCGAAGTCCGACAGCCCGAATTGCCGGACCACCAGCGCAAGACCCAACGCGAGGTAGGTATAGGAGCCCAGATCCTTTCTGACCTGGGCATTCATTCCTTGCGCCTGCTCACCAATCACCCCCGCAAGCTCGTGGCCCTGGAGGGATTTGGCATGCGGGTCGTGGAGCAGGTGCCCGTACCCGTGCCTGGGCGGTCGCAAGTCGTGCCGGGCACGGACTAGATGGCGCTGGGGCAAGAAAAACAGGGCGCGGCTAAGGCCGCGCCCTTCAGCTCTGGGGGAGAAACCTTTCAGTTTGGCTTGCGCGGCAACACACTCTCATCGCGCAGAACAAAGTGCGCGGAACATTGACTGGAGCCGCACAGGACCGGGATCAGCCCGGCCACCTGCCGCCGTGTGATCAGTCCCAGCGTGCCGCACGAGGGGCAGGCCAGCACCGCCCAGTAGGGATCCTCGTTCTCGCCTACTTCCCCAGCGTTCTCCAGCACGAACACGGTGCCGGGCTCCATCTGCTCGGGAATCCACTCGGTGAGGACGCTCAGTTCGGCAACCATGGGAACGCACGTCCCAAGGGCCTTTGTTGCCTTGCCGTGCGATAGCTTGGGATCTGCCTTCATGACGCCAGCCTCCGCGATCGCGCCCTCCGCATTCCCGCCGCCCGCACCGGACGCTTGCGTCCGCGCACGTCACTGCGCAGGCGGCGCACGGTGTCGGTCAGGCAGACGGCGAAAATGGGCTGGCGCGCACTCTTGAGGATGTCCACCACCCGGTGCGCCGAATCCTCCACGTAGACGCGGCGCCCGTCGGTCAGCAGGTGACAGTCGGACCGGACCGAGACCGCGTCCACCAGACTGCGGCCGAACTCCCGCTGCAACATGCGCACTACCTTGCGCACCCGCTGCAGGCTGAAGCCCTTGTCGCGCAGCTCAGCGATCACAGCCACGGCAGCCAGGTCGTCCATCGAGTACAACCGGCGGCGCCCGTCACGCGCCGGCGCCACGATTCCCTGCTCGTCCCACCACTGTAACTGGCGCAGCGTGATGCCGGTGAGTGCCTCCACTTGCTTCGACGTGTATCCCTGGTTCATTCGCGACAACTTTTGTTTGAAACGCGCAACTGCCGAATTGTTTCGAACATTCTAGGCCCAGAATGTCGCCTGTCAAGCGGAATCGCGGCCTGCGGTATCGCCGTGACTAACAGCGTGGGAAAGATTGCCCGGAGCGGTTGTGCAGGGAGGCCGCGGATCGGCGTTTGCGGGCCTATCCGCCGCCGACGAAGTGCACGATCTCCAGCCGGTCGCCGTCGGCCAGCGGCGTGGCCCCCCACTGGTCGCGCGGCACAATCTCACGATTCAACTCCACCGCCACGCGGTCCGCCTTGAGGCCGAGGTGCTCCACCAGGCCGGCCACGGTGGGCGATGGCAGGGATGCCACGCGCTCCTCGCCATTGATGTGCAGTTTCATCGGCTCAACTGGGATTGTACTCAGAGCGGCGAGGTTGATGGACCAAGACTATCGTTTGACCCGGAACTTCCGCGTTGCGGACTTACCTTCCCAGACGGCACGCACCAGCACTCCCGAATCCTTGCCGGCATCGGGTGTCATGGGAACATTGAGTTCAGCGCTTCCCGAGCTGTCGGTTGTTCCCTGTGCCACGACTGGAGCTTGCGCATCCAGTGACAATTTGGCGGCCACGCGCGCCCCTGACACGGGAGCGCCGTCATCGGTGACCAACAGCTTCATGCGCAGGGTGCCGTTGGCCTCCGGCGCACTCGCATCCACCCATCGCATGGCCAGGCCGCTGCCATCGACATCCTGGATGTCGCGCTCCTGCGCGACCACCAGCGCCGCCTTGCCTTCCTTGATGGCCTCCAGCACCAGACGATGCTGCGACTTGAGCATCTCGTGCATCTGCTCTTCGGAAAAATCCGGCCGGAGGGCATGACCGGCATAGGACGCGGCGCGCTTCCCGATGCACTGCCCCTTGACGAAGACCTGAGTCTGCAGCAGGAGTTCGACCTGGCGGGCTTCGCTCTGGACGTGATAGACGGTATCGCCGTGCTTGACGTCGGTGTTGAACCCGAAGATCATTGCGCACCCGCCTTTCGGCCGCCGGCGCACGCTTTTGCAGCGAGCCGCACTGATCCGCGCAAGCTTGACACTCCGAAATGCGAACTCTATAGTCGAATGTTTAGCGGTTTGAGAACGGCGCGCATTATATACACGCTCTCCCATGCCGGACAACTACTTCGCCCGCTACCTGCCGCTACTGCTGCATCTGCTGGTCGCCGCGGCTCTGGCGGCCGGGATGGTGCTGCTTTCCCACCTCATCGGCTGGCGCCGGCCCAGTAAGGTCAAGTCCCAGGCCTACGAGTGCGGCATGGACCCGGTAGGCGATGCCCGCAGTCGCTTCTCGGTGAAGTTTTATCTTGTCGCCATGCTGTTCATCCTGTTCGACGTCGAGGTTATCTTCCTCTTCCCCTGGGCGGTCATCGCCCGCGAGCTGGGATTGTTCGGTTTCGCGGAGATGCTGGTGTACATCGGCATTGTGCTCGCCGGATTCTTCTATATATGGAAGAAGGGAGTCCTGGACTGGTCCGGCGCCCGCGGGAGCGATTTCTGACATGGCCATCGCACCGGCCATCACGCACCTTGAGCAGCTTCGCGCCGAAGCTCCCATCGCCCAGTTGCTCGCCTGGCGCCCCGACGCCGTGACCGGCGCGAAACTTGATCGCAGCGAGCTGACCATCGAGCTCCGCGCTCCCACTATCCGCGAAGCTTGTTTGCTGCTGCGTGACGATGCCAGCCTTCGCTTCAACTTTCTCTCTGACCTGACCTGCGTGGACTGGTATCCCCGCGAGCCGCGCTTCGACGTGGTCTATCACCTGCTCTCCATCCCGCGCCGCGCCCGGGTACGCCTGAAGGTACGCCTGGCGGAGGACGATGCCTGCGTCGAGTCCGTCACTTCGGTGTGGCCCTCGGCCAACTTCTTCGAGCGCGAGGTGTTCGACCTGTTCGGCGTCCGCTTCCTGGGGCATCCCGACCTGCGCCGCATCATGATGCCGGAAGACTGGCAGGGACACCCGCTGCGCAAGGATTATCCCGTCGAGGGGTACCGTTAGCCGTGGCGACTGCCCCCACGCTCACTCCGGGACACGAGGGCACGCTGGTCCTCAACATGGGGCCGCAGCACCCTTCGACGCACGGCGTCCTGCGGCTGGTGCTGGAGATCGAGGGCGAAAACGTCGTCCGCATGATGCCCGACATCGGCTACCTGCACACCGGCATCGAGAAGACCGCCGAAGCCAAGTTCTACCAGCAGGTGGTGGTGCTCACCGACCGCATCGACTACCTCTGCCCGCTGACCAACAACCTGTGCTACGTGCTGGCGGTCGAGAAGCTGCTCGGCCTGGAGCCTCCGCCGCGCGCGCAATGGATGCGCGTGATGCTCAACGAACTCTCGCGCATCGCCTCCCACCTCGTCTGGTTGGGCACACACGCGCTCGATATCGGCGCCATGACCGTGTTCCTCTACTGCTTCCGTGAGCGCGAAGACATCCTGCGCCTGTTCGAGATGGTCAGCGGCCAGCGCATGATGACCTCCTACTTCCGCATCGGTGGGCTGGCCCTGGAACCGCCCCTTGGCTTCTTCGAACGCGTGCGCCGCTTCGCTGACCTTTTTCCCTCGCGCGTGGATGAATACGAAGCCCTGCTCACCGGCAATCGCATCTGGATCGAAAGGACCCGGGGCGTTGCGCATCTCTCCGCCGAGGATGCGGTCGCGCTGGGCGTGACCGGCCCTTCCCTGCGCGCCAGCGGCGTGGATATCGACCTGCGCCGCGACATGCCCTATTCCGCTTACGACCGCTTCCAGTTCAAAGTGCCGGTGTCGCAGGAGGGCGACGTCTATGCCCGCTATCTGGTCCGTGTGCAGGAGTTGCGCGAATCCATCGGCATCGTGCGCCAGGCCTTGGACGGCATGCCGGAAGGCCCGGTCAAAGCCGATGCTCCCAAGGTCGTCCTGCCCGATCGCGAAAAGATGAAGACGCAGATGGAGGCGCTCATCTACCACTTCAAGATCGTAACCGAAGGCTTCGCCGTGCCGGCGGGCGAGGTGTACCAGGCGATCGAGTCGCCGCGCGGCGAGATGGGCTACTACGTCGTGTCCGACGGCACCGCCAAGCCCCACCGCGTCCACATGCGCTCGCCATCCTACGCCAACCTGCAGGCGTTGCCCAGGATGTGCGAGGGTAAACTGATCGCGGATGTGGTCGCCGCCATCGGGAGCATCGATATCGTGCTGGGAGAGATCGATCGATGATCCCCGTTTCAGAGCAGCTCGACAGGTTCTTCGACGAGAAAATGCGGGAGTACCCGACGCGCCGCTCCTTCCTTGTCCCCATGTTGTTGTACACACAAGACGAACTGGGTTACGTGACCGACGAAGCTGTCACGTACCTGGCCAACAAGACCGGCCTGACGGAGCTCGAGATCCGCAACGTCATCAGCTACTACAGCATGCTTACCACCAAGCCGCGCGGCAGGTACAACCTGCAGGTCTGCACCAATATCTCCTGCATGCTGCGCGGAGCCGAAGGCATCTTCGAGCACTGCAAGAGCCGGCTCGGTATCGGCCACAAGCAGACGACACCGGACGGACTCTTTTCGCTCGAAGAAGTGGAATGCATCGGCGCCTGCAGTTGGGCGCCTGCCATGCAGGTGAACTACGACTTTCACGAGAATCTCACGACGGAGAAGGTCGATAAAGTTCTCGAGGATTGCCGCAAGGAGGGAGCGCAATAGGTGGCGGACCTGGTTGGACATGCCGACGAAGTCAAGGTCGTGAGCAAGCGCTTCGGCCAGGGCGCGGCCGCGCTCGACCGCTACCTGGAGCTGGATGGCTACAAGGCCGTACAGAAGGCCCTCTCCATGACGCCGGACGCCATCATCGGCGAGGTCAAAGACTCCAACCTGCGAGGCCGCGGCGGCGCCGGTTTTCCTGCGGGGCTGAAGTGGTCCTTCGTCCCCAAAGAGTCTCCCAAGCCCAAATACGTGCTGTGCAACGGTGATGAAAGCGAGCCCGGCACCTGCAAGGACCGCCTGATCCTGGAGCATGATCCGCACGCGGTGATTGAAGGCGTGATCATTGCCGGCCTGGCCGTCGGCGCCAAGGTTGGCTACATCTACATTCGCGGTGAGTATCGCTATCTGGTCGACATCCTGCGCAGGGCTCTGGCCGAGGCGCGGGCCCGCGGCTTTATCGGCACGAACATCTTCGGCAGCGGCCGGGACTTCCAAGTGTACTGGCACACCGGCGCCGGCGCGTACGAAGTGGGCGAAGAGTCCGCGCTCATGGAATCGCTTGAAGGCAAGCGCGGCATCCCGCGCATACGGCCTCCCTTCCCGGCTGTGGTGGGACTCTGGGGCGGTCCTACGGTCATCAACAATGTGGAGACGCTGGCCTCAGTACCACATATCATTCTGGGCGGAGGCAAGTGGTACGCCGACCTGGGCACGCCCAAGAACGGTGGCACTCGACTCTTCTGCCTCAGCGGCCATGTCAACCGGCCGGGCGTCTACGAACTGCCGCTCGGCTACAACCTGAAGAAGATGATTCACGAGGTCGCGGGCGGTGTCCCCAACGGCCGAAGGGTCAAGGCCGTGGTGCCGGGCGGTTCGTCGACGCCCATCCTTACCGCCGAGGAAATCGACGTGGCCATGGACTTCGACTCATTGGCCAAGATCGGCACCTTCCTGGGTTCCGGCGGCGTGGTGGTGGTCGACGACGCCACCTGCATGGTCAAGTTCGCGCAGCGCATCATCGGTTTCTATCAGCACGAAAGCTGCGGCTGGTGCATCCCGTGCCGCGAGGGCACGGACTGGCTCAAGAAAACCTTCACCCGCTTCCACGCCGGCGGGGGCTTGCGCAAGGACATCGACAACATCCAGTACCTGGCCGAGAACATGCTGGGCCGCACGTTCTGCCCGCTCGGCGATGCTGCCGCCATGCCTATCATCTCCATCGTCAAGAAGTTTCGGAAGGAATTTGAAGAGCATCTTGAAGGGCGACCGTGCCCATATGGGGAAGGAGTCGTAGAGCAGTTACCGGTCATGAGCCATTGAGACATTTCGTAATTGCGTAATTTGGTAATTGGAAAACCCGCCGGTCGTCGCCGTCAATTTCCCAATTACCAGATTTCCCAATTACCCAATCAGAATGCCTGACGTCACTCTCACGGTCGACGGCCACAAGCTCACCGCCCCGGCGGGGACGCTGCTCATCGAGGCCTGTAAGAAGGTAGGCATCGAGGTGCCCTCCTTCTGCTACTACCCCGGCCTTTCGCTGCAGGCCGCGTGTCGCATGTGCCTGGTCGAGATTGAGAAGATGCCCAAGCTGCAGACCGCCTGCACCGTGGTGGTCACTGAAGGCATGGTCGTCACAACCGACAGCGAGAAGGTGCATCAGGCGCGCAAGTCGATGCTCGAGCTGCTGCTCGGCAACCATCCGCTTGACTGTCCGGTCTGCGACGCCGGTGGCGAATGCGAGCTGCAGGACATGACCTTCAAGTACGGCGCTGCCGAATCGCGCTACATGGAGGCCAAGCTCCACAAGGAAGAGCAGCAGTGGTCGCCGGTGGTGTTTTTTGACCGCCCGCGCTGCATTCTCTGCTACCGCTGTGTGCGCGTATGCGGTGAGGGCATGGACGTGTGGGCGCTGGGCGTGCAGAATCGTGGCGTCCATTCCGTCATCGCTCCCAACCAAGGCGACCACTTGGAGTGCGAAGAATGCGGCATGTGCATCGACATCTGCCCCGTCGGCGCACTCACCTCCGGCGCCTACCGCTACAAGACCCGCCCCTGGGAGATGCAGCACGTCGGAACCATCTGCACTCATTGCGGCGACGGCTGCAAGACCACGCTCGGCGTGCGCCGCGCTTCCACCGGACTCGAGATCGTGCGCGGCGACAACCGCGACAAGAGCGGCATCAACGGCGACTTCCTCTGCATCAAGGGCCGCTACGCCTTCGACTTCGTGCAGCACGACGACCGACTCCGCCAGCCCCTGGTCCGCAAGGACGGCCACCTGAAACCCGTTTCCTGGGATGAGGCTCTCGATACCGCTGCCCGACGCCTGCGTGAAATCCGGGACTCCGACGGCGGCGCCGCCATCGGCGTAATCGGCTCCACGCGCACCACCAACGAGGAGAACTACCTGCTGCAAAAGTTCGCCCGCCTGGTGCTGGGCACCAACCACATCGACCATCACCGCACGGCGGACTTCCCGGCGTTCGCGGCAGCCCTGGCTGGCCGTTCCGGCGCAAGCGCCTCCATGCGCGACGTCCTGCACGCGGCTGCCATCCTGCTCATCGGCGGCGACCCCACGGAGCAGCACCCTCTGCTCGCCTGGAACATTCGCACCAATGTGCGCCTGCATCGCGGCCGGCTGCACGTGGTGAATGCCGCGGAAATCAAGCTGCGCCGCCAGGCGGCAAGCTTCACGGTGATTCCTCCCGGCTCCGAAGGCCGCTTCGCAGCATTCCTTTCCGGCGATGACTCCGCAGCCGACTCGCTGCTCGCCACCTCCACCACGCGCGACGACCTGCACTCCCTGCGCAACAAGCTGCGCGCCGAATCTGGACTGGTCATCATCTTTGGTGCAGAGATTCGCGGCGACGCCATCGCTTCCCTGGTTCGCTTCGGCGCTTCCATTCCCGGCGCCAAGTTCGTCTGTTTGGCGGACTACGCCAACTCCCGCGGCGCTGCCGACCTCGGCCTTTATCCCGATCTGCTCCCCGGCTACGCCCCGGTCTCGACACCGGGCCGCTTTGCCGACGAATGGGGCGCTGCCCTGCCGCCCGCTTCCGGTCTTGCCATCCCGGAGATGGCGGAAGCCGCGGGCGCGGGCACACTGAAAGCGCTCTACGTGGTCGGCGCGAACCCCGTCGCTCGCTTTCAGATCGATCCCTTCGTGCTGCGCAACACCTTTACCGTCGTGCAGGAGATGTTTCTCACGGAGACGGCGCTGCTCGCCGACGTTGTCCTTCCCGCGGCCTGCGCCTATGAGAAATCGGGAACGTTCACGAACACCTGCGGCGACTTGCAGGCGCTCAGCAAGGCAGGCGATTTCGCCGGCGCCAAGCCCGACTTTGAGCTCATCGTACGTCTGGCGGACCGCATGGGATTCGACGTTCGCCGTCTCGTACCTGTGGCGCCTGGCGAAGGGATGCGTGCCGACATGGGACAGTCCCGCGGAGCTCAATCCGGCGAAGCCGACCGCCACGGCGTCTGGCTGCGCGCACACGGCCTCGAGCCCAGGCTCAGCCCGCTCGATCCCGCTGCGATCCTCGACGAGATCCAGCGCCTCGTCCCCGGCTACGCCTTCTCGCGCGCTAACCTGCTCGCCGGCAACGATATACATCTTGATTCCGCCGAGCGCGGCGCCGCAGGCCTGAGCCGGTCCGGCCTTATCGTGCCCGCGGCCGACTCGCTGTTTACCTCGGGCACGCTGGGCCGCTATTCGCGCACGCTGAACTCCGTGATCGAGAACCCGCGCCGCGCAGCGCGAGAGGAGGCCGCCGACTGAACCCGGCCGGCCGTATCCATTAAGGACGCATGGACTGGAAGACCTACATCGCGCTCAGCCTGGGCAAGACAGTGATCTTCTTCGTGATCCTATTGACGGCGGTTGCCTATACCGTCCTGCTGGAGCGCAAGCTGGTGGCCCGCATCCAGAACCGCTGGGGACCCACGCGCGTCGGTCCTTTCGGCCTGCTGCAGCCGCTGGCCGACGGCTTGAAGTTCATCTTCAAGGAAGACCTGATCCCCGCGAACGTTTATAAGCCGCTGTACGTGCTTGCGCCCATGCTCTCGCTCACGGTGGCACTGATGGCGATTGCGGTGATTCCGGTCGGCGAACGCGTTCGACTTCCCCGCCTCGGCATCGAGACGCCGCTCCAGATCACTGACGTCAACATCGGCCTGCTTTTCTTGCTGGGCGTGACCTCGGTCGGCGTCTACGGCGTGGCGCTCGCCGGCTGGTCGTCCAACTCCAAGTATTCGCTGCTCGGCTCGCTGCGCGCCAGCGCCCAGATGATCAGCTACGAGCTCTCGCTCGGCCTGTCCCTGGTCGGCGTGCTCATTCTCTCCGGTACGCTCAGCTTGCGCGAGATCGTGGACGCGCAGGCGGGCACGTGGTTCGGCTTCCTCCCCCGCTGGAACATTTTTCCCCAGGCGCTCGGCTTCTTCATCTATCTGACCGCGGCCTTCGCCGAAACCAACCGTATCCCGTTTGACCTTCCGGAGAGCGAGACCGAACTCGTGGCCGGCTATCACACCGAGTACAGCGCCATGAAGTTCGCCATGTTTTTCATGGCCGAGTACATCAACATGTTCACCGTAAGCTGCGTGGCCACCCTGCTGTTCTTCGGCGGATGGCACGGCCCGGTTTTCGGACCGCCGGCATTGCAGGCGGTCTTGCCGTTGCTGTGGTTCGTCGTCAAGGTGTTTTTCTTCATCTTCCTGTACATCTGGATCCGCGGAACGCTGCCGCGTTTCCGCTACGACCAGTTGATGGCCTTCGGCTGGAAGGTTCTGTTGCCCTTGGCATTGTTCAACGTGATGGCCACCGGCCTCATCGTGGCGTGGAGAGGCTGAGATGCTGCATCAGGCGCTGTTCCTCATCTTCGCCCTCATCGCCGTAGCGGGTGCAATCAACCTCCTGGCGCAGCGCCATCCCATCAACAGCGCTCTGTCGCTCATCGTGGTGATGGTCTCGCTTTCTGTGCTCTATCTCATGCTGGGCGCAGAGTTCGTTGCCGCCGTCCAGGTCATCGTCTACGCCGGCGCCATCATGGTGTTGTTCGTCTTCACCATCATGCTGCTGAACGCCGGCGAGGAGGAGCGCACCGACGGCAGCCGCGTGGCGGCGCGCTTCGGCTATCCCGCCGCCGCACTCTTTGTCGTCCTGCTGGCCTGGGTCGTTACTCGCCACGGGCACTCCTTGCCCGTCCGTCTGGGCGAGTTCCTGGGCTCCACGCAGGATGTCGCCCGCCTGCTCTTCCGCGATTTCCTGCTGCCCTTTGAGGTGACCTCAGTGCTGATCCTGGTGGCCATCATGGGCGCGGTCGTGCTGGCCCGGAGGGAGCCGTAATGGTCCCCATCTCCTGGTACCTGGTGCTGAGCGCCATCCTGTTCGGGCTGGGAGCTGCCGGCTTCCTGCTCAAACGCAACATCATCACCCTGTTCATGTCCATTGAGCTGATGCTCAACGCCGTCAACCTTTCCTTCGTGGCGTTTGCCACGCAGTGGAAGGCGTTGAGCGGGCACGTGTTCGTCTTCTTTGTGATGGTGGTGGCGGCAGCGGAAGCGGCCGTAGGCCTGGCCATCATCATCGCGGTCTTCCGCACCCGCCAAACGCTCAATGCCGATCGGGTGAACCTGCTGAAGCTATGAACCTCTGGCTCATCCCGTTGCTGCCGCTCGCCGGCGCTCTGATCAACGGCTTGTTCGGCCGCCGCTTCTCCGGCCGCACCGTCACTGCTGTGGCCCTGGCGGCCTCGGGCGCTTCGTTCGCATGGTCGCTGCGCGTTGCGGGGGCGTTCAACCAGCTTCGGCCCGAGCAAATTCCCTATACGGAAACCCTCGCCGCCTGGCTGCAGGCCGGCGCCTTCCGCGCCAACTTCGCCTTCTACCTCGACCAGCTCTCGCTCGTTATGATCCTGGTGGTGACGGGCGTGGGCTTCCTCATCCACGTCTATTCCGTCGGATACATGGCGGGTGACGGCGGCTATTACCGCTTCTTCAGCTATCTGAACCTCTTCCTGTTCTTCATGCTTACGCTGGTGCTGGCAGACAACTATCTGTTCATGTTCGTCGGCTGGGAAGGCGTCGGCCTGGCGTCGTATCTGCTGATCGGTTTCTGGTTCCAGAAGGATTCAGCCGCCTCCGCGGGGAAGAAGGCGTTCATCGTCAACCGCATCGGCGACTTCGGATTCCTGCTGGGCATGTTCCTCATGGTGAAGACCTTTGGCTCACTCCAGTTCAACGAGGTCTTTCCCGCCGCCGCCCGTTTGGGCATCGAGACAGCCCCCGGCGTGCTTACCGCCATTGCGCTGCTCTTGATGATGGGCGCTTGCGGCAAGTCGGCGCAGTTACCGCTTTACGTCTGGCTGCCGGACGCGATGGAAGGTCCTACGCCGGTCTCTGCGCTCATCCACGCCGCCACCATGGTCACCGCGGGCGTCTACATGGTGGCGCGTTCCAACGCCATCTTCAGCCGCTCGCCGGAAGCTCTGATGGTGGTGGCCATCGTCGGCTGCCTCACCGCACTCTTCGCCGCCACTATCGGCATGGCCCAGTTCGACATCAAACGTGTCCTGGCTTATTCCACTATCTCGCAACTCGGCTACATGTTCCTGGCTTGTGGCGTCGCAGCTTATTCCGCCGCCATCTTCCACTTGATGACCCACGCCTTTTTCAAGGCGCTGCTGTTCCTCGGGGCCGGAAGCGTCATCCACGCTCTTTCCGGCGAGCAGGACATGCGCCGGATGGGCGGCCTGCGCAGGCACGTTCCCTGGACCTTCGCCGTGATGACCGTGGCCACGCTCGCCATCGCCGGCGCGCCTTTCCTCAGCGGTTTCTTCTCCAAGGACGAGATCCTGTGGCGCGCCTACTCCAGCCCCTTCGGCAGTCCCATCCTCTGGGGCGTCGCGTTCTTCACCGCCGGCCTGACCTCTTTTTATATGTTCCGCCTGTGGTTCATGACCTTCTTCGGAGAGCTGCGCGCCACGCCGTCATCGCACGGTCATGATTCGCAGGTTGAACATGGCCACGGCATTCACGAGAGCCCCTGGGTCATGCTGGCCCCGCTCGTGGTGCTGGCGGTGCTCTCCGTGATCGGCGGATACGTCGGCGTGCCGCATGCGCTCGGCGGTCATAGCTATTTCGAGAAGTTCCTGGAACCGGTATTTTCAGCCGGCTTGCCTGAGATGCCCGGAGGGCACGGGGACGAAGTCACGCTCGAGCGCGGCTTGACGTTGCTCTCCGTGCTGGCCGGCGCCATCGGCTTCTTCCTCGCCTGGCTTCTCTACTGGAAAAGTCCCGGACTCCCGGGGCGAATCACGGCTTCTGTGGCCGCGCTCTATCGCGCCGTGGCTGGCAAGTACTATGTGGACGAAGGCTACGACGCCATGTTCGTTCGCCCCGTCGTGGAGGGCTCGACCAACGTCCTGTGGCGCGGCATCGATGTCGCCCTCATCGACGACTCCGTCAACGCCCTCGCCTCCGGAGCGCGCAGCGTTTCCGGAGCCTTTCGCCGCATGCAGTCCGGCAACCTGCGCTCCTACGCCGGATGGGTCGTGGGCGGCGCCGCGCTCATCCTCGTCTACATGGTCTGGTTGGGGGTGCGATGAGATACCTGCGGATCAGCGAGTACGCTCTACGGGACATCCCGGGGATGCCTTGCGTTCACAAACGGGATTCGGCTGAAGTCTTGGACGTTTTCCGTAATGATCTCACGCACACCGGCGTCCCGCATGGTCACCGCCAGAAACAAGTCGTACCACGTGGGACCGCTGATTCCGAGGGCGGAACCTTCGCGGATGGCACGGATCACGGTCCCCCGATTCGGGTAGATCTTTGCCAGACGCCTGGACCGATACAACAGGTCACCGATGCGCACAAGCTCGGAAGGAGGCAACGGCGGCGAGACGAATTTGGCGCGGCTCACCACCGCCGCGAACTCCACCAGGTTCTGTGGAGCGATGCAGTAGAGTCTCCGCTCACGCAGGCCGCGAGCCAACAACTCGGCCGCAATGGAATGCAACGGAGAGTGCCGGTACGCGGCATGAATCAGCACGTTGGAATCCAGCAGCGCCCGCATCATCGGCCCCGGCTATTCGTAGATGTCTTCGCGGCGGATTGGCCCCAGCACGGTGCCGTCAATCGCACCCAGCGGGTCGGCTGCTACCTTGCGCTTGCGACGCTCCCAGGGCTTCACTTCCTTGGTGAGCGCCTTGCGTTTCTCGTACTCCGCTTCGCCATAGACGCGCGACGGTTTTCCGTCTCGAATCACCAGCACCAGGCGGCCGCGCCCGATTGCGGCCGCGCGCTCCATGATCCGGTGAGCTACGCCGCGAGGCATGTGCTTCACTTCCTTCATACAATCTCCTTCCGGCATATGAAATATAATTCTTCATATATCGTTATGCGATGTCAACAATATTATTTTCCAGGGCCATTCGCGGCGAGCCGCCGGACTAGCTGACGATGAACTTCGACGCCCACATTTTGACGCTCGTCACGTTCGCCCCGCTCGCGGGCGCGCTGCTCCTTGCCCTGCTGCCGCGCCGCGACGAACTGCTTCGCCGGGCTTCCCTGCTCATCTCCCTGGTGACTTTTGTGCTCTCGCTCCATCTGCCGGCCAGCTTCGACGCCGCGCGTAAGGGCTTCCAGTTCGAAGTCGACCTCCCCTGGATCCCGAGCCCCAACATCCATTACCACCTCGGTGTGGATGGTATCTCGGTCTGGCTGGTTGTCCTCACCACGTTTCTCACGCCTCTGTGCGTGCTGGTCTCCTGGAAGTCGGTCTACGAGCGAGTGAAAGAGTTTTTCGTGCTGTTGCTCGTGCTCGAGACCGCCATGATCGGCGTCTTCCTGGCGCTCGACCTCTTCCTCTTTTATTTCTTCTGGGAAGCCGTCCTCATTCCCATGGCGCTGCTCATCGGCATGTACGGCCACGAGCGCCGGGTCTACGCCGCCGTGAAGTTTTTCCTGTACACCGCCGTGGCCTCGGTCTTCATGCTGGCTGCCATCATCTGGCTCTACGCGCAGACCGGCAGCTTCGACTACGCCACCATCCAGCAGGCCATCCACCGCGAGCAGATTCCCAACATCTGGACCGCGGCCGAGTGGCTTTTCCTCGGGTTCTTTGTAGCCTTCGCCGTGAAAGTCCCGCTCTTCCCTGTCCACACCTGGCTGCCGGACGCGCACGTGGAAGCGCCCACTGCCGGCTCCGTTCTGCTGGCCGGCGTCCTGCTCAAGATGGGCACCTACGGCCTGCTGCGCTTTAACGTCGGCCTGTTCCCGGCGCAGTCACGCGAGCACGCCGGTTGGATCGCCGCCCTGGCCATCATCGGCATCATTTACGGCGCGCTGGTCGCCATGGTGCAGCCCAACCTGAAAAAGCTGGTGGCCTACTCCTCGGTCAGCCACCTTGGCTTTGTGGTGCTCGGCATCTTCAGCTTCACCCAGGTGGGCGCCGACGGTGCCGTCTACCAGATGCTCAACCACGGCGTCTCGACCGGCGCTCTCTTCATGCTGGTGGGCATGCTCTACGAGCGCCGCCATACCTTCGAGATCCGGGAGTTCGGCGGCCTGGCCACGCCCATGCCCGCCTACGCCATGCTCTTCCTGGTAATCACTCTGTCTTCCATCGGGTTGCCGCTGCTCAACGGATTCATCGGCGAGTTCCTGGTGCTGCTCGGCGCTTTCCAGGCTGAGACCGCTTGGGGCGTGTTCGCCGCCACCGGAGTCATCTGGAGCGCCTGCTACATGCTCTGGATGTATCAGCGTGTCTTCTATGGTCAGGTCACCTCGGAGGTGAACCGCTCCCTTTCGGACCTCGACCTGCGTGAGCGCTTCTCTCTCTGGCCCCTGGCACTGGTGGCACTGGTCATGGGCGTCGCTCCGCTCTACTGGATGCGCGCCATCGATCCTGCCGTCCAGGCCGTGCTCGCTCCCCTGATGCCCGCGTTGTTGCAGGTGCTGACGCCATGATGCCGACCGCCGCCTTCGCCCTGTTCGAGAGCCCTGCCTTCTCGTTGGGCGCGTCGGACTACATCGCCATCCTGCCGGAACTGGCTCTGACTGTCTTTGGCGTCGCCGTGATGATGGCCGAGCCACTGCTGCCCGCCGGGCGCAGCCGCCGCCCCTTGGGCTTGCTGGCGCTGGTCGGCGCATTGCTCTCTCTGGTCGGCAGCGTCTACCAGTCGGCTTCGCCCGGGCCTGGCTTCTTCGGCATGGTCGAGGTGGATGCCTTCAGCGTGTTCTTCCACTTCCTCATTGCCGGCATCGCGACGCTCGTCATCCTCTCTTCGCTCGATTACCTCGAGACTGAGCAGATTCGCGCGGGCGAATTTTACGGGCTGGTGCTGCTGGGGGCCGTGGGCATGCAGTTGATGTCCTCGGCCATGGAACTGGTGCTCATTTTCATCGCGCTGGAGATTTCCTCCATCTCCACCTACATTCTGGCCGGCTTCCGGCGCCGCGTCGCCTCCAGCGCCGAGTCCTCGCTCAAGTATTTCCTGCTCGGCTCCTTCGCCACCGCCTTCTTCCTCTATGGCGTGGCGCTGATGTTCGGCGCTACCGGCTCCACCTACATCCCGGCCATCGCGGCTTCGCTGAAGGTCGAGCACGTGCCCACGCTTGCCTACGTTGCCGTGGCGCTCATGTTCGTGGGATTGGGATTCAAAGTCGCGTCGGCGCCCTTCCACATCTGGACGCCCGACGTCTACGAAGGCGCGCCCGCGCCGGTCGTGGCCTTCATGTCCACCGCGCCCAAGGCCGCGGCCTTCGCGGTGCTGGCTCGCATCCTGCTCACGACCGGTGCCCCGGGCTGGTTCTGGCTCATCTGGCTCTCCGCCGCCCTCACCATGACCATCGGCAACCTGGGCGCGCTGGTGCAGAACAACGTGAAGCGACTGCTCGGCTACTCCTCCATCGCTCACGCCGGCTATCTGCTGGTGGCGTTCGGCGCCGCCCCTGACCTCGGCGTCCGCGCCGTGCTCTTCTATACCGCCGCCTATGCCTTCATGAACGTAGGCGCCTTCGCCGTGGTCAGCCACCTGGCTGGCGCCGGCGAGCGCTACGTCTCCGTCGACGACTATGCCGGACTCGGCCGGCGCTCGCCCGTTCTGGCTGCCGCCCTCACCCTATTCCTGCTCTCGCTCATCGGCATCCCGGCTACCGGGGGCTTCTTCGCCAAGTTCTACGTCTTCGCCGCCGCCCTCAAGGCGAATCTGGTGTGGCTCACCGTCATCGGCCTGGTGAACAGCGCCATCGCGGCCTACTACTACCTGCGGTTGATCGTGGTGATGTACATGCGCGACCCGCGCGAAGAAATGCCCGCTCTGACCATCCCGGCGCCGCTGGCCGCCGTCCTCACCCTCACGGCCGCCGCGACGCTCTACCTCGGCATCCTGCCCGGCCGCGTTCTGGACTTCGCCGCCCGTTCCGCCGCCGACATCCTGCGCTTCTGATTTTCGTTTTTGGGGTTTTGGCTGTTGGCTTATCGCTTATTGCTTGTCGCTTATCGCTAATGGCTGAGTGCTGAGCGGCGCTCCTTCAGCGAGCTATTCCACCGCCACGGCAATATCCCTTCTCTCAAACACCCACGACGCCGCCACCCAGAACACGACCGTCTGCACCACCGCAACGCCGAGTCCGCCCCACCCCGGGTTCCACGCTGGATCATAGGAGAAGCGCATCGCCGCCGCGCTCAGCGAATACACCGGGATGGCGTTGGCCCAGCCTGCTCCCAACAGGCGCTCCAGGGCCGCGGGCGCCGCGATCAGCAATGCCGTGGCCGCCGTCGCAGGCAGCGGGTCAAGGAAGGTGGCAAAGAACAGTGCGATCGCCGCCGCCACCGCGCACGTCATCACCAGCACGCTGGTCAGCAGGACGAATTGCCAGGCGGGAAAGTCCATCTTGCGGGTGATCCACAGCGCACTCAGCCCGATGGAAACGCAGTACGCCGCGCAGCACAGCAGCACGCCCAGGAGCATCCCCGCCAAGTATTGCCGGCGTTCGATCGCTTTCGAGAGCACGGCCAGGATCCGCCGGGAGCGCCGTTCATTGTGCACGCTGAATGCGGCCACGAACGTGGCGAAGGCTACCGCATACAACGCTTCTTGTCCGAGTAGGAAGACGAAGTCGTTCTGGATCAGTTCCTCTTCACCCCAGGTGAAGGCCAGCGCCACCACGCCCGACCACAACACCAGGAACAGCATCGGCCAGCGCTGCTCGCGCACCAGGTTTCCCGCAATGAGGAAGATAGGCACCACAGGTCTCAGGTCTCAGGTCTCAGGTCTCAGGTCTCAGGTTCAAGGTCATAGGTTCTTGGTTCTTAGTTCGTAGTTCAAAGTTCCTACTTGCCCTTCACTCTTCTCTCGTCAGTTCGACGAATATCTCCTCCAGCGTCTTCCGCACCGGATTCACGCTCACCACTTCGCCGCCCGCCGCCCACACTCGCTCGATCGCTTTCCGCTGCTCCTCTGCCGGGACGGAAAACGTCACCAGCCCGTCTCCTGCGGCCGTGCCACTGAACGCGACGACATCGATGCCTCGGGCCACGACCTCGCTCTCCGCGCGCGCTTCCAGCAGCTCGCGCACCGTGCCCGTCCTCCGCACTCTTCCCTGGTGCAGGATGGCCACCCGCGTCGAGATCAATTCGACCTCAGACAGCAGGTGCGAACTCAGAAACACGGTCTTCCCCGCGGCCTGTGCTGCCAGCAGCAGCTCCCGCACCGCGATGCGCGCCAGCGGATCGAGCGCCGCCGTCGGCTCATCCAGCAGCAGCAGTTCCGGATCATTCACCAGCGCCTGCGCCAGCCCCACGCGTTGCAGCATCCCGCGTGAAAAGCGCCCCACGTTGCGGTCCGCTTCCTCCGCCAGCCCCACGGCCTCCAACGCCTCACGCGCCCTCCGCTGCAACCCGGGATCGCGCAATCCATTGAGCTTCCCGTAGAACCGCACCAGCTTTTCCGCCGGACGGTGATACAGCGCCACGTGCTCCGCCAAAAAGCCCACGCGCTTTCGCGTTGCCGCATCGCCGAATGGTCTTCCCAGCATTCGTCCCTCGCCTGCGGTCGGACGCATGAATCCCATCGCCAGGTGCATGGCGGTGGTCTTCCCTGCTCCATTCGGGCCGAGGAATCCGAAAATCTCGCCCTGCTCCACGCGCAGGGAGAAATCGTCCAGCGCACGCACAGACTTCCTCCCGAAAAAGCCCCGATACTCCTTCGTGACTCCCTCGAACTCCAGCGCCGCCGCCATCGCGCCTATTGTAGTCACCACCGCCCACCGCGCCCACCGGACACGCAGCGCTTTCGCAAACACAAAGGCCACCGACCGCTCCCGCGACCGGTGGCCGAACTTGTTCCGCTTCGCCTAGCTGACTTTGGCGAAGATGATGACCAGCGTATACAGCGCCAGCGACTCGATCAGCGCCAGTCCCAGGATCAGCGCCAACTGGATTCCCGGCCGTGCCGCCGGATTCCGCGCCAGCCCCTCGCAGGCTGCCGCCGTGGCCTTCGCCTGCGCCAGCCCGCACACTGCCGATGCGATGGCCATGGCGAACCCGGACGTGATGGCCACCCAGTTGGCCGTTCCCATGCCGCCGCCCGCGCCTCCTGCTTCCTGCGCGAACGCCGGCGTCGCCAACGTCACCAACGCCAGCCCGATGAACACATACATCAGTTTCCTCATGTTGCTTCTCCTTCCGATGAATTGCCGCCAGTGGGTGGTTGGCGCCATCCTCGTGCAGACGCCCTCACGCTCGCGGCCAACAAGCCGGTATGAATGCGATCAGTGCTCTTCGGCGACGGCGCCCGCCAGGTACACCGTCGTCAGCAGGACGAAAATGAACGACTGCAGGAACGACACGCCTACGTGCAGCATGTTGAACACCACCGGGATGCCCACCGGCACCAGCGAGAAGAACACCAGCGTCACCATGTCGCCTGCAAAGATGTTCGCGAACAAGCGGATGGTCAGCGACAGCATCCTCGCCAGGTGGCTGATGATCTCAATCGGCACCATCAACGGCGCCAGCATCGGCATCGGTCCCGCAAAGTGCGCCGCGTAGTGCAGCACGCCCTGCTTCCGGATCCCCTGCCAGTTGTAATAGACGAACGCGCACACGGCGCAGCCCAGAGGTACCGAAGGATTCGCGGTCGGCGACTCAAACCCCGGCACCAGCCCCAGCATGTTGCAGGTGAAGATGAACAGTCCCAGCGCCATCAGGAACGGCGTGAAGCGCTCGCTGTGATGTCCGATGATCTCCCGGCTCTGGTTCTGGATGAACCCGTGCACGGCCTCGATCAAATGCTGCCATCCGCCCGGAGTCTCCACCGAGAGCCGTGCGCGCAGAAACGCGAAGAACAGGATCAGCACGCCCGCCACCAGGAATTGCATCGCCATCCAGTTCGGGATGGGATGCGCCGGGTCGTGCGCATGCACGCCCACTTGCTCCATCACGGCCAGGGCCACGCCGCCAAACAGCTTGTTCATCAGGGCCGTGAAGGGAAGCTCGGCCGAGAAAGCGATCAGTGCCATGCAGATTTCGGGGACATCGCCTCAGATTCCGCGGCGCAGCGCCACCCAGGCTTCATAAGCGGCCTCGCACGCGATCGCGCCCACCGGCAGGAACAACCCCGCCAGAAGACCGTAAACGCTGGGCGCCGAACTTTTCACTATAACATACGCGCCCACGGCCAACAGGACGTAGCGCAGCAGGAAGCGCAGCACCACGCCCCGCGCCGGCTCCGCTCTTCCCGACCCGGTAATGCGGTCGGCCACGGCGCTCACCGTGCGCTTCAGCCAATGGAAATTCACCAGCGCGATGGCGCATCCCGCGGCCAGCCCTAAAGCGAACGCTGTGCCCTTCCACAGCCAGCCGAGCGGTACGAACACGACCGCCAGCACCAGCATGAAGCGCACAATCCGCGGATACGCCGCTGCATAGAAGGCATCGGCCGACGGCTGCTCCGTTGCCACTCCCTCACCTTCGGTCATCCGGCGTGCTCACGGTCCGTATCAGCTCGATGAATCCCGCCGCGATCCCCAGCAACAGCCCCACCAAATACAGCCACTTCGTCCCCAGCCAGCGATCGAGCGCCGCTCCCAGCAGCCAGCCCACCACGGTCGCGGTAGGCAGGACGAAGCCGAGCTGGCTGTAGCGCGCCAGTTGTACCCACATGTTCTTCTTCTTTTCATTCGACTTCTGGTCCGGAGGTGGGCGGGTTTCATCCATGACCGCGGACTCTGAGAGAAAACGTCGTGCCCCTACCGCAGCCATCCCATCATCGCCGCTCCTCCTCCCGTGCGCAGCGACCACTCGGCGGCGCGGATGAAGAAGTCCGGGAACAGTCCGATGCCGACCGTCGCCGCGCCGGTGATGGCCAGCGTCAGCCCTACGCCCGGCGCCAGTCGTACTGGCTCGGCGTCCACCGCCTCGCGCATGAACATGGCATTGGCGATCCGCAGGTAGTAATACAGCGACACCGCCACGTAGAACACCGCCAGTGCTGCCAGGTAGAAGTTCAGCGGGCGGTCGGCGCTGCCCGTCTCCAGCAGCGACAGGAAGATGAAGTACTTCCCATAGAACCCGGCCAGCGGCGGGATCCCGGTGAGCGACAGCAGGAAGATGAACATCAGCACCGCCGACGTAGGCGCTTTGAAGTACAGTCCGGCGATGTCGTCCACTTCGTCGCCGATGATGTTCTGCCGCCGCAGCGCGGTGATCACCGCGAAGGCTCCCAGGTTCATGAAGGTGTAGACCAGCAGGTACAGCAGGATGCCCTTGATGCCGGTGGGGCTCGGATTGTTGGCGTCTCCCGCCACCAGCCCCAGCAGCATATAGCCCACGTGCGCGATGGAAGAGTACGCCAGCAGGCGTTTCAGGTTGGTCTGCGTCAGCGCCGCCAGGTTCCCGCCCGTCATGGTGGCGATGGCCACGAACACCAGCACCGGCAGATACAGCGGACGCAGCGCGTCCATGCCGTAGAGCACCAGGCGCAGCAGCAGCGCCCACGACGCCGCCTTCACCGCCACCGACATGAATCCGGTGATGGTGGTCGGCGCACCTTCGTACGCGTCCGGCGCCCACTGGTGGAACGGCACCGCCGCGATCTTGAAGAACAGGCCCGCGAGGGTGGTCACCATCGCCAGGATGGCCACCGGATCGTTCGGCTGCTGCTCGATGTGCTGTCCCAGCCGGAACGCGATCTGCCCCAGGTTGGTGCTGCCCGCCAGCCCGTACAGCAGCGAGAGCCCGTAGGCGAAGATGCCCGAGGAGAACGCTCCCAGCAGCAGGTACTTCAGCGCCGCCTCGTTCGACCGGCGGTCGCTGCGCAGAAAGCCCACCAGCACGTAGGTCGAAATCGCCATGGTCTCCAGGCTGATGAACAGCAGCACGATGTCATAGCCGCAGGCCATGCCCATCATGCCCACCACGGCAAACAGCATCAGCGCGTAATATTCCCCGTGATGCTCGCGCTCCACTTCCAGGTAGCGCACCGACATCAGGATGGTGATCAGCGCGCCCGCCAGCACGAGATAAAAGAAGTAGATGGCGAAGCGGTCGAACAGCACCATGCCGCCGAATCCGCTGATGTCCAGCGCCACTCCGCCTTGCAGCTCCGCCAGCCGGTAAGCGGCGTGTACCTTGTACACCGCCACCGTCGCGAACAGCAGCCCGATCACCGCCGTGAACGCGTTGGCGATCTTCCACTCCTTGGGCAGCAGCAGGTCGATCAGCAGGATGCCGCAGCCGAACAGCGTCAGCAGCAGCATGGGCAGCGCCAGCGCGTAATCCGCACTGCTGAAGAATTGGGAAACCGGCGACACTAGCGCGCTCCCTCGGTTCGCCTGTCATCCCGAGCGAGCGCCGCGATCGCCTTTTTCTTGTTTGTCATTCCGAGCGAGCCCGAGGAAGCGGAGCGACCGAGGCCGAGTCGAGGAATCCCTATCCCCTCGGCAACCGCCGGCCGTGCTTCTGTTTGGGACTCCCGCTCTGCTCGCGGCATACTGGCAACTGGGTACTGGCTACTGGGTACTGGGGTTCCCGCCACCACCGCCGGCTTCAGCGGATACTCCGGCCGCACCACCTTCACGATGTTGTTCACCGGCGGCGCCAGGATCTCGAAGAACGGCTTGGGATAGATCCCGATCCAGAATGCCAGCAGCACCAGCGGCGCAAAGGTCACGATCTCGCGCAGGTTCAGGTCCGCCAGCTCCTTGTTCTTGGGATTGTTCACCGGCCCGAAGAACACGCGCTGGTAAAGCCACAGCAGGTAGGCCGCGGCCAGCACTACGCCCCACACCGCCCACGCCGCCCACGCCTTGCTCTCCATGTAAGCGCCCTGCAGGATGGTGAACTCGCCGATGAACCCGTTCAGCAGCGGCAGCCCCAGCGACGACATGAACATGATCAGCGTGATGGTGGCGTACCACGGCATCACGTGCGAGATGCCGCCGTACTCGGCGATCTCCCGCGTGTGCCTCCGTTCGTACAGCACGCCCACGATCAAAAACAGCGCTCCCGTCGAAATCCCATGGTTGATCTGCTGCAGCACGCTCCCGCTCAGTCCCAGCGGGTTCACGGCAAAGATCCCCAGCGTGCAGAAGCCCAGGTGGCTCACGGACGAGTAGGCCACTAGCTTCTTCATGTCCTTCTGCATCAGGCTCACCAGCGCCCCGTAGATGATGGCCACGATGGAGAGCCCGATCATCCACGCCCGCACCTTCTCATCCATTGACACCGCAGGGAACATGGGCAGCGAGAACCGCACCAGGCCATACGTCCCCATCTTCAGCAACACGCCCGCCAGGATCACCGAGCCCGCCGTGGGCGCTTCCACGTGCGCGTCCGGCAGCCAGGTGTGGAACGGGAACATCGGCACCTTGATGGCGAAGGCCACGAAGAAGCCCAGGAACAGGAACAGTGCCGCCTGCCCCTGAATCTGCGGCGCCGTGCGGTACAAGGCCTCGATCCCGAAGGTGTAGAAGCCCGCCACCTGGTAGTGGTGGAAGTATAGGTACAGGATGCCCAGCAGCATCAGCACCGATCCCACCAGCGTGTACAGGAAGAACTTGATGGCGGCGTAAAGCTTTCGCGGCCCGCCCCAGATGCCGATCAGCAGGTACATGGGTACCAGCATCACTTCCCAGAACACGTAGAACAGGAAGAAATCCAGCGCCACGAACACGCCCAGCATCCCCGTCTGCAGCACCAGGAACCAGACGTAGTATTCCTTCACCCGCTCCGTGATCGCCGACCACGACGACAGGATGGAAAGGAAGCCCAGCAGCGTGGTCAGCATCACCAGCAGGAACGAGATGCCGTCGATCCCAATCACGTAGCTCGCGCCAATCGAGGGAATCCAGTTGCCGGCAAAGTCGGCGCTCGCCGCGCGTCCCTCGACGAACTGGAACCCGGCCACGCCCCGCACCGCCCAGAACCACGGCACCAGCGGCAGCGACACCAGGAACCCCGCGAAGGCGAACAGGTTGGCCAGCACCTTGATCGCCTTCTCGTTCTCTTTGGGCACCAGCAGCACCACCAGCGCCCCCGCCAGCGGCGTGAACAGGATGATCGAAAGTATGTGGTTGTAAACCCAGCCCTCAGTCATAGGTCAGTTCCCAGTTGCCGGTTGCGCCCTTGTTTGTCGTTCCGAGCGAAGCGAGGAGCCCCTCTACCCTCTACTGCCGCTCGCTCCACACTCCAATTCCGCAATTCGGCACTTCCGCAATTCTGCAATCCCTTCACCGCCTCACGTAGTACAGAATCATCCCCGTCAGCCCCGCCACCATCACCAGCGCGTACCACTGCACCAGGCCCCACTGCACCAGGCGCGTGAAATACGACAGCGGCTTCATCGCGTAAGCCGGCGCGTTCACAAGCAATCCATCAATGATCCACTTGTCCCACCACATCGAAACCACTGCCGAGGCTCGCGTCAGCCACCCGGTGGCGTTCACTGCTCCGTCGATTCCCAGCTCATCGAACCGGCGCGTGGCTTCCCCCACGCCCAGCGCGCCCAGACGCACCGGCCCCAGCTTCCGGCGGCCCGTGAACAGCATGTCATACAGCTCATCCACCCAGTACTTGTTGAAGAGCGCCTGATACACGGGCGGCGCAGCCTGCGCCATCGGCTCGGCGTAGTCCTTCTCCGCTCCCGAGTAGAAACGCCTGGCCAGGAACCAGCCCACGCCCGCCGCCGCTACGGACGCGATCATCAGCACGTACTCCATGGGATCATGCGCCGTGCCATGCCCCGCTTCCGCCGCCTTGCCCACGCGCTCGAACACCGGCTCGAGGAAATGCTCGAAGCGATTGCTGCCTCCCAACGCCGCCGGCACGCCCAGGAATCCCGCCAGAGCCGCCCCCGCTGCCAGCACCACTAGCGGCATGGTCATGGAAGCTGGAGACTCATGCGCATGATGCTCCACCTCGTGCGACATCCGTGCCGGGCTCCAGAACGTCAGGTAGAAGAGCCGGAACATGTAGAACGCCGTCAGGATGGCGGTAACAAAACCCAGGCCCCACAGCACCGGCTGATGCGCCGCCCACACCTGCCACAGGATCTCGTCCTTCGAGAAGAAGCCCGCCAGCGGCGGGATGCCGGCAATTGCCAGCGTCGCCACCAGCATGGTCTTGTAGGTCGTGGGAGTCTTGTCCGCCAACCCTCCCATGTTGCGCAGGTCCTGTTCGCCGGAAAGCGCGTGGATCACTGACCCCGCCCCCAGAAACAGCAGCGCCTTGAAGAAGGCATGCGTGAACACGTGGAACACGCCCGCCGCGAAGGCGCCCACGCCCAGCGCCAGGAACATGTAGCCCAGTTGCGAGACCGTCGAATACGCCAGCACCCGCTTGATGTCGTTCTGCACTAGCCCGATGGTGGCCGCGAAGATGGCTGTGAGCGCTCCCACCACCGCCACCGCCGTCATCGACGCCGGCGCCAGTTGGAAGAGCGCGTTTGAGCGCGCCACCATGTAGACACCCGCCGTCACCATGGTGGCCGCATGGATCAGCGCCGAGACCGGTGTCGGGCCCTCCATCGCGTCCGGCAGCCAGGTGTAGAGCGGCAACTGCGCGCTCTTGCCGCACGCTCCCACAAACAGCAGCAGCGTGGCCATGGTGATGATGGGATCGCCCGCCAGGAACGCCCCGCTCTTCGCCCCTTCGTGCACGATCTCGTTCACGCGCGTGTACTGCAGCGACCCGAAGTACCAGGCGATGGTGAACATCCCCAGCAGGAACGCCGCATCGCCCACTCGGTTCACGATGAACGCTTTATTGGCCGCGTCGGTGGCCGACTTCCGGTCGAAGTAGAAACCGATCAGCAGGTAGGAGCACAGGCCCACGCCTTCCCAGCCCACGAACATCAGCGCGTAGTTGTTCCCCAGCACCAGCGTCAGCATGGAGAACATGAACAGATTCAGGTAACCGAAGAAGCGGTAATACCCGCCTTCATGCCCCATGTACCCGATGGAGTAGATGTGGATGAGCATGCCCACGCCGGTGACGAACAGCAGCCATATGCTCGAAAGCGGATCGAGCAGGAAGCCCGCATCGGCCCGGAAGTGCGCTACGTGGTTGCCCGCGCCCACGTACGCCAGTTCGCCCGTGCCCGTTCCCAGCCACGTGAACAGGACCTTCTCGAACGGCTTGCCCGGCTGCGCGTGTGCGTAATCCATGTACTGCCACACCGCTCCGCATGCCAGCGCGAAGGCCAGCACCACCGAGCCCACGCACACGATGCTCACCGCGCGGTTCGAAATCCTCCGCCCGAAGAAGAACATCGTCGCTGCCCCTGACGCCGGCAGCAGCGGTATCAGCCAGATGTTGTCTAGGAAAAACACGCTTTTGGGCTCTTGGCTTTTTGGCTTTTAGCTTTTTGGCTTTTAGCTTTTGGCTTTTAGCTTTTCGCTTACTGCTTATCGCTTATTGCTTATTGCTTGTTACCTCTCGCCGTTCACCATTTCAACAAGTCGATCTCATCCGCATTGACCGTCTCTTTATTGCGGAAGAATGCGATCAGGATGCCCAGGCCGACGGCCGCTTCCGCCGCCGCGTCCGCCACTACGAAGATGGAGAACACCTGGCCTTCCAGCCCGTACATGCGCGAGAACGCCACCAGGTTCAGGTTCACCGCGTTCAGGATCAGTTCGATGGACATCAGCACGATCACCACGTTCCGCCGCGTCAGCACCCCGATGGTGCCGATGGCGAACAGGATCGCCGCCACGATCACATAGTGCACTGTGCCGATCTCACCCATGTCAGTTGTCAGTCGCCGGTACCCGGTTGCCCAGTCACCGTAGCCGGCGCTTCACGGTTCTTCAGTTCACAGTTCATACTTCGCACTTCACCAATCGCCCGATGGCTAGATCCGCTTCTTGGCCATCACCACCGCCCCCACAATCGCCACCAGCAGCAGCACAGAGGCGATCTCGAACGGCAGCAGGTACTGCCCGTACAGCATCAGGCCGATCTGTTGCGTGTTCTGCCCTTCCGGGAGTTGCGTCATGGGCGCGGCGAAGGCCGCCCGGTCCTTGAGATAGACGAACAGCAGCAGCGCCCCCAGCAGCGCCGTGGCCACCAGCCCCACCGGCCACATGCGGTTGAACTGTTCTTCTTTCTGCGCTTTTTCCAGGCTCACCAGCATGATGACGAACAGGAACAGCACCATGATGCCGCCCACGTACAGGATGATCTGCACGCCGGCCACGAAGGGCGCGTAGAGCATCATGTAAAGACCGGCGAGCGAAAGCAGCGTGAAGATCAGCGAGATGGCCGAATGCACGGCGTTACGCTGCGTCACCACCAGGATGGCGCTCACCACGGCAAGTCCGGCCAGAAAGTAGAAGAAGAAGGTCGTGGCGACGGGCGTCATCGGGTGGGCTCTGCGCTCACTTCCTGTACACCGTCGGTTGCGGTCCCTGCTCCAGCGCCTGCCGGTCCCAGATGGCGCCTTCGCGGGTGTAGTTGGCCAGCTCGAAGTCCTGCGTCAGTTCCAGCGCGTCGGTCGGGCAGGCGTCCTCGCACAATCCGCAGAACATGCAGCGGCTCAGGTCGTAGGTGAAGGTGGTCAGTTCCTTGCGTCGCGTCTTCTCGTTACGCTCGCTGGTGACCACGATCAGGTGCTCCGGACACGCCAGCGCGCACAGGTCGCAGGCGATGCACAGCGTCTCGTCCGTCTCCGGGTTCACGTTCAGCCGCGGCGCGCCCCGGTAGCGCTCCGCCACCTGCGGCCGCTCCAGCGGATACTGCTCCGTGTACACCTCTTTCGGGTGCTGGTAGCGGAACGTCAGCGCCAGCCCCTGCAGCAGGTCCACCAGAAAGATCTTCCGCGCCAGCCGCTTTACGTCCATCGCTTCACCGTCCCACCCGGGCCGCCAGTTCCGGCGCGATCCCCACCAGCGCCGTCCCGATCAGCGCCGCCAGGCTCAGCGGAATCATCACCTTCCATCCCACTTTCATCAGTTGATCGAACCGGTACCGCGGAAACGTCCCCCGATACCAAATGTAGAGGTACATGAAGAACGCGACCTTCAGCGAAAACCAGTATATGTCCTGCACGCGGTCGCGAACAGGGGGCAGGAGCAGGAGCGCGCCGATCAGGGCCAGCAGCGCGGCGAAGCCGGCGAGGCCCAACGTCTGCAGGCGGAACAGCGGGTGCCTGGGCATGCGGATGGTGCCCACGAAGGCCATGGCCGCGAGCGCGAAGAAGGTCAGCGCCGGGAAGAGCGAGAACACCAGGTCCCAGGCCGGGCCGGTGAGCGTGCCGGAGAAAGGACGCAGCCAGCCGCCCAGCCACAGCGTCACTGCGACCGACGACACTGCGATCATGGCCGCGTACTCGGCCAGGAAGAACAGCGACCAGCGGAATCCGCTGTACTCGGTGTGGAAGCCGGCAACCAGTTCGGACTCGGCCTCCGGCAAATCGAAGGGGGCGCGGTTGGTTTCGGCCACCATGGCTACGCAAAAAACGAAGAAGCTGATAAGGCCGAGCGGGAAGAACTTGAACAGGAACCAGACGCCTTGAGCTTCCTGGGCGCGCACGATGCCGATCATGCTCAGCGTTCCGGTGCCTGTCGCCATGCTGCTCATGATGATGGCGGAAACCACGCTCAAGCCCATGGCGACCTCGTAGGAGACCATCTGGGCGCTGGAGCGCAGCGAGCCGAGCAGCGGGTAGTGCGAGTTGGAGGCCCAGCCGGCCATGATGACGCCCAGGGTGCCGAGCGACGACACGCCCAGCATGAACAGCAGGGCGATATTCATGTCGGTGACAGCGTGCGTGGGCCCGAAGGGGATGACGATGTAGACGGTGAAGGCGGTGATGACCACGGTGACCGGCGCAAGCCAGAAGACTACGCGGTCAGCGCCCTCGGGCATGATGTCTTCCTTGATCAGGAGCTTGAGGGCGTCGGCGATGGGCTGCAGCAATCCGTGCGGGCCGACGCGCATCGGGCCGAGGCGCACCTGCATGTGGGCCAGGATCTTGCGCTCCAGCCAGTTCATGGCGATGACGGCGATGGACACGCCCAGGAAGATGAGCAGGATGTAGATGAGCGCCCAGAGGACGTTGCCGGCCTCGCCAGGAGTGACGTTCTGGTCGAGGTAGCCGAGAATGTAGTTGCGTAGGTCAGCCATCAATCCAATTTGGTAATTGCGTAATTTGGTAATTTGGAAATTGACTGCTTCACTCTTTCTATCTCCGACGCGCGGTTTGAGCGGAAGTGCTGAAGATGGCGGTCAACTCGCGAGCTCTTTCAGAAGACTGGCCAGCCTTTTCGCAGGCACGATGTCCGCTTCGATCATCAACTCCAGCCAGAAAACCGTCAGCTTCCTCCGCCACAATTCTCATCCTGGAAATGAACTCGGCCCGCGAGCGAGCCCGGCAAGCGGCGCGGTAGTTTGCACCCACTGAGGTCCCACTTCGCAATACTTGCTTGCCCAGCACCTGGGCTTCCGTGCTTCGCGGAAGAGCTCGATAGAGCCGGATCAAGCGCAGCGCGAAGCCCTTGGTTCTGCGCCTGAGTTCCTCGCGTGGATCCTTGAACTCGACCATTTCAGCCATCGCGAATTTACCCAATTACCAAATTACGAAATCACCAAATCCGTTACCGGTCCACCTCGCCCAGCACAATGTCGATGGTGCCGATGACGGCGACGACGTCGGCGACCATGGAGCCTTCGACCATCTTGCCCAGGGCCTGCAGGTTGACGAACGAGGGCGGCCGCACGCGCACACGGTAGGGCTGCGTGGAACCGTCGCTCACGATGAAGTAGCCCAGCTCGCCCTTGGGAGCCTCGATGGAATGGTAGATCTCGCCCACGGGCGGCTTCAGCACCTTGGGGATCTTGGCCATGATGGGGCCGTCGGGAATCCGCTCCACCGCCTGACGGCAGATGCGCACCGATTGGCGCATCTCCGCGATGCGGACGAGGTACCGGTCGTAGGTGTCGCCGTTCTGGCCGGTGGGGATCTCGAAGTCCATTTCAGAGTAGGCGGCGTAGGGCTGGGCCTTGCGCAAGTCCCACTTCACGCCGGAGGCGCGCAGCACCGGCCCGGTGACGCCAAAGGCCTTGCAGTCCTCGGCGGAGATGACGCCGACGCCTTTGGTTCTCTCCAGCCAGATGCGGTTCGTGGTGAGCAGCGTTTCGTATTCGTCGATCTTGGGAGTAACGAAGTCGCAGAACCTGCGCACGTCGTCCTCGAAGCCGTCGTAGGTTTCGTACAGGCAGCCGCCGATGCGGAAGGCGTGGGTGGTGAGGCGCGCGCCGCAATACTTCTCGAAGATCTTCAGGATCTCTTCGCGGTCGCGGAAGGTGTAGAACAGCGGCGTGATGGCGCCAATATCGAGGGCGTGCGTGCCCAGCCAGAGCATGTGGCTGGCCAGGCGGTTGAGCTCGGTGAGGATGGTGCGGATGTAGCGGGCGCGGGGCGGCGCTTCCACGTTCATCAGCTTCTCGACCGCTTCGCAGTAACCCAGGCCGTTGGAGACCGCAGCCACGTAATCCATGCGGTCCACGTAGGGATTGAACATGGCGTAGGTGCGGTTCTCGGCGATCTTTTCCACGCCGCGGTGCAGGTAGCCGATGACGCATTCGGTGCCCAGGACGCGCTCGCCATCGAGCTTGAGGATGACGCGCAGCACGCCGTGCGTGGAAGGGTGCTGCGGCCCCATGTTGAGGATGATCTCGTTGGCGTCGAGGTGGGTCTGGTCGGCGTCGCGCAGGTCCCAACTGGGGAATTTGGTGGTGACGTCGCTCATTGGCCGCTCTTGATCCCCAGGTTGATCTGCACCCACTCCTGATCCTGTTGAATGATGCCGTAGTCCTTGCGCAGCGGGTGGCCCTTCCAGTCGTCGGGCAGCAGGATGCGGCGCATGTCAGGATGGCCCTCGAAGCGGATGCCGAACATGTCGTAGCACTCGCGCTCCAGCCAGTTACAGGTCGGCCAGAGGGCGACGGCGGAGGGCGCGGTTTCGCCGTCGGCGATGCGCGTCTTCACGCGCATGCGCTCGTTGCGCGCGAACGAATAGAGGATCCACACGACGTCGAACTGTTTCTCGCGCCCGGGGTAGTGGACGGCGGTCACGTCCACGCAGTAGTCGAACTGCTCGTCGTCGCGCAGAAGCCGCAGGACGTCGTGGGCGATGGAGCGGTCCACGACCAGGTAGTTCTGCTTGAGGTAGGTGACGGCTTCCTGGATGCCGGAGCCGAAGCGCTGCTTCAGGCGCGCGACCCTCTCCGATTCCCAGGGCTCGGCGGTAGGCCCGGCGGGCTTGGGAGGAGGAGCGTGAGCGGGCTTTTCGGCGGCGGCAGCAGCAGGTTGCGCCGTGGGCTTTTCGGCGCCTTGGGGCGAGGGCGGAGTGGGCTTGGTCTCGTCGGCCATTCGTGGCTCAGGCGAACCGGCTGGCTCACGACAGGAACAGAGTTTTGTAACAGCCGGGCCGGATAGTGTCAATTGTATACGGCGGCGATGGGGCGGCTCGAGCGTGACCCTCGCGCGTTCCTCGTCCGCCGTGGGGCGGACTCGTCCGAGCGACGGCCACGGGAAGCAGAGTTGCCAGCTCGTCACGGCACGGCTAAAAGCCCTGCCGTTCCCCTAGACCCATTCCAGGGCGCCCTTCTTCCAGATCCAGATGTAGCCCACGACCAGGATGCCGAGGAAGATCATCATCTCGACGAAGCCGAACAGGCCCAGCAGCTTGTACTGCACGGCCCAGGGGAACAGGAAGATGGTCTCGACGTCGAACACCACGAACAGGATGGCCACGATGTAGAAGCGGACGGAGTAGCGGCCGCGGGCGTCGCCGACGGGGTCAATGCCGCACTCGTAGGGCAGGAGCTTGCCCTTTTCCGTGGGATTATCCGGGCGGACGAGCTTGGCGATGAGCAGCGTGACCACGGGGATGGCCAGGGCCACGACCATGAAGAGAAAGATGGGAACGTAGTTCTGCGGCATGACGGAAACATCCTACATCTGCGATGTGTGAAGTGGGAAGGGCTTTTGGCTTTTGGCGGTTGGCGGTTGGCTTTTGGCTCTTGGCTCTTGCCAAGGAGATTTGAACGACTACGCCCGGAGGTGAGTGCGGTGGTGAGTTCCACTTCGTGTTGTCCGGATAGCATTCAGCCAAAGGCCGGCAGCCGAAAGCCAAGAGCGCTTCCTTTATAATCCGTCCTTTGCGTTTTGACGCTCGGACCGGCCCGTGTCCCTGGACGAAAAAATCTACGAATTGCGGCGCGAGAAGCTGAAGCAGATCGAAGCGCTGGGCTACCCGTCCTATCCGTACCGCTACGAGCCGACGCACACCGTGCCGCAGATCCTGGAGGCGTACACGGCGAAGTCCGCCGAGGAGCTGGAAAAGCCGCGGGTCGAAGTGCGGGTGGCGGGGCGCATCATGGCCCTGCGCCTGATGGGCAAGGCGGCGTTCGCGCATCTGCAGCAGGACGGCCGGCGCCTGCAGATCTACGTGAAGAAGGACGCGGTGGGCGAGAAGGGTTTCGCCCTGTTCCAGTTGCTCGACATCGGCGACGTGGTGGGCGCGCGCGGCTACCTGTTCCGCACCAGGACCGGCGAGCTGACCGTGCACGTGGACGAGGTCACGCTGCTGGTAAAAGACCTGCTGCCGCTACCGGAGAAGTGGCACGGCCTGCAGGACGTGGAGCTGCGCTACCGGCGGCGGTATCTCGACCTGGTGATGAATCCGGAAGTGCGCGAGGTCTTCCTGACGCGCAGCCGGATCGTGCAGGCGCTGCGCAAGTTCTTCGATGCGCGCGGCTTCGTGGAAGTGGAAACGCCCATGATGCAGCCCATCGCGGGCGGCGCCGTGGCGCGCCCGTTCGTCACCCATCACAACGCGCTGGATATCGACCTGTACCTGCGCATCGCCCCGGAGCTCTACCTGAAGCGGCTGGTGGTCGGGGGCCTGGAGCGCGTCTACGAGATCAACCGCAATTTCCGCAATGAGGGCATCTCGACGCAACACAATCCCGAGTTCACGATGTTGGAGTTCTACCAGGCCTACGCCGATTACCACGACCTCATGGACCTGACCGAGGAGATGTTTCCGTTCGTGGCGCGCGAAGCGAAGGGCTCGACGCGCGTCACCTACGGCGGCGAAGAGATCGACTTCGCGAAGTGGCAGCGGCTCACCATGCGCGAGGCCATCATCCAGTACTGGCCGGAAGCGGCGGGCGCGCGGCCCGAGATGAGCGACTTCGCCGCGGCGGAATCGGTCGGCCGGCTGGTGAAGCGCTTCAACGCCGTCCACACGCACATGCCGTACGATCCGGATGCTCCGGCGGGCAAGACCATCGCCGACCTGTTCGCGGCGGTGTGCGAAGAGCACCTGGTACAGCCCACCATCATCTATGACTTTCCCGTCGAGGTCTCTCCGCTCTCCAAGGTCAAGCGCGATGAGCCCGGCTGGGTGGAGCGCTTCGAGGTGTTCATCGGGCGGCTGGAGTGCGGCAACGCGTTCAGCGAATTGAACGACCCCGAGGATCAGCGCCGCCGCTTCGAGATGCAACTGGCGCAGCGCACCAAGGGCGACGAGGAAGCTCACGTGATGGACGAAGACTACATCCGCGCGCTCGCCTACGGGCTGCCACCGTCGGCGGGATACGGAGTCGGCATCGACCGGCTGACCATGCTCCTGACCGATTCCAGGTCCATCCGCGACGTCATCCTGTTTCCGCTGCTGCGGCCAAGGAAGGCGGAAGAGGAAGCGGCCGAGGAGAGAGAAGGCGGGAAGTGATTCGGTAATTGCGTAGTCTGGTTCCTTGCGTGATTGTTACCACGCGATCGCCGGGACTGCGATTCAGGCCTTGGCGCACTCCTCGCCCGACTTTGGTTTCCCAGAGGTTCATGCCACAATGCTTGTTTGCAGACCGTGTTTGGCGGCCCCCATCCCATCCTGAAACGGCGAACGACTATGCGAATCGCACGACTCTTTGTTGCCCTGCTTCTCTGCTCCTCCCCGATGTGGGCGCAGGACTCCGCGCCGAAAAAGGAAGCCCCGGCGGAGACTCCGCTGAAGGCGCTGCCCTACATCCCCAGCCTCGACCTTTCCGCCATGGATCGCAGTGTGAACCCGTGCGCGGACTTCTACAAGTTCTCCTGCGGCGGCTGGGAGAAGAAGAATCCCATTCCGGGCGACCAGGCCGCGTGGAGCGTCTACGGCAAGCTGAACGACGACAACTTCCGCTTCCTGTGGGGCATCCTCGAAGACGCCGCCAGGCCCGATGCCAGGCGCACGAAAGTGGAAACGCAGATCGGCGATTTCTTCGCCGCTTGCATGGATGAGAGCGCCATCGACAAGCGGGGCGCGGCGCCGCTCCAGCCCACGCTGGACGCCATCGCGAAGATCTCGTCGAAAGAGCAGATCGCCGGCGTGCTGGCCCGCGAGCACATGAGCGGTGGCGCGGGCATGTTCAATTTCTTCTCCGAGCAGGACGCCAAGGATTCCACGCAGTACATCGCTGCGGTGTACCAGGGCGGACTCGGATTGCCCGACCGGGACTACTACGTCAAAGATGACGGCAAGTTCCCGGAGATCCGCGACAAATACCTCGAGCACGTGCAGAAGATGTTCGAGCTGATCGGCGACTCGCCGGAGAAAGCCAGGGCCGGAGCGGAAACGGTGATGGCCATCGAGACGGCGCTGGCGAAGGCGTCGCTCACGCGGGTGGAGCGCCGCGACCCGTACAAGAACTATCACAAGCTCAAGGTCGAAGAGCTGGAACAAACCGCACCCAGCTTCGCCTGGCGGACTTACTTCGCGGGCTCGGGCCTTCCCGGATTGAAGGATCTGAACGTGCAACACCCGGCGTTCGTCGCCGAACTGGAGAGCCAGCTCAAAACGCGCAGCCTGGACGACTGGAAGACGTATCTGCGCTGGCACGCCGCGCGCAGCCATGCGCAGTTGCTCTCCCAGCCGTTTCGCGACGAGAACTTCGCCTTCTACCGGCGGTATCTGCGCGGGGTCGAGCAGCCGCCGCCGCGATGGAAGACCTGTGTGCGCCGGGTGGACGAGGACCTGGGCGAAGCCCTGGGACAGGTGTACGTCGAGCGCGCCTTCAGTCCGCAGCTCAAGGCGGACGCGCTGGATATGGTGAAGCGCATTCAAACACAGATGGCGGCGCGCCTGAAGAACCTCGCGTGGATGAGCGAGGAGACGAAGCAGCAGGCGCTGCGCAAGCTGCATACCATGGTCAACAAGATCGGCTATCCGGACAAGTGGCGCGACTACAGTTCGGTGCGCGTGGAGCGCGACGATTATTTCGGCAACGTGGAGCGCGCCACGCTCTTTGAGAGCAAGCGGCAGCTCGATCGCATCGGGAAGCCCCTCGACCGCGGCGAATGGTTCATGACGCCGCCCACGGTCAACGCCTACTACAACCCGCAGATGAACGACATCAACTTCGCCGCGGGCGTGCTGCAGCCGCCCCTCTACGACCCCAGGATGGATGACGCGCCCAACTACGGCAACACCGGCGCCACCATCGGGCACGAGCTGATCCACGGCTTCGACGACGAAGGCCGCCAGTTCGACGCCGAAGGCAACCTGAAGGATTGGTGGACCCAGGAAGACGACAAGAAGTTCCGCGAGCGGGCGGCCTGCGTCATCGATCAGTACTCGCAGTACGTGATCGTGGACGACATCAAGATCAATGGCAACCTGACCGCAGGCGAAGACATCGCCGACCTGGCGGGCGTCATCCTGGCTTGGGAAGCGTGGAAGGAGAAGACCAAGGGCCAGAAACTCGAAGCCCGCGACGGCTTCACGCCCGAACAGCGCTTCTTCATCGGCTACGCGCAATGGGACTGCAACAACGAGCGCGACGAGAACAAGCGCGTCAACGCGGTCACCAATCCGCACTCGCCGGGGGTGTATCGCATCAACGGCGTGGTGGTGAACATGCCGGAGTTCGGCCAGGCCTTCGCCTGCAAGGCCGGCGATCCCATGGTCAAACCGCCGGACAAGGTGTGCAGGATCTGGTGAGGCCTGCAGCCACAAAGACACAGAGACCCAAGCGCTGCGGCATCCAGGGATCGAAATTCGTGCTTAGACAATCCTCGCCAGCTCTTCCAGACACCTCGCCACATCCTCCTCGCCGTTGAACACGTGCGGGGCGAGGCGCACGGCGCCCAGGCGCGCAGCGCAGACGATGCCGCGCTCGCGCAGGGCGGCCACGATCTCGGCAGCGGGCCGCTGCGGGAAACGCGCGGCGACGATGCCCGCTCGCTGGGCATCTTCACGCGGCGTCACCAGGCGCGCCCCCATCCGTTCCACGCCCTCCATCAACAGGGCCGCCAGCGCGAGGTCGTGCCGCTCGATGCGCTCGATTCCGAGGTCACACAGGTAATCGATGGCCGCGGCCATGCCCAGGCCGGCGCCGTAGGCCACGGTGGCGTACTCCATGCGGCGGGCAGCCTCGGCCAGGTCGATGGCGGTGGCGTCGAAGGCGAACGTCACTTTGGTCGAGTGCCAGCCCACAAACGGCGGGTCGAACTTGCGCCAGACGTCCGGATGCATGTAGCAGAAAGCCGCGCCCCCGGGTCCGCACAGCCACTTGTAGGCGCTGGACAGCACGAAGTCGAACTTCGCTTTGCGCACCTCGAGCGGAATCACGCCGGAAGACTGCGTGGTGTCCAGCACCAGGAGCGCGCCGTGGGCGTGGGCCAGATCGGCGAGTTGCACCGGGTCCAGGCGATGCCCGGTGGCGTACTGCACGTGGCTGATGCAGAGGGCGGCCGTGTTCTTGTCCACCAGGCGCGCGATGGCGTCGATACCGAACGATTCGGGATTTTCCTGAGCTTTCACCAGGCGGACTTCGCACCCGCTGTCTTTCGCCACTCGCAGCCAGGGATAGGTCACGCTGGGGAAGTCGATATCGGCGGAGACTACGTTCTTCCCTTTTCCCGGCTTCAGCCACCAGGCGATCTGCCCCAGGCACTCGGTGGCGCTGGTCATGATGGCGATGTCGTCCGGTGTGGCGTGGAGCAGCCGGGCCACCGACGCGCGCGCGCCGTCATAGACCCGGGCTTCGGCGGCATCGTCGAAGCTGACCGTGCCCGAACTCGCGATTTGGCGCTCGAAGGTTTGCATCTCGTCCATCACCGGCTTGGGGGTGACGGAGATGGAAGCCGAGTTGAGATAGGTGATGCCAGCCAAGCCCGGGAAGTCGGTGGCGGGAGCCAGCGGGTCTCTCATTCGTTTTGCTGCGTGAAGGACGCAGGAGCTAGATGGTACACCACGCACCTCCTTTACTCAGAAGGACGCGCGCTCACGATTGGGACGCTTGGTGTCCCCTGGTGGTTGACGTGGCAGGTGGTACATGCGGTACTTTTAAGGGCCAGCGGTCGGCAGCGCGCGGTCTTGGACACCGCGCACCCTGTGTCCCCACACCAGCTGGCCCTTTCTCAACCGGGGCGGCAACGCATTTGGAGCGCGTACCGCCTCGATGCTCTGATGGTAGTGAGGTTGCGTTCTTTTACAAGACCGAGTTATCCACAGCGTCCCAGAAGCAACTTGTTTGTTTCCTCCCTTTGTTCTTAAGAGCTTATTGCTATGTGCACCTGGAATGATGCAATCGACAATGTTCGGCAGTTGTTCGCCGTGGAGCGCCTCGGTGCCCCACGTTCGCGCCGTGCTTTTCGGCGCGTACGTGGGGATCTCGTCGCTCGCTCGCGATTCCGCCCTATAATGCGCGGCCATACGTCATGGAATCGCCCAGTCCCAAGGCCGCCCGCCGCCCGCTGAAATCGCGACAGGCGGCGTGGGCCAAGACGCTGGCGTCGTGGCTGACGCGCGCTGGCGTCCGGCCCAATCACATTTCGCTGCTCAGCATCTTGTTTGCCGCCGCCGCGGCTGCGGCCCTGTACTGCGGACGCGATGCCGAAGCCTCGCCGCGCATAGCGTTGTTCTTCGCCGCCGCCGCAGGCATCCAACTGCGCCTGTTGTGCAACCTGCTGGACGGCATGGTGGCGGTCGAAGGCGGCATGAAGACCAAGACCGGCGAGCTGTACAACGACATCCCAGACCGCATCGCTGACGCGCTCATCTTCGTGGCCGCCGGCTACTCGCTCACCTGGCCCGGGTATGGCCCGGAGCTGGGCTGGACCGCCGCCCTGCTGGCGGTGATGACCGCCTACGTGCGCGTGCTCGGAGGCTCCGTCGGGGTGACGCAGTACTTCATCGGGCCGGCGGCCAAACAGCAGCGCATGGCCATCCTGACCGGCGCGTGCCTGCTTGGGATTGCGGAGACGGCACTCGCCCGGCCGCCGCGCATCCTTGCCATCGCGCTGGCGGTCATCATCGCCGGAGAGATCGTCACCCTGGTCCGGCGTGTGGCACGCATCGCACGCGATATGGAAGCGCGGTGAAAGTCCATCCGCTGGCCAGCGTACTTGCCGGCTTGGCCCGGCTGATCAGCGGCGCCAACGCTCGCTGGCTGGACTGCGAGCCTTCCCTGCGCCAGCGCGTCTACTTCGCCAACCACACCAGCCACCTGGACTTCGTGGTGCTCTGGGCGTCGCTTCCGCCCGAAGTCCGCGCCCGCACCCGTCCGGTGGCCGCTCGCGACTACTGGGAGAAAGGACGCCTGCGCCGCCTGCTGGCACAGGATGTCTTCCGCGCCGTTCTGATCGAGCGCGACTTCGCGCGCGCCACGCCCGGCGAAGGCATGACCGCCGCGCGCAGTCTGATGGACCGGTTGGTCGAAGCCCTCGGTGAGGAGTCCTCTCTCATCCTTTTTCCTGAAGGCACGCGCGGCTCGGGCGAGCAAGTGGGAGCGTTCCGCAGCGGCCTGTATCATCTGTGCCGCCGCATGCCCGGACTGGAGCTGGTGCCCGTATACATGGAGAACCTGAACCGCATCCTGCCCAAAGGCGAAGTGCTGCCCGTGCCGCTGCTGAGTTCGGTGACCTTCGGCCCGCCTATGCAACTTGCCGAGGGCGAAGACAAGCGTGAATTCCTGGAGCGCGCGCGCCAGGCGTTGGTCAAGCTGAGGCCGCAATGAGCCTGCGCATCGATCGCGACTTGCAACTCGTCTTCAGCGGCGTGCTGGCGGCGCTGGTACTGGCCAGCCTACTGGGCTGGGTGCTTTCGCGCACGGTGAAGTCCGAGGCCGGCCGCGACACCGTCGCCAATCTCAACGCCCGCACCCGTGCCTGGTGGGTGATGAGCGTGGTCTTCGCGTTCACGCTCGCCACCGGACGAATCGGGTCGCTGGTGCTGTTCGCGCTGTTATCGTTTCTGGCGCTGCGCGAATACCTGACGCTGACGCCCACGCGCCCCGCCGATCATCGCACGCTGTTCTGGTCGTTCTTCGTGTTCACGCCGCTGCAGTACGTGCTGGTGGGCATCCGCTGGTACGGATTGTTCACGATTCTTATTCCCATTTACGCCTTCCTGTTCGTGCCCACGCGCATCGCCATGGCCGGCGACACCGAACGCTTTCTGGAGCGCGCCGCCAAGCTCCAGTGGGGGCTGATGATCTGCGTCTTCTGCGTGAGCCACGCTCCCGGCCTGCTGATGTTGGAGATTCCCGGCTACGCAGGCCAGAACGCCAAGCTGCTGCTCTACCTGGTTGTCGTGGCGCAGTTGAGCGACGTGATGCAGTACGTGTGGGGAAAGCTCACGGGCCGGCACAAGATCGCGCCCCACGTCAGCCCCGGCAAGACCTGGGAGGGATTCCTGGGCGGAGTGGCCACGGCCACCGCGGTGGGAGCGGCGCTCTACTGGATGACGCCGTTTTCGCCGCCGGCCGCCGCAGGCATGGCGCTCTCCATCACCCTGATGGGCTTTTTCGGAGGCCTGGTGATGTCCGCCATCAAGCGCGACCGCGGCGTGAAGGACTACGGCAGCTTCATCGAGGGCCACGGCGGCATCCTCGACCGCATCGACTCCATCTGTTTCTCCGCCCCGTTCTTCTTCCACCTGGTCAATTACTTCTACACGCCCGGCAGCTACCCTCTGCCCTGGCTGCGGTAGGGTTGCTTTGTGAGTGCAGGGATTGTGGAGGGATTATCGCTGGAGGGCATGGTGAGCGCGGAAGGATTTGAACCTTCGACCCACGGCTTAAAAGGCCGTTGCTCTACCAGGCTGAGCTACGCGCCCCACAATCGCCAATCTAACACACGAAGTGGGCGGGAGGAGATGCGCCCCGGGGGCAAGCCGCTGCCGAGGCCGGTCTCGCTTACCAAACTATTACACGCAAAAACGCAGGTTTTGCTGGACTGGAGGCTCAGACCCAAGTAAGGTCTTGCAGGCCCTTCGGGGGCTTTTGCATATCTGAGCGCTTGAAAAAGGACTCCTTGACCCCGCATGAGTGAAGCTGCCGCGGCTGTGCTCCGTCCCTGGGAAGAACCCTTCTGGAAACCGGCGAAAGGACGCGAACTGGTCCTCGCCTATCTGGTGCTGATCCATGTGCTGGCGCTAGTGGGGCTGGTGCTCTATCCCATTCCCAGCCTGCCGGTGCTGGCCATCACGCTAGGGGCGGCGATGCTGGGTGGGTTGGGCACAACGGTGTGCTTCCATCGCATGCTGGCGCATCGCACGGTGAAGCTGAACCCGGTGCTGGAGAACTTGCTGATCTTCTTCACCATCTTCAACGGCTCGGGGAATCCGACCAGTTGGGTGGCCTTCCACCGCCGGCATCACGCGCGTTCGGACACGCCGGACGACATCTCCAGCCCGAAACATGGCGGATTCTGGTGGGCGCACCTGAGGTGGCTGTACCAGAATCCCCCGGAGAGCCTGGAGAAGTGGGCGCCGGATCTGAACAAGCCCATCTACCGCTTCTGGACGCGGATGGAAGCGCCCATCGTGGTGGCCTCGCTGCTGTGCGGACTTTTCTTCGGCTGGGAAGGATTCTTCTGGATGGGCGCGCTGCGCATGGTGTACTCGCTGCACGGGCAGTGCGCGGTGAACAGCCTGACCCACATGGGCGAGCACCGGGGCGATTCCAGCAAGAACCTGTGGTGGCTGGGACCGCTGCAACTGGCGGCCTGGGGCGAGAACTGGCACCGTAACCACCACTCGCAGACCAACTCGGCGCGCTTCGGGTGGAAGTGGTGGGAAGTGGATATTGGCTGGTATTTCATACGGGCAATGGCGGCGGTGGGGCTGGCGAGCGATGTGAAAGTGCCGAAGAAACAATTGGAGATTGGGTAATCGGGAATTCTGGTAATTTGGATTGAATCAGTGGATCATTGAATCAATGAATCACTGAGGCGGATTCGTTTCGCCCTTGCCATAGGCGGTCAGAACCTCGACTGACACGATTTCCTGGAAACGAATCAAGTATGCGGGTTGACGATCGAATTTCTCGTATTTCGATTCGTCAGTGGTGGAAAGCATCTCATACACCACCTCTCCATCTTCAACATCAACAGTATCAATCTTTCCCACAATGACTTCGCCATCGGTGCAGTGCAACCTCACAACGTTGTTAATGCTGCACTGAAGCAGGCGGGCATCCTCTGACGTCATACCCAATCCTCCACAATGTGTGTGTAGATTCCCACGGCCTCAGCGCTCGACGAGTTGCTCCAGCGTTTCGAAGAATTCCGGAAAGGACACTTGGGCGGCGTCGGCGTTGCGGATGACGACCTTATCCTGGGCCCGCAGGGCGGCGACGGCGAAGGCCATGGCGATGCGGTGGTCGCCGAAGGAGTCCACTTCCCCGCCCTTGAGCGGCTGGCGGCCGGGGACGCGCAGGCCATCCGTAAATTCCTCCACTTCGGCGCCCAACGCGCGCAGGTTGCGCGCGACGGCGGCGATGCGATCGGATTCCTTGACGCGCAGCTCGGCAGCATCCCGAATCTCGATTCCCTGCCCCGTATAAGGCGCGATGGCGGCGAGTACGGGCAACTCATCAATCAGGGCAACGGTTGGGGCGCCGGAGATGCGGGCGCCGCCGAGTGGTCGCGGCTCCAAGCGGATGGTGCCGGCGAGTTCGCCCATGCGGTCTTCGACGTTGAGCATGGAAAAGCGGGCGCCGAGAGAGGAAAGCACGTCAAGCAGAGCGGAACGCGTGGGGTTGAGCAGGACGTCGTCGAGCACCAGGTTCGATTCCGGAAAGAGGGCGGCGGCGCAGAGGAAGAACGCCGCGGTGGAGATGTCGCCCGGAATGCGGAAGGCGACCGGGCGCAGGGCCTGCCCGCCGCGGATGGAGATGCGTCCGGGAGCGCAAGTGAGGCGGGCGCCAAAGGCTTCAAGCGCGAGTTCTCCGTGGTCGCGCGTGGGCACGGGCTCGGAAACCGAGGTCTCGCCCTGGGCCATCAGGCCGGCGAACAGCACGGCAGTCTTCACCTGGGCGCTGGGCACCGGCAGGGCGTAATCAATGCCGCGGAGACGCGCGCCGGAGATGCGCAGCGGCGGGCGGGCGCCGCCGGAGGCGGCGATGGCAGCGCCCATCCGGGTGAGCGGCTCGATGACGCGCGCCATGGGACGGCGGGAGAGCGAGGCGTCGCCGACCAGGTCACTGCTGAAGGGCTGGGCGGCAAGAATGCCGGCCAGCATGCGCATGGTGGAGCCGGAGTTGCCGCATTCGAGCGGACCCTGGGGCGGGGAGAGTTGCGGGCCCCGGCCGCGGATCGTGAGCGTCCCCTCTGCCTCCTGTTTGACTTCGCAGCCGAGCGCCCGCAGACACGCGAGCGTGGAGGCGCAGTCGGCGCCAGTAGCGAAATTCTCCAGGCGAGATTCGCCCTCGGCCAGCGCGGACAAGATGGCGTAACGGTGAGAAATGGACTTGTCACCGGGAAGGCGCAGAGCGCCAAGCAGATTGCGCGCGGGACGGATGGCGAGGTCGAGCGACACGCTGAATTGAGTTTACACAGGCCCGGCAGGACAGAAAGTGTGAACTATGAACGAAACCAGTTCTTTCTTTTCAGGTTACCAGCCGAGCTTCAGGTGCGCGTACGGGCGGTGGCAGAGACTTCTGCGAGCACGTCCTTGGGAACTTCGCGCAGCGTGACATGAAGCTCGAACATGGGGGTGAGGGAGCCGCGGCCCCAGCGGTTGACGTCCCAGTGGGCGCGCAGGAACTTGATGTCCGGCTGGCCGGTCAGGTCGACCAGCAGCGGGTGCTGGCCGCGATAGAACTTCTGCGGAAACCTGGCGACCGGCTGGGTGCCCCAGGCGGCGCCGTCCGCGGAACCCCAGATGCTGACGTCGAGCGCTTCCTGCTCGACGATATCGGTGATGACGAGCGTAGCGAGGAAGACGCGATGGCCGGCGGCGGAGATGTCGACCGCGGCGCCGTCGCCCGCTGCGGTGACGCGGGTCGAGGGAGGGATGAGGTAAGTCTCAACCATGACGGTGGGATTCTAGCAAAATTGACGAATGACGAATTTTCGAATTGACGAATTGAGTCCGAGCAGCCATCCCGCAAGGGTCAAGCCCCGGGAGACAGGATTCAGCCGATATTCAGCGAATCGAGGAAGCTGCGCAGGAGGCGGCCGGCGGCTTCGGGTTGTTCGAAGGGAGCGTAGTGGCCGGCGCGCGCGATGACCTCCAGGCGGCTGCCGACAATGCCCTGCTGAATGCGCTCCTGCTCTTCGCGCGGGGTGAGCGTGTCCTCCTCTCCGGCGATGACCAGCGTGGGCACCTTAATGGTCTTCAGTGTGGGGAAGGAGTCCGGGCGCTCGGCCATGCCGCGCTGGATGGCGGCGAGCGCAGGCGCGGTCATGCGCCGCATCATCCGGAGCGCGGATTCGACCAGGTCGGGGCGCGTGCTGCGCGTGGTCTCGCCCATGAACTTCGGGAGCATGGACTGGAAAAAGGGCTCGGTGCCGTGGGCTTCGGCTTCGTCGGCGGAGCGCAGGCGGGCGAGGCGGCCCTCTTCGGTATCGGCCCCGGCTTTGGTGTTGGCCAGGATAAGGGCGGCCACGCGCTCCGGGTAGCGGCGCCAGAACTCGAACAGGATGTAGCCGCCGATGGAGACGCCGGCAAAGACGGCGCGACCCACGCCCGCGGCATCGCAGACGCGGGCGATATCGGCGGCGTGCTTCGGCATGGTGGCAGGGCCATCGCCGGCGGTGGACTCGCCGTGGCCGCGGAGGTCGGGCAGCAGCAGGCGATAGCGCGAGGCCAGCAGGTCGGCAACCGGCAGCCAGAAATGGTGATGAGTAGGAAAGGGATGCAACAGGACCACCGGCGGTCCGTCGCCGAGGAGCTGGCAGAAGATGTCGGCATCGCGGGAGACGGTGTGCATCGCGGGCAGGAATGATAAACCAGTGAGGGAAGTTGTGATTTGGTGATTTGGTGATTTGGTGATTTGAGGGCCAGGGCTAAAGCCCTCCGCAGACCGCTTCAAAAAAGCCGGGCTGAAGCCCGGGTCTCCCACCGGATGCTGACAGCCCTGGCTTAGATCAGTGGTTGCGGGCCTCGGCGGGCGTGCCCTGGGGAGCAGGGACAATCTCCGGCTCCTCGGGCATCACGATCCAACCGATGACGTAGGCCAGCACGCCGCCACCACCGAACAGCGCCACCACAACCCAGAGGACGCGGATCAGGCTGACGTCGAGGTCAAAGTATTCCGCGAAGCCCTGGCAGACGCCGGCGATCTTGCGTCCGACGCGCGGGCGAACCAGCCGCTTGCGGGCCACCACCACGCCCACGCGCTTGCCGCAATAGGCGCAGAGGTTGGCGTCGTCCTGGATGACCTTGCCGCAGTAGTTGCAGTACATGGAGTGCCTCCTCCTCAGAAAATGATACGCAGGAATCGCGCCCGAGGTTCAGGTTTTCGGCAGAAGGCTCTCATTCCCGTCCCGAGCGAAGCGAGGGACCCCTACTCCGAGCAACGTCGGTCGGGTTCACGGCTGAGACCTGCGGCTTGACCTTGACGCCGAGTCTACGTGGCAGAACCAACTTTGGTGTTACGGATCCCTGCCCTCTCCTTACGCTCCGGTGCTGTCCCCTAGGTCAACCCAACAACTCCCAACAGCAGTGCAAACTGAGAAACTGTCATGAGCGTCCTTTAGGACCCTGGCAATTCGACGACTATGCTCCCAACGCCGTATTCGCTCTCGGGCACATAGAGCCGCACAGCATTTGGTGCTGCTTCTTCAAGCCGCGTTACTTTGACGAATGCCGGATTCTCCCCGGCTTTCTTGAACTCGCGTTTGGGAATCTCGATTCTCGTAAGTTTGGGCTTGTGCATTCCTTCTGCAAGGGAAATCATCACCACGTAGTTCTTCAGGTCTTTGAATTCCTTGCCTTCGCTCGAGACAAAGACAAAATGCTTGGAGGGGAGCAGCAGGAAATTCGGTGTGCCGAGGACGTGGCGGGCGAGTGACACGCTTTCCACGTGGTTCACGTACGAAGAGCCCTCGGCGTTGGCCTCCGGGTAGATCGGTACTCCCACTTCTATGGGCGAGTCGTGTTTGCCCGGAGGGAGAGGGCCGGCGTGCCTCTTCAGCCGGTTCTCTGCCGGAGTCTTGCCAAGATCGTAGAGTAGGACCACATCCGTCGGCTCACCTTCACCCAGAGCCGGGTAGTATTCGACGTAGACGATCCACCTTTCCGAAAGGCGTTGTGGCTTGTAGCAATAGAACCAGTCAACCTTCGTCCGATGTATGAGGTCGAAGATGACCACCGCTTGTGCCCTCCCAGCTTCGCCCAGGAGAACCAGTTCATTACCGGAGACAAAGTGCTCCGTTATTCTCGTCAGGGGAACACCATCAGACAATTCGAAAGACCTTGTTCCCTCACCCCTCACAACAGTCGCATGGAACCGCCGCTCGAACTCGTCCATCGGCTGGAGGCTCATACTCTGAATCCGCCAAGATTCCTCAGAACCACGTGCCAATCCGGAACTGAGCAAGGCATAGAGAATAAGCAACGAAGCTAAAGATTGCATTCTCATGGTTACCTCAATATAGCCTGATTGTTAAGGCGGGAGCCGCAGTGAGATCCTGAATCCCGCTGCACCTCGTATCTGTCGTGTAATTGTCGAGGTGAGTTACATCGATGCAGCATGCAGGGCATCGGTCTGTAACCGACTTCACCCCCACTCCTCGGATAAACACTCTCATGTTTGCTTGATAGAGTTCGCTTGTGCCGCATACCGCGACAGTAGAGTTATTCACCGGACCCAATGTTCCCGTTATCGTTTGGAAACTGCGGAAGTCCCCTCTGTTTGAGCAAAAGAACTCCTGCTTCACGTCTCCAAAACTGATGGAATGACCGCTACCAGTTCCTCCTTGCGGGTTTGTCACCCTAAACACAAAGCCATCAATCATAGTTGCGGCAGTTGCCGAGCAGTTGTTGTTATAAACTGTAACGGGAGTCGGATTGCCAGTACAGCGGTTCTCAGCCGGAGTGTTGTACTGGCTCTGGCGATAGCTTCCAAGCACCTTGAAATGTGTCGCTTGGGTACTGACGCCCGCGATGCTATTCACTGTCCAGGTCGCTGTCGTCGTAAAGTACTCTCCAATGGGAATCGTGTTGAGGTCGAACGTATAGTTGTAGGTGCCCGCCGCAAGCGAGCTGGTCCCTGTGTTGATGACCTGAATGGGCGGCTGACCATTCGCGCCCTTGACTTCGAGCCTGAGGCTGCCAGTCCCTGGCCCCACAAGCTCTAGAGTAATCAGGTCTTGCGTGATATCTGCGCTGGTTATCGTCACACCAGGCGTGACCTTGAAGTTTTTGGCGTTAGAGCCATCCACTCTCACGCTGTGATTTCCGAGCGGTGCATTCTGGTTGATCGAAAACGTTGCCTGAAGCTGTGTGTCGCTAGTCATTAGCACCCCTGTAACCGTGATTCCGCTCCCAGCAGTCACGGACGCACCCTGCTCGAAACCCTCGCCGGAGATGATGACAGTGACAATTTGACCGCTCGCTCCCTGCGAAGGGGTGATGCTGTAGATGACTGGCCCGTATGTGCCCGGATCGCACGGCGGGCACTCTTCGCCGGGCAGGCACAACGGGCAGCAATTGACACTGGCATACTCGGGTGGCAGGAACATCAGGTTCGACGGCTTCTGGAACTCCCCGATTCGCTCATCCAGCGGTACTCCGTAGTCGTACAGCCGCAGTTTCTCCAGGGCAGTCAGCACCCTGCTTTCAGGCGTGACAACTTCCTCGCCCTCAGTTCCTGAAAGCTGGAACCGGCCCAGCGCCTCCGAATACCGCACCGCTCCAAAGTCGGATGCCAGGCTGCGGGTCGCCGCCACCTCCCAATAGCTGGCAAACGTCAGCCCGCTATCCCGCCGTTCCCCCGCCGACAGGCTGGCTCCGTGGTCGTACCGCGCTACTAGCGAGCGCTCCCCCGGTGCGTAGCTGTACGTGAGCCGCTGGCCCTCTGCCGTCACTACCCCTGTCAACCGGTTCAGGCCATCGTACTCAAAGCGCGTTGCCGACGTGGCCGACCGGGCTTCGGTGAGATTGCCGTTCTTGTCGTATTGGAAGGTGTATTCGCCGCCGCTCGACAGGGTTTGCTTCACAATCTGGTAAGACCCGTCGAGCAACAGCTTCTGCCCCGTCTGCGACCCATCCGCATGGAGCACCTTAATCTCGGTCAGGTTGCCCGCCGGATCGTACCACTAGTCCACCCTGCCGCCGTTGCTGTACTCCTGCTTCCGCCTCAGGCCCAGGCTGTCGAACTCCATCCCCACGGTTGTCCCGTTCCCAAAGTCGGCCTCCAGCGGCCGGCCCGTCGAACTGTAACGGAACGCCGTCCGGTATCCCGGCTCACTTTCACCTCGATCGTTTCCGCCGCTGACAAATGCCAGCCCGGCCCGAACTCTACGCTGCCCCGCCCGGCCGAGTCATGGACCCGTGCTACCACCACTGGCATTCGGCCTACCGTCACCAGGTCGCGCCTGACGAACGTCAGGTTGCCGCGCCCCACGTTCACAGAGTTCACCTGCGCCCCATAGAAGATGGACTGCTCGTTGGGGAAGTAGATGTTCGCCCGCCGCCGCTGGCTGGATTCCCGCCATACGCCTGCGCCGATACCGTCTCGGGTGGAAGGGATACCAGCACGTAGGAAACAAAGACGAGAATCAGCAGGACCCCGATCGCGACTCGTGGCATGCGCTCACCCTTTCGACCGCCGAAGGTTGCGCGCCACCCTACCCCAATTCCCGACCCCTGCTACACGCAACCTCGTTTTTGTTCCGCTATCGGAACACCGCCCTTCGAGGGCCTGAATTTGGAACTTGACAAGTCCTTTGCACTATGCTTTAATCACATTGCTGTGTTTATCATTGTGAGATTCAGGAGGCGTCCCGAAATCCACTAGCCCCTTTGTTTCAGAGACTTTACCTCTAAGTCCTTTAGATCCCGGGACCGGCCGGGAGCTCGGCCCGTAACCTGATGATTCCATTAGAGGCCTATAGGGGGGAGGGGTAACCAAGGACGAATTAACTCGAACGTTAATCCCCTTCCCGGTCCGCTAATCCCGCTTGTAGGGTTCCTTGAGGTGCTTGCGGGCGGCGGAGGCCCAGCGCGAGTCGCGGGGAGCAGCGGCGATGACGGCCTGATAGCGGGCCAGGGCTTGCTGGCGCTGGCCCATGAGGTCGTAGACCTGGCCGGCGTAGAGGTCGGCGCGCAGCTTGAGTTCGGCCTCGACGCGCGGCTGTTTGGCGACGTTGGCGTAGGCCTCCGCGGCCTCCGGGTAGCGGCGCTGCCCCTTGAGGCTTTCGCCCAAGCCGAAGTAGGCCAGCTCCAAATGGGGCTGGTAGAAGCGGGAGGCGTTTTCGATGACGCGCTGGTAGGCGGCGATGGCCTCGGGGCCATGACCGGAGTCGTTGAGGATGTTGGCCACTTCGAGCGCGAAGAGGAAATTGCGCGGATAGAGCGTGGTCAGGCTGCGGGCGATGCCGAGGGCCTCATCGTAGCGCTGCTCGCGGCGGAGGAAGAGGCCGAGAGCGATCTTGGCGTCCACGGCGCTCTCTCCGCCCGCGTTGCCTGCTTCATACAAATAGCGGATGCCTTTCTCCCGGTTTCCGCGGTAGCCGGCGAGGAAGGCCATCATCTTCACCATCAAAGGCAGGCTGCCAGCGATGTACTCGTGCACGCCCACGACGGTCTTGGCGTCAACGTAGCCGGGGTCGAGCTCGAGGATGCGCTCGTGGTCGTCGCGTGCGCCCTTGGCGTTGCGCAACGCGGCGATCCAGCTTTTCTCCACCAGGCCCATGTAGGTGGACTGCAGGCCGCGAGCGACGCCGCGGGCGTAGAGAGCGTCCACGTCATTGGGGTCGGCCGCCAGACGCTGCTCGCAGAGCTGGGTGACACGGCTGATCAGGTCCTGGATGCGGGCGCGCGCCCTGGGGTCAGGCGGATGTTGCTTGCGCTCCAAGAAACTGTTGTTGGCGTACAGGCCGGTGTCAAAAGCGCCGATGCGGTAGAGCTCCTGGAACAGGACCGCGGCCAACAGGTGGTTGAGCGCGAAAGGATCGGCGGGATGGGCGGCCGCAACCCGTTCAAAGTCGCGGATGGCGGAGCCATAGTCCAAGCTGTAGTAGGCCTCGAAGCCGGAGCGGGTGAGCGGATCCAGCCGCGCTCCGGAAGCAGGACGCGGGGACGACGCGGCTGCGCTGAGCGCCTGGCCGGGAGCGGTCGAAACCAGGGCCAGCACCAGCAGCACAACGACGGGCGAACGCAGGCGAGCCACGAGCATGGGACAACGGTTCGACCTCGAGTTTACCGCACGGGTGAGAAGCACGGACTCCGGAAGGCGCGGCCGGCTCTTCCCACTGAGGCGGGTTTCCGTTAGAGTGCGCGCGTATGCCCTCGGCGCCGCCCGTGGTGTTGACCATCGCAGGCTTTGATCCGTCGTCGGGTGCGGGAGTGTCGGCCGACATCAAGACGATTGCGGCGCATGGCTGCTACGGCATCGCCTGCATCACGGCGCTTACGGTCCAGTCCACGACCGGAGTGCGGCGCGTGGAGGCGGTCTCGGCGCGCCTGGTGCGGGAAACGCTGGACGAGGTAGCGGCGGACATGAAGCCGGCAGCGGTGCGGATCGGCATGCTGGTTTCCGCGCCCATCGTGGACGCGGTGGCCGATTTCCTGGAGGCGCGCAAGCCGCCGAACGTAGTCCTGGATCCGGTGATGCGGTCGTCGTCCGGGTCGGAGCTGCTGGACGCGAAGGGCATCGAGCGGCTGAGCCGCCGCCTGCTACCGAGGGTCGCCGTGGTCACTCCCAACATCGACGAGGCAGCCACCCTCACCAGCCGACCGGTTACTGATCTGACTGGGATGAAGGCCGCCGCCCGGGAGCTGCACCGGATGGGTGCGAGGGTGGTGGTCGTGACCGGGGGACATCTGGAGCGGGCCGTGGACCTGCTCAGCGTGGCCGGGGAGGGCGAGCCGGAGCAATCGGAGTTCGCCTCAGAACGTCTGGCCACTACCTCCACCCATGGCACGGGATGCGCCTTTGCCACCGCGCTGGCTTCCAACCTTGCCCTCGGGCGGCAGGTGAAGGACGCGGTGGTTCTGGCCAAGGCCTACGTGACCCAGGCGATTGCCCGCTCATTCCCTATAGGGCATGGAAGCGGGCCGATCCATCACCTCTTCCGCATGGAGCAAGCACCCCGTCCCGTGCCGGACTTGCCAGAACCCTCACATTAGAGCAGCTCGTAGGGGTCACCCATCTCCCTCTGATTGACGTTCTGGCTCTTAACAGCTCAGGAACTTGACTTTTCCTACCATTTTTCATATAGTTACCGGATATTCTTGGGGTGGGGGACGCAGTATAGCGAGTACGCATTAGTTGAATCGGAGGTTGAATGAGACGAGTTTTAGCCAGTTTGGTGGCCGTGGCTCTACTGGCGGTCGCCGGAGGGGCGGAACCCACTCGAAACACCCCCAAGACAAAGCCCGACACGGGGCTACGCACCAGAGCCCGCCAAGGGATACCCAAGGACAAGCCCTACCAGGTGGGGAAAGCGTCGTGGTACGGGAAGCGCTTCCATGGCCGGACCACAGCCAGCGGCGAGCGCTTCAACATGTACCAGTTCACGGCCGCCCACCGGCAACTGCCTCTAGGGACATGGGTTAAGGTCACCAACCTAAAGAACGGCCGGTGGGTCGTGGTGCGCATCAACGACCGCGGGCCGGTGCCGGCCAACCGGATTATCGACCTGACCTACGGCGTAGCCCAGCTCCTGGGCTTCCACCACCGGGGAATCGCCCGGGTGCGGCTGGACGTGGTCGAGCCGCCTGCCACTTTTGCCCAAGTCCACAATCTGTCTGGTCTGAACTAGGGGCGGGGTATAGACTGGGCGCGATGCCTGAGGGTACCTGTGTACGCCCACTCGCCGCTGCCGCCGAGCGGCTGATCGTGGCGCTGGACGTGGCTACGGCAAGCGAAGCGAAGAGGCTGGTGCAAGCCATCGGGCCGGGGCCGGGCTATAAAATCGGTAAACAGCTTTTCGTGGCCGAGGGGCCGGGCCTGGTACGGGAGCTAACGGGCAGCGGACGGAGAGTCTTCCTCGACCTGAAGTTCCACGACATCCCCAACACGGTGGCCGGTGCCGTGCGCTCGGCGGCCGAGCTGGGCGTTTCCATGCTGACTGTCCATGCCTGCGGGGGGCGCAGGATGCTGGAGGCGGCGGTGGAGGCGGCGGGCAAGGCCGGGAGCCCTCCGCTGGTGTTGGCCGTGACCGTGCTCACCAGCCTGGGCGAAGCTGACCTGGGCGAAATCGGCGTTCCCGTCGGGCTCACGGAACAGGTGATTCGGCTGGCACGGCTGGCCCAGCAGGCCGGCTGCGGCGGAGTGGTGGCGTCACCCCGGGAAACGGCCGAACTAAGGCGGGAACTGGGAGCGGAAATGGTGCTCGTCACCCCGGGCGTGCGGCCTGCGGGGAGCGCGTCCGGTGACCAGGCACGCACGGCCACACCCGGGGAAGCAATCCGGGCGGGAGCGGACTACATCGTGGTGGGCAGACCCATAACCGGGGCACCCGATCCGGGTGAGGCGGCGCGGGCAGTGGTCGTGGAGATCACCCGAGCTGCCGAAGGACGCTCGCTCGTGGTCCCGGCGTGAGCAAGCAGCCTAAAGCTTCTCGCAGAACTCGCAAGCCGAACAGGAAATGTAGATGCCGCCGGGGACGCCGCGCTCGCGGTCCTTGACGCGCTTGACCACCCGGGTGGGTTTGCCGCACTTGGGGCAGTCGGTGCTCTTGGCCGTATCCATGACCTTCTGACGGTCGGCCGTCTTGGCGATTTTTGCGCCTCGCATGAATCAGTTCTCCTTGAGATTGGGGGCGGCATGAAGGACCTAGCGGTCCTGCTGGTCCCGCCACTCCCCGACGCCGATAAACAGGTACAGCAAAAAGCCCAGCAGAAATAGCATAACGGCGCGCAGGTCCTGCGTCCAGATGCTGAAACCCAGGCAGAGCACGAACAGTGCCGTGACGGCGCGCCGCAGCGTGAAGCGGCGGCGACGGCCGGGAACCGCCGGGGAAGAAGCTGGCGGAGCGGGCATCGGCGAATATTCTAATTCGGAGGGTGAGCACGGTAACCTCCGGGCGGCCTTGGCCATCTATCCGGTACACATATCCCAAGGAGAGAATCATGAAGCGAGTCGTGTTGTCTTTGGCGGTGGTGGCATTGGCGGCCACGATTGCCCTGGCCGGGGGCAAGAAGCAAACCCTGAGCGGACACCTGGTGGACATCGCCTGCAGCAACGAGCATGCCCCGGAAGGCGAGGCATTCGGGGCCAAGCACAGCAAGGAGTGCCTGCTGATGTCCGACTGTGTGAAGAGCGGCTATGCGGTGCTGACCGCCGACAAGCAGGTGATCAAATTCGACGCCAAGGGCAACGAGGAAGCAAAGAAACAACTGGCCGGCCTGGCGAAAGAGAAGGATATCCGCGTCTCGGTGACAGGAACGGTGGAGGGAGACAGCATCCAGGTGGCCTCGCTGAAGGTCGAGTAGCGCCTGCGTCAGGGACGGAACCGGGTTGCAGGCTCCAGATCGTCGGTCTGGGGTGTTGAGGGCGCAGCACAGTCGTGGCTGCGCCTTTTTTCCCGCATGTCCCTCGTTGTTTGCACCCTGCCTTGCGGCTTTGTTAAGTTCTAAGGGTCTCACCGAGCGGGTGCGCGGCACCGAGCGCCCGCACTGCCGAGCCATCATCAACCCCGAGCGTGAAGCGAGAAGACCGTCATGGCCATGAAATTCCGGGGAGTGGACTTCATCGAGTTTGATTCCCTGCTGAACGACGAGGAACGGCTGGTGCGCGACAGCACGCGCAAGTTCATCGAGGACAACCTGACCCCCATCATCGAGCAGTGCAACCGCGAGGGGCGCTTCCCGCGCGAACTGGTGAAGCCCATGGGCGACCTGGGCTACTACGGCGCGAGCCTGAAGGGCTACGGCTGCGCGGAGATGTCGAACGTGGAGTATGGCCTGGTGATGCAGGAGCTGGAGCGCGGCGACAGCGGCGTGCGCTCGTTCGTGAGCGTGCAATCCGCGCTCTGCATGTATCCCATTTACGAGTTCGGCAGCGAAGAGCAGAAGCAGAAGTGGCTGCCGGCCATGCAGAAGGGCGAGAAGCTGGGGTGTTTCGGGCTCACGGAACCGCAGTTCGGCTCCAATCCGGGCGGGATGCTGACTCGAGCCAAGAAAGACGGCGACAGCTACATCCTGAACGGAGAAAAGATGTGGATCACGTCGGGCACGATCGCCGACCTGGCCATCATCTGGGCCAAGGTGGCCGACGAGGGCGACCGCATCCGGGGATTCATCGTGGAGACCGACCGGCCGGGCTTCTCGGCGCAGGATGTGCACGGGAAGTGGTCGCTCAGGGCGAGCGTGACGTCGGGGCTGTCGCTGCAGGACGTGCGCGTGCCGGCGTGCAACCTGCTGCCGAAATCGGGGGGATTGAAGTCGCCGCTCATGTGCCTGAACCAGGCGCGCTACGGGATCGCGTGGGGCGCCGTGGGAGCCGCCATGTCCTGCTACGACACCGCGCTGCAATACGCGCAGGTGCGCAAGCAGTTCCACGACCAGCCCATCGCCTCCCACCAACTGGTGCAGGAGAAACTGGTGTGGATGATCAGCGAAATCACCAAGGCGCAACTGCTGGTGCTGCAGGTGGGACGCATGAAGGACCAGGGCCGGGCGCAGCACTACCACATCTCCATGGCCAAGCGGAACAACGTGTGGATGGCGCTGGAGTGCGCGCGGCTGGCGCGCGACATCCTGGGAGCGAACGGAGTGGCCGACGACTATCCCATCATGCGGCACATGATGAACCTGGAGTCGGTGAAGACGTACGAAGGTACGCACGATATCCATACGCTGATCATCGGAGCGCAGATCACGGGGATCGATGCGTTCTAAAGGCAGTGGCTAGTGGTCGGTGGCCAGTGGCCAGTACAACGGCATCTGGCGATTAGCACTTGGCACTGAGCCGCCAACCGTTGCAGCAGAATCGGCCGGAGAGTGGAGGCGCGAGTGGCGACACAGACGAAATCGGCGACGTCCAAGAGCACGTTCTCGAAACACATGGAGTTCGAGCTGGCGCTGGAGTTCTTGCGCGTAGTGGAAGAAGCCGCCATCGCCTGCGCCAAAACCATGGGCCAGGGCGAGCGCAAACACTCGGATCACGTGGCGGTCGAAGCCATGCGGCGGACCATGGACACCGTGCCCATGCGCGGCACCATCGTAATCGGCGAGGGTGAGCGCGACGAAGCACCCATGCTCTATATCGGCGAGCAGGTGGGCGCACCGCCGGTCGACGGCGTGGAGTTCCCCGAAGTCGATATCGCTGTGGACCCGCTGGAAGGCACGAACCTGTGCGCCACCGGGGCGCCCAACGCCATCACCGTACTGGCGGCTTCGGAGCGCCACGGGCTGCTGCACGCGCCCGACTGCTACATGGAAAAGCTGGTGGTGGGGCCGTCGTGCAAGGGCGCTGTGGACCTGGACGCGCCCGTGGCAGACAACCTGAAAGCCATCGCCAAGCGGCTCAGCCGCGACGTCGAGGACCTGGTGGTGATCGTGCTCGACCGGCCGCGGCATGAGAAGCTGATCGCCGACATCCGCAAGGCCGGGGCGCGAATCCGGCTGATCGGCGACGGTGACCTTTCGGCGGGCATCAGCGCCGCAGTGATCGGGACGGGCGTGCACGCAGTCATGGGCATTGGTGGAGCACCCGAGGGGGTGCTGACGGCGGCGGCGCTGCGCTGCCTGAACGGCGAGATCCTGGCCCGCCTGGTCATCGACAAGCCGGAACTGGAAGAGCGCATCGCCAAGATGGGCATAACCGACAAGAAAAAGATTTACCGCACCGAAGACCTGGCACCGGGCAAGAACATCATCTTCGCCGCCACTGGCGTGACCGACGGCTCGCTCATGCGGGGCGTGCGCTTCTTCGGCGAAGGCACGCGGACCAGTTCCCTCATTATGACCATGGAAACCGGGAAGGTGCGGTTCGTCGACTCCATCCATCTCGAGAAGCGGGCGGATGTGAAGGTAAGGTTTGCGTAGTTAGTTCCCGGTTCTCAGTCCTCCGAAGAGAACGCCCACCGAAGGAGCGCTGCCTGCCACTAGCTCGCTGCCTGCCACTCGGCGGGCGGCCATTCCACGGGCGTACCTTCGAACAGCGGAACGCAGTTCTCGATGCGGCGCGTGCCGTCGTGGATGGCGAAGCGGGTGGGCTTGCCGCTGGAAGTGCGATTCCACATCGAGACCCCGGCGTAAGCGCCGTCGTTGCGCAGGATGTAGAAGATCATCTCGACGAAGCGCAGGCGGGTCATGTCGTTGTTGTAGTTGCGGGCGATGCGACGCAAGGCATCGAGGCCGGCTTCCGTGGGTTCCATGCCGCGGCGCATGTTCTCCACAATGGTGTGCGCGCCGCAGATCTTGATGCAGTCCTCTCCCCGGCCGGTGGCTCCCGCTGAACCGACATCCTGGTCGGTCCAGCAGCCGGCCCCAATGATGGGCGAATCGCCGACGCGGCCGGGGATCTTCCAGGCCAGGCCGCTGGTGGTGGTGGCTCCGGACATCTCACCTTTCTCGTTCACGACAGAGACGTGGATGGTACCCGTGGGCGGAAAGAGCACGCGCTCGATGGCCTGGCGGCGGAACTCGGGCTCGATGCCCAGACGCGCGGCGACTTCTTCCATCCAACGAATTTGTTGCTTGAGGGCATCGAGAGGAGGCACGGTGGTGGGCGGCGTCCATTTGGGATCGGCGAGACCGGGCCCCCAGGAATCGGCGCGCGACATGGTCTCCTTCCAAAGCAGCCAGGTCTTGCGGGAACGTTCGGTGAGCAGGTTCACTTCCGGGAAGCCGTGCGCGCGGGCAAAGCGCGCAGCGCCTTCGCCAACCAGCAGAAGGTGGTCGGTGCGCTCCATCACCGTTCTGGCGAGCATGGAGACGTTCCTGATGCCGCGGACCGAAGCTACGGCGCCGGCGCGGCGGGTGGGGCCGTGCATGCAACAGGCATCCAGCTCGACCACACCTTCCTCGTTGGGCAGGCCGCCGAGGCCGACGGAGTCGTCGGTGGGGTCATCCTCCTGCGCGCGACAGACGAACAGAGCTGCGTCCAGGGTGTCGCCGCCACGCTGCAGCAACTGGTAGGCCCCGTCCTGAGACGGACTGCCAGTGACTTTGCTGATGATCGCGGGACGGCGCGGAGACGACGGCGGCTGTTGAGCTTCAAGGTCAAGCCCAACAGCGGCGGCGGTCATGCTGCTGGCGACCAGGAAATCCCGGCGGGAAGTTTTCATGAGAGATCCTCCTGGAAGGGCGAAAGAATAGCACGAGGGCGGTGGTGGTCCGCCCTCGCGGCAATACACGTCGTTATAGCTTGCCTATCCCGCGATGGCCTGCGAAGCGCCCCGGTCGGCGCGGAAGCGCAGCAGCGCGCCGATGCGGCCGGCGGCTGACAGTCCGGCATGCTCAGGCACACAGACCAGGTCCGCCCCGCCCCGCAGGGCGCGGGTCACCAGATGGTCGGTGACGTCCTCCAGCTCGCGGGTAGGCTGACCGCAGACGCCGCAGTTCGCCGCCACGCGGTAGTCGAGATGGCCGCAGTGGGGACACTCGGAGGCTTGGGCCTGGAAGCCTTCGCCGAGTAACAGGGTTTGGACTTCGCCGCGCTCCAGGGCATTCAGCACACGGCGCAGGCCAAGCGCGCCGCGGCCGTTGCGGCGCGCCTCAGCCATCACGTCCTCGACCAGGGCGCTACGGCGTTGCGCTTCGAGCTGGTCCAGGCGGAGCTCGACGTGGTCGCGAATCTCATCGGGCGTGGTCTGCACGGGATCGAGTGGGTCGCGCCCCAGCAGTCGCCCCTTGAGGTAGGGATGCAGCAGGGGCTCGAACTCAGCCCAGACGTCGTCGCGGCACAGGACCAGCAGCCGGTCGCAGCCGCCGGTGAGCATCAGGTCACGGGCGCGGGTGGCGACCCGGCGGAAGTGCCGGTGCGCCTCCGCCGCCAGGTGGCGTTGAGAATGGCCGGCATCATAGCCCAGGAACCCCTCGCTGGCGCCGTGGGGAGGCAGGGCATCCATGAATTCGTCCTTGAGCCGGATCTCACCCATTTCGACCTCGAAGAAGCGGGCGTGCTCGCGGTCGAGAGCGACCACGAGGCAGCGCGAAAGCTGTTCACCCAGGGCGAGCAACGGGCGAAGCTGGAAGCGTGAGTCAAGGAAGAGTTCGGTGCGTCCCAGGCGGGCCGGCAGGTCGTACTGACGCCAGAAATCGCGGGCGGAACAGGCGAAGATGGCGCGGGCGCGGCGATGGTCACCGTGCCAGAGTTCGTTCATGGCCAAAATCCGTTCCAGGTCGCGGCGGACCGCGGCCGCTGAGCTGCCGTTGGCCGGCAGGCGGCGCAGGGCTTCGCGCACTTTCTCCCTCACGGCCACAATCTCACCGTGGTGGGACTTATCCTGAGGACGGGGCGGTTGAAAGTAGAAACTGACGGCAGCACCTTCCGGCGATTCCAATTCGGCCAGATGGCGAAGCTCGTCGCGAGTGATCATAAGGGCCTCCGGGGAAAACAGAATCAGGCTGTTCTGGAGTAATGCAGAAGGCGTTCGCGGAAGACCTCCGGGCCCGGCAGGGTGCGGCGCAAGTGCTCACGCGCGGCGGCGATGGAGGCGCGGACGTCAGTCACGGAGCGGTCGGTCGCGGCGGCGATCTCCTCGATGGTAAAGCCCTCAATGGCGAACAGGACGAAGGCTTCGCGGTCGCGGGCAGGGGCGTGCAACAGAGCGCGCTCCACCTGCTGGAGGACCTCGTCGGAGGCCGCAATCTCCTCCGGGGTGAGGGCGCGGCGGTCGGCGATGACCTCTTCTTCGAGAAGAAGCTCATCGGGTTGGTGATACTGAAGCTGGGAGTCGTCGGTAGCGCGGACGTTCTGCTTGCGGGCGGAGGTTTCCAGTGGTACCGCCGCAGGAACGTGCTCGTGGTCACGCGCGTCAATCTCCGAGAGGGCGCGGATGGAAAGCCTATAAAGCCAGCGCTCCAGTGAGAGCGGCTGGGGGCGCTCCTCGCCGTTGGCCAAGGCGGTGGCGATGGCCTCATCAATGACGTCCTCACGGGTGATCCAGCCGGGGTCGATCAGGCCGGCGGCTTCGCGATAGCGCAGCTCGCGCTCCACGAAGCGCTCCAGGCGCGCCAGGTTCACATTCACGTAGGAGCGGATGTCCGCGTTGGTGACGCCGGGGGCCGGTACGGCAGCCACGGTTTTCTCGAAGGGGACGGCTGAAGCCGTCTGGCGGGAATGCCGGCGCCACTTGTGTTGGCTGCGCAGCAGCTCCTTGTGCTTGTTGAGCTGCGCCATCAGGTCGGAGAAGGCGGCCTTGGCGGCCTGTACGCCCGTAGGCGCCGAGTCGTGCACGGCCAACTGCCCGGAGGGCAGGCGCAGGTTCAAGGCAACGCTGACGGAAGCGCGCGTGGAGTTAGGCTCTATGCTGCCGTGCAGGTGCACCAGTTCCGGGCGGAAGGCGTGCAACCGTCGTTCGAGCTTCTCTATCTGGTTCTGGAGTTCCTTTTCGACTTCGGGGGTCTTGGCGGCTTTGTAGCTGAAGTGCACGTTCATGGGAGCCTCGGAATAAGAGAGTCCAACTGCACCCACGATTGAGGACGGCCTTACAGGCTGCCGACAAATTGATTCTACACCCGCGGAAAAACGTCAAGAGCAAAACCGCCGGGATGGTCCTTTTCGCCTTGACTTTTCCCGCGAAGAGGGAGTCAGACGGCGACGGTGAAGGAGGCTTCGTTCCGCGTGACCGGGCGATAGAGCGTGTCGCGCTCGACCGGTTCGCGGCCAGCCTCGCGGATGAGCCGGATCAGCTCCTGGCGGCGGAGTCCTTGCGGGGTAGTGGCGCCGGCGTCGTGGTAGATCTTCTCTTCGATGACGGTGCCATCGATGTCGTCGGCGCCGAAGCGTAATGTGATTTGCGCGATTTTGGGCGTCACCATCTGCCAGTACGATTTGATGTGGGGAAAGTTGTCCAGCACCAGGCGGCCGATGGCGATGTTCTTCACGTCGGCCAGGCCTGTGGTTTTGGGCAGATGGCGCAGAGCCGTGTTCTCGGGGTGGAAAGCCAGTGGAATAAAGGTCTGGAAGCCGCCGGTCTCATCCTGCAGAGCGCGGAGCTTGAGCAGATGGTCGACGCGGTCTTCGTCAGTTTCGACGTGCCCGTAGAGCATGGTGGCGTTGGAGCGGAGACCGATCTGGTGGGCGATGCGCGCCGTATCCAGCCACTGGTCGCCATCGATCTTGTGGTCGCAGATGATGTGGCGCACGCGGTCGGCGAAGATCTCCGCCCCGCCTCCGGGAAGCGACTCCACCCCGGCCGCCTTGAGCTGCTCCAGCGTCTGGCGGATGGAAAGTTTCGCGCGTTTGGCCATATAGGCGACCTCCACCATGGTGAAGGCCTTCAGGTGCACCTGCGGGAAGCGTTCCTTCAGTCCACGGATGAGATCGAGGAAGTACTGGAAGGGCAGGTCGGGATGCAGTCCGCCGACGATGTGGAACTCGGTGATGGCATCGTTCCAGCCGGAAGCCGCCGTCTGGAACGCTTCTTCCAGGGCCATGGTGTAGGCACCGGGGGAGTCCTGCTTGCGGCCGAAGGCGCACAGGCGGCAGGCTGCCACGCAAACGTTGGTCGGATTGATGTGGCGGTTCACATTGAACCAGGCCACATTGCCGTGCATGCGTTCGCGCACATGGTTGGCCAGCCAGCCCAGGGCCAGCACGTCGGCGGAGCGGTAGAGGGCAAGGGCGTCTTCGGCATCCAAGCGGACACCCGCCATCACTTTCTCATGGATGGGATGCAGGCGCGGGTCGTCGGTCTGGAAGGGATGTGCCATGCGTGCATTTGATGATACCGCACGGCTGCCCTCCGCCGTCGTACCGGGTGGGGACGCACGAACCCCTCGAAACGAACAGATGCGGCGAACTGAATGAAAAACCTGGCTGGCGGACGCCGGCGGTCAGACGCGGACTACGTTGGACGCCTGCAATCCCTTCGGTCCCTGGGTAACCTCGAACTCGACTGTTTCGCCCTCGTTAAGCGTGCGGTAGCCATCGGACTGGATGGCGGAGTAGTGGACGAAGACGTCGCCTCCCTTCTCCCGCTGGATGAAACCGTAGCCCTTCGTGGCATTGAACCACTTCACCGTGCCTCGTTCCCTCATCGCTGCTGTTGCTCCTTGCTGCTGGCCGCCGTCCTAAAGACAAAGGCCCCGAGGGCATAAGCGCCCCGGGGCTTCGGTCATGAGAACCGTCGCTCACCACGCCAGACTCAAGGGCGATTATAGGGGGAAAGTCAAGGGTTTGGATAGAGCCAAGCGGCTTCCGGTACGGTCAGCCGAGGAGGAGGTCACCGGCGACAAAGGCGAAAAACGCCAGGGAAATGACGCCGTTCATGGTGAAAAACGCGGCGTTCAGCCGGCTGAGGTCCTGCGGCGAAACCAGGGTGTGCTCGTAGGTCAGGAGAACCCCGACCACCACAACACCCGCCATCGCGAGGTAGTTGAGCGAGAACAGGGCCACCAGAGCCGCTAGGAGCAACAGCATGGCCCCGTGCAGGATGCGTGCGATCCACAGCGCCCACGCGATACCGAAGGCGCTCGGAATCGAGTGCAGGCCGGTTTGCCGGTCGAACTCGTAATCCTGACAGGCATAGAGGATGTCAAAACCAGCGACCCACAGAGTGACGGCGGCCGTCAGCACCAGGATGCGGGGATCCAGCGAGCCTCGGACGGCGATCCAAGCCGCGGCTGGCGACATCCCCAGCGCGAAACCCAGCACCAGGTGGGACCAGCGCGTGTAGCGCTTGCTGTACGAGTAAAGCAGGATCACGGCCAGCGCGACCGGAGACAGCGCAAAGGTGAGCCGGTTCAGCTGCCCCGCCGCAAACACAAACAGGGCGGCCGAGGCGAGCACGAACAGGGAGACGAAACGGCGCGAGAGGGTACCCGCCGGAAGCGCGCGGGTGCGGGTGCGGGGATTGGCGGCGTCGAGAACTTGATCGGCCAGGCGATTGAAAGCCATGGCTGCCGATCGTGCCGCCACCATGGCTACGACAATCCACAGCAGTTGGTGGGCCGTCGGCCAGCCGCCGGCCGCCAGCATGGCCCCGCAGAGCGCGAACGGCAGCGCGAAGACGGAGTGCTCCCATTTGATCATTTCCAGCGTGATGCGGATGTTGCGGATCAGGGCCACAGGGAGATTGTAGCGGCGGAATCAGGAAGCGGAAAAACCCTCGCGGCCGATGAGCGGCACGAAGCGGCAGCCATCCAGATGGGTGACGAAGGTGCGGCCAGACTGCTTGCGGATGAGCTGCAACTCCTGCGCGAAGGTCGAACCGACCGGCACAATCATGCGGCCGCCCTCCCGTAACTGCTCGAAGAGAGTCGGAGGGACCTGAGGCGACGCGGCGGCGACGATGATAGCGTCGAAAGGACCAACCTCGGGCCAGCCCAGGGTGCCATCACCGACGCGCAGATGCACGTTGGCGTAGCCCAACGCCAGGAGCTCCTCTTCCGCACGCATGGCGAGGCGCGGCTGGCGCTCGATGCTGTAGACCTCGCGCGCCAGCTCGGCGAGCAGCGCGGTCTGGTAGCCGGAACCGGTCCCGATCTCCAGTACGAGATCCTCGGGCCGGAGCGCGAGCGCCTCCAGCATGGCCGCCACCACGTAAGGCTGGGAGATGGTCTGGCCCTCGCCGATGGGCAACGGGAAATCGCCGTAGGCGTCATCCTGATGCTCGGGCGGCACGAAGCGATGGCGTTCCACCCGCGCCATGGCAGCGAGGACGCGCTCGTCGCGAATGCCGCGGGCGCGCAACTGCACCTCCACCATGGCCAGGCGGCGCAGCAGATAGGGGTCGGCTTGGGAAGCGCCGGCCAACTGCCTCCCTCGACTCCCTGTTCTACTTCTTTCGCTGCCGGATTCTCAACTCAAAACCGACCACGCCGTTCTGGTCGCGCACCGCCACCAGCGAGACGGTCCGGCTAAGGTAGAACTCGCCCTGTATGACCTGCTGCGAGGACTGGGACAGGTTCGTGATGTAGGTGAGCGTGACGTGCGGCGAAACCTGCTGCTCGATCGTGAGGCGGGCGTTGGGATTGTTCTCCGGACCGGCGACCTGCGGGTCGATCTTGATGCGGCTGACGCCGAACAGCCGCTGCACACGGCTGCTGAGCGTGGCATTCAAGGCGGAGCCCAGCAACGCACTGGCCTCATCCTGGCCGAACGTGTCCGTGGTTTGCCGGGTCATGACGGTCTCCTCGCGGGTACGGCCCAAGGCGAGCAACGCGATGATGTCCGGGGTGGGCAGGGGCGGGTCGGAGCGGTAGGTGGTGGTCAGGTGGTCGATCGGGCCGTGCAAGCCGATGGAGATGTCGTACTGACGGACCCGGGCGGAGGCGTCCAGGTCGAGCACCGGCTCCACCCGCACCGGGTTGGAGAACGTAATCTCGCCCTGGTTGATGCGATACTCCGTGCCGCTGAAGACGATGCGGCCTTCGGTGATGTCGACGCGCCCCAGCACCGCGGGGGCCGCGGCCGTGCCGCGCAGGCGAAGGTCCACGTCCCCGGAGATGCGGGCCAGAGAGGTCTGCACCTCCAGGGAAGGCGTGGAGGTGATGTGCACGTCGAACCGCAATTTTTCCACCAGGTTCGCGGGTCCCGGAAGGGCCATCGGCGCCCGCCGCGAAACCAGGTAGGCGGCAAAGTCGAACTTGGGGCTGACCGTGAAACGCCGTACCGTGACTTCGCCGGAGAGCAGCGAGCCCGCGGCCGAGCCCACGAACCGCAGGTCGGCATCTGCGACCGAACTGATGCCGGGAGGATGGCGCAGGCGAATCTCGCGCCCACGGGCGGTGAGATCGAAGAAAAGACCGCGGGAATAGGCGACCGAGCCTCCCAGGTCGAGCGTGCCTCCGCCGGTGCGGGCCGTGAGCGATTCGATCTGCAGGCGATTCTGGTTGAACGTCATCTGGCCGTTGATTTCGCTCAAGGCATTGGGCGCGTCGATGAAGGCCAGGGACGCGTCTGCGATGCGCAGCTTGCCGAACAGATTGGGCTGCTGCGCGGTGCCGGTGATGGTCAGGTCCATGGTGGCGTCGCCCGAAGCCTGGAAGTTCGGGTCGAGGGACTGCAGCAGGCGGAAGTTCACACGTCCCTGGGAGCGAAGGTCCAGACGGCGCGCACCCAGGAGTTCGGCGCGGCCCTGGGCCGAAAGGTCCGTGCCCGTGCCGACGATGTGGAAGCGCCTCACCTCCAGCGTCCCGTTGCGCACCGCGAACTGGATGAGGCCGTCGTTCTCCAGGCGGACGCCGGCAATCTCCGCGGCCAACTGTGAAACCTCCGCATCCAGGGAAAGGGCTTTGCGGTCACCGAGCGGCCCCTCGATTCGGAGCTGACCTGCCATAGCGGAATGTCCGGTGATTCGCCCGGGCACCACCGCTCGCAGCAGCGGATCGATGTCGAGCCGGGCGAAGCGTACTGCGAGTTGGGCGGGCCAGCCGGCGCGCAAGCCGATCTGGCCATCGGCGTCGAGCTCGGCCTGTTGGAATGCGGAGCGGGCCCTGAGATGCAACGTTCCCGCGCGGGTGACGGCGTGAGCTTCGAGGTCGCCCGCTTCCTCTCCGTTGAGCACGAGGTCGGTCAGACGCACATCCGCCGAAAGGTCAGGCTGGGCGAGAGTTCCGCGACCCTGCAGCCGGAACGCAAACTGACCGCCAGTCGAGAACTGCGGACGCTGCAGGCGCCGGAACCTCGAAAGCTGGAAACCTGAACCATCGAGATCGAGCCGGAAAGAGCGATCGGCAAAACGCCAGGCGGCCGTGCCTGCAGCGCGCCCACCGTTTTGCGCCATCACGAGTTCACTGAGCTCGAGTTCCCCTTGCCGGACGCGGAGGCCGGAAGCGAACGCCCGGAACGGCTCACCGAACAGTTCTGCCTCTCTTACCTCCAGCCTGCCCTCGCCTCGTGGATCGAGCCACGTGCCGCGGGCGGAGAACTCGAGGTCCAGAACGCCGCGAAGCGGATAGCTGGTCCCGGCCAGCGACTGCAGCCGGTCGAGGGAGGCATCCCGTATCCGGACGTTGCTCGTCAGCGGCGCCGATGGCTCCAGGCGGCCGTGGCGAAGCTCGGTCGCCAGGTCGAATGCGATGTGGGCCGCATCATGCAGCAGCTCAGCATTGCGGATTTCGAGGTGCGCAGCCGAATAGTCCAGGTCAGCGGAGAACGCGTCAAAATGCATGGTCAGCGGGCTGCCTTCCGCACCCGTGGGCCGCGTTACGGCAAATTCCGCCGCGGTGAATCGGCCTTGGAGCCGTGGCGACCCAAGTGCTCCGCTCAGGCGCCCGTCGAAAGCGGCCCGCCCTTCAGGCTCCAGGTGGAGCGGAAGCGACGAAGCGAATATGTCCAGAACCTTGCGCGCCTCAGCCAGGCGATCCAGGCGCAGCGAGACCTCCATCGAAGCCCCCGGCGAACCGAGCGAACCGACAGCCTCCAGCCGCGAAGCCGGTGTGGCTAAGTGCAGATGCTCCAGACTGAGAGATCGCGCCTCGGAGCGATAGGCGCCCACAATCGCGCCCCTAAGCGGCCAGTCTTCCGATTGCGGCGCGGCCGGTGGAACGATATCGAGCGCGAATGCCCAGTTCGCAGCCGCAAGAGCGCCGCGCCAGGCCAGCTTCACGGTGCCCGCCGCGCTGCCGGCAAACTTCAGGCGCGCAAGTGGAAGCGATTCCGTGGAAACTGCGCCGGCCAGCGCGGCCAGGCGGATGCCGGTGAGCTTGAGGTTCGCCACACCCCGTGGCGCAGACTTTTCGTCAGCGCGCCACGGCGTCCAGTTCTCGACCGCGACCGACCCGGTAAGATTGCCTCCCATCGCGTGGGCGAAGACGTTGGAAAAAGCGAGGCGCTCTCGGCTGCCGGTGAACTGCGCTCCTCCCGCAAGGCCGGAGAGGCGAACCCCGGGCGTCTGCCAGCTGACATCCGCCCAACGCATGCGCCCGGAAAAGGTGAGTTCCCGCGGTGGGCCGCTGCCCTCGCCGCTGAACTCGATCCGGCCGCTCCGTAGGGCCGGCCGGTGAACCAGCGGGCCAAACTCGCGCAGATCCAGCGCTCCCGAGTAGTTCACGCGAAGATCGGGTTCCACGAAGCTCTCGACGCGGGCCGTCGCCTCAAGGCGTGATGTTTTCGAGTCCCAGCGCAGGCTGGAGATTTCCGCCGCCTTGGGCCAGATGCGGAAGATCACCCGTGTCCGCGAGGTCAGTGGTGGGGCTCCGCCATAGCGGAACTCGATGTTCCCCAGCGAAAGGTCTCCGTCGTACCTGCGGTCGAACCGTGCGAACGCCAGAGAGAGCGTGACGCCTCGAACTGTAAGGTCGAGCGGAATGCGGCGTTCGTTCCAGGACAATTCGCCGCCGGTGATGTCGAGGCGGTCGACCGAGAGCGCATGGAGGTTCGCCGGCGTGCCTGCGCCTTTCGGTCGGCTGGTGCCGGGCATCGGCACGTTGAGCGAGCCATCCGGAAAGGTAATGATGCGGACGACCGGCCGCGTCACCACGATTTCGCGCACGCCAAAACTCGGCCGGAACAGTGACAGCACCTTCAGGCGAACGCTGAGGGATTCGATGCGAGCGAGCGCGGGCTCTCCCTTCGGCTCGCGACCGTGCAGCACCATCTCGCGAGCCTCAAAGCCCAGGTTCCAGAGGTCCCAGTGGAAAGAGCCGATTTCGACGCGAGTCCCAATCGCTTCCTCGATGCCCTCCACCATTTGCGCGCGCAAGCGGGCTTCGAAGGCCTCACTCGACAAGTACCATCCCACAAGCAACCCGCTTGCCAGCACGAAGATGACGAGACGCAGCAGCCATCGGCCACGGCGGCGCGGCTTGGGCACGGACTCGTTCATCGCACCTGAATCTCCGTTTGTGTACGCAGCGCTTTCAGCCACGAGGCCACGAGCTCATTCACGCGTTGTTCCGTGAGCAGGCGCTCGATCCGCTCGCGCACTTCAGCCAGCGACGGCACAGGCGCGTTCTTCGCCTGGAGCTGCGGCGCAAGCTGGTCGCGGTAGTAGGCTTCGACGGCGGCCGGCTCGACATAGACGGTGGAGCGGAAACGCTGGTCGATGTAACGCTCCAGGTCGAGCTGGAGGGCCAGGCGCTGGCGAAGCGTGTCTTCGGTCAGTCCGTAACGAGCGAGCAGGGCGTGCCACGCAGCGTCGTCCTGTCCCTGGGGAAGGCGCTCCCGGACGTTGCGCAGGCGCTCTGCTACGTCCTCCGAGGTGGCAGGCTCGAAGCCGGTGTTCTCCATCTGCTGCTGCAGCAAGGCTTGATCGATCAAGCGCTGGAGAGTGGCCTGGCGGTCGGCGGCGCCAATCTGTTCGACCGGGCGGCCCTCCAACAGGCACTCCACACGCACCGCCTCCTCCCACTCGCTCTCGGCGATGATGCGCGAATCGACGGTGGCGACGATGCGATCCAGGAGCTGGCCGGCGTGCATCACGGGCGCCGCAGCCAGGAAGACAAGCAAGGCGATTCGTAAGCGACAAATCATCAGAATGTCTGCCCGATGCTGAAGAAGATGTTGAAGTGCCGCAGCGTTTCCGATCGGCCCTCCTCGCGGATGGGAAACGTGGGCGGGTTGAGGTTGTATCCGAAGTCGACGCGCACCGGGCCGATGGGGGTCTGGTAGCGGAGGCCGCCTCCGACGGCATTGGACATGTAATTGAGGTCGCAGCGGGCGTTCAGGGTCAGCAGGCGGCACTGGGCGGGGTTCGGCTGGGACCAGCGCCCGAGGCCGCGGAACAGGTCGCGGGCGCTCTCGAAGACGTTGCCGGCATCATGGAACAGGACAAAGCTCACGTTCTCGCGCAGGTAGGGCAAGGTAACCGGCGGAAGGCGCAGTTCCACGTTGTTCAGGAACAGGGCCTGCCCGCCGAGCGGGAACCCGGTCTCGCGGTCGCGCGGGCCGGCCTGGTTGATGGCAAAGCCGCGATGCGAATTGCCGCCGCCGCTGAACAGCCGCTCGGGCAGCGGGATGATGTCTGTGGTATCGAACGGCTCGGTGAATCCGATGCGAGTCGAGCGCGCCAGCACGATGCTGCGCCGCCGGAAAGCGTGGTAGGTGGTGTTCTGCAGGAACAGCCGCCAGTAATCGGCCTCCGAACCGAAGATCTTGCTGGAGATGCCCAGGTCGCTGGTGAGGTACCAGCCCCGGGTCGAGTTGATGGGGTCGTCGCGCGTATCGCGAATGTAGGTGACGCTCGGAATGCCGACGCGCACCGGCTGCGACAGCAGGGGAATCAGGGCCGGCTCGATCCTCAGGCTGGATTCGTCCACCTGGACCCGGCGGAAGGCGAACCGGTAGAGCAGCGTCGTGGCCTTGCTGAGTACGTGATCGGCCTGGATGGAACCTTCGAGGCGCTCGGAGGTGAAGGTGCGGACGTCGCTGGTGCTGTCATAGAAGGCGGTAAGAGACAGCCGCAGGTTCTCCTTGTCAAACCAGCGTGGCGCAATATAGCCGATGAGCCCTCGCTGCTGCAGGCGCCCGACGCGCGACTTAAAGACCAGGGAGTGGTCGCGTCCGCGGAAGTTGATGCGTGTCACGTCGAAAGAGAATCGGGGGCTGGCTTCAAGGTCGCCCTGGGGCTCGACCCCGGCGGCCCCGGTCTGCACCTCGAACCCGGCGCCGTAGTCGAACGTCCATCGACTGGCTTCCTCCACCTGGATGAGCACGTTCTTGTTGCGCGCATTCCCGTCAGGATTCTGCACGCCGATATCGACTTCGTTGAACAACCCCAGGTCGTAAAGACGGCGCTGGGTCTCCAGCATGTCCGACAGCGAGAGAGGTCCGCCCGGCGAGATGCGCACCTGCCGGTTCACCGTCTCCGGGCGGGTGTAGCGGAGACCGCTTACGATCACCTGATCGGCGAAGAACTGCGGGCCTTCATGGATCTCGAGGGTCACGTGCATGCGCGTGGCGTCGGCCGGATCGGGCTGCGAGGAGAATTCCAGCGTGGCCTCCGGGAACCCGCGGTTGAAGTAGAAGTTGCGCACCAGGTCGCGGTCGCTCAGGACGTTCGCCTCTGAGAACGGCTGCCCCTCAATGATGGAAATCATCGAGCGGATCTGTTCCTCGGCCACGGCCTTGTTTCCGCGGATGGCCAGCGACGCCACGCGGGTTTGTGGCCCCTCCTCGATGCTCAGCACCACCCGCAGGCGGTCGCCCTCGAACTGCTCGACGCGGCTGGAAACCTTCACCTGCGCGAATCCGTTCGAGGTATAGAGCGCCCGAACGGCCTCAATGTCGCTGGCCAGAATGGACTGGCTGAAGCGCCCGTGGGAAAGCAGCCACCCGGCTTCGTGCATCCACAGGCGTTCCCGGATGAGGTCGTCTGCGAAGTAGTGGTTGCCGGTAATGACGATCTCCGCCAGCTGGTGACGTTGGCCGCGTTCCACCTGGTAGACGATGGTGCGGCGGTCGGCCGCGGGATCGTCCTGTGTGGCGTACCCGACCGTGGCGTCGAAGTACCCGCGCGTCTGCATGTGGTCGCGCAGGTTGCGGCGTCCTTCGTTCAGCAGGTCCTCGTCCACGGCGTTCTCCTCGTAGACGGGGAAGAGCCTGCGGATCTCGCTGCGGCTGGGGCGCGCGCCTTCCACTTTGATCTCCACCTGAGGTCCGCGGCGAAGGTCGAACACATAGTCCACGGTGTTGGTCTTCTCCTGGTAGAGGCGGCTCTTGAGCGCGACCTCGGACTCCAGCCTTTGCTGCTTCTGATACGCCTTTCGCAGCCGCTCGAGCGCCCGCGTCAGGCGCTTCTGGGTGACCGCATCGCCGGGACGGAGCTTGGCGATCCGTATGACTTCGGCGTCGCTGAAGCCGGGGTCGCCCTCGACCCGCACGTCCCCTACGCGGGCGCGCTCGCCGGGCGTGACCCGGAAGTGAAGGTCCACGAGCTGCGTCGCCGGACGCTCGCTGTGTTCAAATCCGACCTGGGCACGAAAGTAGCCCTCGTCGGCCAGAACATCTCTCATTCTCGCGAGCGCCGCCTCCATCTGGTTCGGCGCCCAGGGCTCACCCAACTGCAGCTTGGCTGCCGCCAGCACCTGCTTGCCGCTGGGTTCGCTGCCGGGAGCACCCTCGATGGTCAGCGATCCGATGAAATAGCGCGGGGCCGTCAGGAACACAAGGTCGACCTGGCCTTCGGCGACCGGTTCCGCCTCGGCGCGAATATCGGAAAAGAAGCCGGATGCGTACAGCGCCTGTACGCTCTGGCGGACCCGTGTGCGATCCAGCGGTTGGCCCACGGGCTGCGCCACGCGCTCCAGCAGGTGCTGGGCCTGCCCGGCCATGGCGCCGCGCAACTCCACCCTGCGGACCGTCTTGCCGTAGACGTCGGAGTCCGGGCTAACAGGTGCGGCTTCTTGACCGCCCAGGGGCAGGACGCACCCGGACAGCACTAAAAGAGCGCCGATACGTGCCGCGCACTTCCCCGTCAATAAGGCCTCGTAGCTCCGGTTGCGAGCAACGGAGTGAATGAATTCCTGTAATGCGATGAGCGCGCACAGCCTTCGCGTTGCACTCCCGGCCGCCGTCCGCTGCGGTCGATTCGGACGGCGGCCACGCGCCCTCCTATAATAAATGCGTCGAGGTCCAAGGATGCCGGGGTCACCGGAAAGTCGTTACTCGAGGCAGGAGCTGTTCGCGGGCATCGGGCCCGAAGGCCAGCGGAAGGTGCAGGCCGCGCGGGTGGCCATTGTGGGCTGTGGCGCCACCGGGTCGGGAGCCGCCGGCCTGCTGGCGCGCGCCGGCGTGGGTTCTTTGCGCATTGTGGATCGCGACTACGTCGAGCCAAGCAACCTGCAGCGGCAGTCGCTATTCGACGAGCAGGATGCGGCTGAGAGCGTGCCCAAGGCCATCGCTGCCGCGCGCAAGATTGCGGCCTTCAATTCCGGCATCGTTGTCGAGCCGGAAGTGGCCGATCTGACCCCGGGCAACGTTGAGCGTTTGCTTTCCGGCATCCAGCTCATCCTCGATGGAACCGACAACTTCGAGACCCGGTACCTGATCAACGACTGGGCGGTGAAAACCCGCATCCCCTGGATCTACACCGCCGCGGTGGGTAGCTATGCCGTCACCCTGAACATCGTTCCCGGAGAGACAGCGTGCCTCGCCTGCTTGTTTCCCGAACCGCCGCGCGGGACGGTGGAAACCTGCGACACGGCCGGCATCCTCAATCCCGCGGCGCAACTGGCGGCGTCGCTCGAAGCTGCTGAGGCGCTGAAGTTCCTCGCAGGCGCCCGGGAGCGTTTGCGTCCTACGCTGCTTTCCTGGGACGTGTGGACCAACCAGCGCTCGGAGATCGATGCCTCACGTCCCCGCGCGAACTGTCGCGCCTGCGGCGCGGGGGACTTCATCCATCTGGCGGGTCAGGGACGGCCACACATCACCCTGTGCGGGCGCAACTCGGTGCAGATCCACGAGCGCGAGCGACCCATCGACTTCGCGGAGATGACGCGCCGCCTGGAACCCCACGGGCGCGTGCGCCACAACCAGTTTGTCCTCAAGTTCTGGCGGGATGACTACGAAATGACGCTGTTCCCCGACGGCCGCGCCATCGTCAAGGGGACCACCGATACTGCGGCGGCGCGCAGCCTGTATGCCCGCTACGTTGGTTCCTAGGTTCCCGACGGGTCGCACCATGCCCAGCGAACGCATGAATCTGTTATCTTCTAGCCTTCGTCCGGCCGGGAACCGCAGGCCCTTCGCCGCGCGATCTATCTTCCATGGGAACTCCAATCTCTCTCGCTCAGCCGGAGCCTCCGAAGTGGTATCGCTGGATGGTGCTGATGTTCATCAGCCTGGCGATGTTCGGCAACTACTACCTGTATGACAGCATTGCGCCTGTCGCTGACCTGCTGAAGCAACAGCTCAACTTCACCGACGAGCAGTACGGACTGCTGTCTTCGGTGTATTCCTGGAGCGCCATTCCGTTCCTGTTGTTCGGCGGGCCCATCATTGACCGCCGGGGCACCCGCGTGGCCACTCTCCTGTTCGGAGCCATCTGCGCGATTTCCGGCTTCATGATGATTGCTTCCACCGACTACCGCGTCATGGTAGTGGGACGGTTCCTGCTGGCCAGCGCCGAACCGCTGATTGCCGCCATCACCGCGGCCATCGCCAAGTGGTTCAAGGGCAAGGAACTGGGGTTCGCTCTGGGCGTGAACCTGGTCATCGCGCGCCTGGGCCAGACGGCCGCCGACTGGTCTCCCACCTGGGCGCGAGCTGCCTACGGCGACTGGCGGACCCCCCTGGTCGTCGCCGCCTTCCTCGGAACCACCTGTGTGATCGGCGCGGCGATCTACTGGGTGCTGGAGAAGAAAGCCGAGCGCAAGTATTCGCTCGGGGAGGCCGGATCGACCGACAAGCTGGTCCTCTCCGACCTCATCAGGTTCAATCGCGCTTTCTGGTACATCACCGCCGTCTGCGTGGCGTTCTATTCCGTCATCTTTCCGTTCCGCAGCTTCTCCATCAAGTTCTTCATTGAAGCGCACCAGGCAGAGCGCTCCTTCGCGGGCCAGCTGAACAGCGTCATGCCGGTTGCAGCCATGTTTGCCACCGTGCTTTTCGGTCTGCTCTCGGATCGCATCGGGCGCCGTGCTTCGCTCATGCTGCTGGGCACGCTGATCCTGGTTCCCGTCTTTCCCATCCTGGGATACACGCAGGTGACGCTCTATCTGCCGATCGCCATGGTGGGAATCGCGTTTTCTCTGGTCCCCGCCCTGATGTGGCCTTCGGTAGCCTACCTGGTGGAGCAGAACCGGCTGGGGAGCGCCTATGCCTTAATGTTCTTGCTGCAGCAGATCGGGGTCGGCGCTCTGGACTGGCTGGTGGGCCGCGCCAACGACTACGCCGGGGCCAGCGCCGTCAACCCCGCCGGCTACCTGCCCATGATGTGGATTTTCACTGTCCTGGGTATGATTGCCCTGGTCTTCGCCTTCCTGCTGTGGCGCACGGAAACCGGGCCCCAGGCGCGGGGTCTGGAAACCATCCGGGCGTAGCCAGAAACCCTGATTTTGCGGGCCCCCGAAGCGCCGCCCCGTTGACGGTACCCTTCCCCGGCCTTTACCCTCGCCCCGGGACCCTTTTGGGGGGTACCCGGACGGGCTAAGCGATACAACGGAATACCACTTCGGCCGCATCTATTTAGGCAGCGGCCTGACAAGGGCCGATTGAGTCAGAAAAAGCCAGCACCCGCGGGTGGGCTATCGGAAGCGGAAGCCATCGCCGGAGCCCAAAAGGGGGACGCAGAAGCGTTCGAGGTCTTGTACAGCCTCCACAAGCGCCGCGTTTACTCCCTGTGCCTGCGGATGACCAGCAATACGGCTGAGGCCGAGGACCTGACGCAGGAAGCGTTCCTGCAGTTGTTCCGGAAGATCGGTACGTTCCGTGGCGAGTCGGCGTTCTCGACCTGGCTGCACCGGCTCTCGGTCAACGTAGTGCTGATGCACCTACGGAAAAAGGGGCTTCCGTCGGTGCCGCTCGAGGAGGTACTCGAGCCGCAGCAGGAAGACGGCCCACGGAAAGAGTTCGGGGAGAACGACCTCGCCCTGGTGGGCTCGGTCGATCGCGTTAACCTCGAACGCGCCATCGCGGAACTGCCGGTGGGCTATCGGACGATCTTCGTGCTGCACGACGTGCAAGGCTTCGAGCACAACGAAATCGCCGCAATGATTGGTTGCTCGGTGGGCAACAGCAAGTCGCAGCTTCACAAGGCACGGTTGAAGCTGCGGGAATTGCTGCGGCTGGAAAGGGCGGCCAGGCGGGAGAAGGAGTAAACACAGGAAGTGACGATACGGCTTGCGTGCCGGGCCGAAAACGCGGAAGATTTGAGGTAGCGTCATGACGTGTACGGAGTTTCAAAAGGTCTTGGGCGACACCCTGGAGGGCCCGACGGGCGCTGAGCAGCAGGCGCATCTGGATGCCTGCGCGGTGTGCGCTGTCCTGGTACAGGACCTGCACCTGATCCGCGAGGAGGCAGCCCGGCTGCCGCTCGCCGAGCCCGGCCCGCAGGTCTGGCTGGGAATTCACCAGGCTCTGGAGAAGGAAGGCCTGATCAAGGACGCAGAACCCGCGCGGGTGCTGCGTCCGGTTTGGTCTTTGCCGCGCTTCCTCGGGTCGCCAGGTTGGCAGGTCGGCGCGATGGCTGCCGCCCTTGCGGTGGTCTGCGGCATGATCCTTTCCGACGCCATCGCTCCCCGGCTGGCGCCGGACGCGACCCAGGCGCTGCTGCAGAGCGCGCTGCCCGAGGACGACGTGACCTTGCTGCAAGCCGTTGAGGCTCGCTCGCCTGCCCTGCGTCCGGCTTACGAGGAAAGCTTGCGCGGAGCCAACGCTTACATCGCCGACGTGCAGCAGTCCCTGGTCGAGAATCCTAATGACGCGCGCGCGCGTGAGATGCTGATGCGCGCCTACCAGCAGAAGGCCGCCATCTACGAGATGGCCATGGCTCATTCGGCGGAACCGATTCAATGACACGCTGGCACCCGGCCGCGGGTTTCTTGGCAGTCACCCTCTTCGCCCTCTCCGCTCCGGCAGCGGAAACGCGGGAGGACTTTCGCTACGCCGTCGGCCCGCAGGCCACGCTCAACCTCTCCAACGAATACGGAGCCATTGTCGTCAAGCCCTCCGCCGCAGTCCGGCAGGTGACGGTGTCGGCGACCACCCGCTCCGGCAAGGTGTACGTGGCTGCCGGCCAGCGCGGTAACCGCATCGAAATCCGCACCACGGTGCTGGAACCGCTGCTCTCGGGCGATGAGGGCCGCGTGGACTACGATGTGGCGGTGCCGGCCGGCACCAACGTCAGCGTGCATGCCGGCAGCGGCTCCGTGATGATGGAAGGGCTGCGGGGAGATATCGAGGCGGAGAGCGAATCCGCGCCCGTCGAGGTGCGCGACGTCGCCGGCGTCCATGTGCATGTCCGTTCTCTCTCCGGCGATATCACGCTTACCCGCGTCCGCAACGCCCACGTCGAGATCCAGTCGCAGAGCGGCGAAGTCAAGCTGGAGAACGTCAGCGGTCCGCTGCTGGCGGTCAATTCCACTCGCGGAAACATCCGCTACTCCGGCGACTTTGGCTTCGGCGGCCGCTACTCGCTCACCAGCCACGCGGGCGATATCGACGTCTCCCTGCCCGAAACGGCTTCCGTGGACCTTACGGCGCATTCTGAAAAGGGTTCGGTAAGGAACGAGGTGCCGATGTTCACCCGCGGGTCGGCCAGTGTCCCTCCTCCTGCCGGTCGTTCCTTCGCAGGTACTTCCCACTCAGGTTCCTCCACGGTTCGGCTGCTCTCCTTCAGTGGTAGAATCCGCGTGAAAAAGCAGTAGCGGTTTGCACGAATTTACGGCAGCCAACGCCCGCATGGGAGCCCAGCCGCCACCCCGGGTTGTGTTCCTGACCGGCTTTATGGGAGCGGGCAAGACCAGCGTGGGCCGGGCACTGGCCACCCGGCTGGATTGGCAGTTCGTGGACCTGGACGAGCGGGTGGAACAGCAGCAAGGGCGCAGCATCGCGCAGATCTTCCGTGAATCCGGCGAAGCGGCGTTTCGCGTGGCTGAACACGCGGCCCTCGCTTCCCTGCTGCAGCAGGCGGCGGAACACGCCATGGTGACGGCGCTGGGAGGCGGTACTCTGAGCCAGCCCCAGAATGCTCAGCGGCTGCGCCAGGCGGCGGCTGCGCTGGTGTTTTTGGATGCGCCCCTGGAGGTCTTGCTGGCGCGCTGCCGGCCGGCGGCTTCACAGCGGCCGCTGTTCAAGGACGAGGCCTCCTTCCGGAGGCTCTACGAGTCACGGCTTCCCGATTACCGGAGCGCCTCCCTTCGCGTAGACACCGCGAACCGGACTCCGGAGGACGTGGCGGCAGAGATTGCTACAGCCCTCGGTCTGGACCGGCGGGCATGACTGAGAGGAGGTGACGTGAAGAAAGTCCTGGGTGCTACGCTGCTCCTTCCCCTGCTTCTCGGTGTCGGTGGCCCGGCACTGGCTCAGAAATCCAAGGACAAGGCCAGAGGTGGCAACAAGATCCTGGATTCCGGCTCATTCGGCGTCTTCGTGGCCGGAAAGCGGGTAGCGACCGAGACTTTTCAGGTGGAGGAAACCCCCTCTAAGAGCATTGCCACGGCCGAGTTCAAGACCGTGGACGGGAGCGGCGCGGCTCAAACCTCCCAGCTCGAACTGGCGCCCAACGGCAACCTCCTGCGCTACGAGTGGAAAGAACTCAGCCCGGGCAAGGCCAGCGCCGTGGTCGGTATCAAGGACCAGTTCCTGGTCGAGCACATCGTCACCGCTCCCAATGAAAAGCCGACCGAGCTGCCGTTCATCCTTCCTGCGTCCACCCTCATCGTGGATGACAACTTCTTTCTGCACCGTCAGATCCTCGCCTGGCACTACCTGGCCACTAGTTGCACTCCCGCGCCCGAAAGGCCGGGCCAGTGCCGCCTGACACGGACCCAGTTCGGCATCTTCATTCCGCAACAGCACCGTCCCGTGATGGTCAGTCTGGAATATATGGGAAAGGAAAAGCTGCCGATCGCCGGCGTGGAGCGCGAGCTGGATCGCGTGAAGCTGGAAGCCGAAGGCGTCGAGTGGTCGCTCTGGCTGGACAGCCAGTACAGGCTCATTCGCGTGCTGGTGGCCGGGCAGAACGTCGAAATCCTGCGCGACTAGCGTCGCGGGCTGTGCGGTTCGTCTCCTGCTACCATACACGGCCAGAACCATGGCCTCCGAGCACCGATCCACGATCCTGTTTGCCGTGCTGGTCGGCATTGCGTTGTACGCCGCCTATCTGGTGCGCGACGTCCTGCTGCTGGTCTACGTCAGCGCCCTGTTCGCCGTGGTGCTCTCCCCGATATTGCAGGCCATCCAGCGGCTGCGCGTTCGCTCGTGGCAGCCGAGCCCGGGCTTTGCCATCATCGTGCTGCTCATGGCCGGCGCTGGGCTGCTCGCCCTGTTCTTCGGACTGGCTGTGCCGCCCATCTACCGCGATATCCGCGAGCTGGCGCAGGACTGGCCCCGGCAGCTTGCGGCCGCAGCCGAAAAACTGCGCCACCTGCCGCTGGGAGTGGAGTTCGATCCCGCATCCTTGCAGCAATACGCGGACGAGGCGATCGGCGGCGCCTTCGGCGTGTTTAAGCGCGTCGCCGGGGGAGTTTTCTGGCTGTTCAGTTGGTTGATCCTTACCGTCTATTTCATTCTGGACGGAGAGCGGACGTTCCGCTGGGCGATGTCCATGGTGCCGCATGAGCACCGACCACGGCTGGAAGCTACCCTGCTCCGGGCTCGCCAGCGGATGAGCCTATGGCTCATCGGCCAGGGCATGCTCATGCTGGCGCTCGGCGTGCTGAGCGCGATCGCCCTCGGACTGTTGGGTGTGCGCTATTTCTATGCGCTCGCCGTGCTGGGCGGCCTGGCCAACCTGGTTCCCATCATTGGTCCGGTGGCTACCGTCGTCGTGGCTGGAGTCGTGGCCCTGATCGATGGTTGGGGCAAGCTTGTGGGTGTACTGGCCTTCTATCTCGCCTACCAGCAGCTCGAGAATGCCTTCCTGACGCCGCGCATCATGCGCCACACCGTAAACCTGCCGCCACTTGCCGTCATCACCGCCTTGACCGTGGGAGGCGCGCTGGCGGGCGTGTTGGGGGCGCTGGTCGCCGTCCCCAGCGCCGCCCTCGCGGCCGTCCTCATCGACGAGTATTTAGTGCGCAAGGAAGCCGTCCTGGTTACGGCGGCGGTCGCCGAGCCGCAACCTGCCGTCGCCCATCCCTCCCCGCCGGCCACTTCCTGACCGGGGCCGCTCACTGACCGAAGCCGGGCAGGCTGTCCACGTTCACGTTGCGCAGGAACTCGGCGGCCGCTTCCGGCAGTACGGTGTTGATGAACATGCCCGTGCCCAGCTCGAAGCCCGCCACCTTGGTGAGCCGCGGGATCACGCTGATGTACCAGTGAAAGTAGGGCTCCCCTTCAGAACCCACGGGTCCGGAGCGCACCGTGTAGTTGAAGTCCGGGTTCTCCAGTCCGACGTACAGCTTGCCCAGGATGGTCTTCAAAACGCGCCCCAGGTCTTCGAGCTCGGCGTCATTGGCGGCCCCGAACGTGGCCATGTGCCGGCGCGGAAAGATGTGCAGGTTGAACGGCGAGGGCGACGCAAACGGCACCAGCGCCGTGAAGTGGTCCGTGGTCAGCACCACGCGCGTTCCCTCCGTCAATTCTTCGTCCATGATCTGGCAGAAGATGCACTCCCCGAACTCATCGTAGTGGCGCACCGCTTCGTACATGCGGGCGCGCACCTGGGAGGAAACGACGGGCGTGGCGATCATTTGGGAATGGGCGTGCTCCAGGCTGGCTCCGGCCGCCGATCCGTGGTTCTTGAACAGGATGACGTGAGCGATGCGGGAGTCTGCGATGGCAGCGTCATGGCGGGCCTTGTAGGCGCGCACGATGTCCACGACGTGCGATTCCGGCAACAGGGCCGGTGTCAGGGAATGATCCGGCGTCTCCACCAGCACGTCGTGCAGGCCGACGGCGTAAACGGTGCGCCGCGACTGTTGCACCTGGCGGGTCGGTTGGCCCTCGCGCGCCAGGGCCGAGAACTTGTTGGGGATGACGCGCACGCGCCAACCGCCATCGTTGTCCGCCGGCAGCCGCATGATCTCCGGCGGCGCCAGGTGTTCGTTGCCGGCGCAGAAGGGGCAGGTGGCGGAGTACGGCTCCGCGGGCTTCGCTTCCTTTTTCTGCACCATCTGGTCGGGACGCTTGGCGCGCTCGGTGGCGATCACCACCCACTCCTTGGTCACACGGTTCTGGCGCAATTCCGGCATGGGCCACCTCCCTTCTGGGCGCGGCTGAGGCTGCGGAGAATACCACACGCGCCGCGAGCTGGCGCGCGCCGTTGCCGCCCCCGGAACCCCGCGCCGGTCCGGCTGCCGTGTCTAAACCGGTGCGTGTACAATCCGAAACAGGCATGAGCAGCAGCAAGATTCCAGTTGGAATCCTGGGCGCTACCGGGACGGTGGGCCAGCGCTTCGTCCAGCTCCTCGAGCATCATCCCTGGTTCCAGGTGGTATGGCTCGCAGCTTCGGAGCGCTCCGCCGGCCAGGCCTACGGCGACGCCGTCCGCTGGCGGTTGAAGACCCCCGTGCCGGCTGGTGTGGCGTCGCTGAAGATTTCCACGCCCCAGCCGCACGATGCGCCAAAGGTCATCTTCGCCGCTCTCGACGCCGATGTGGCACGGGAGCTCGAGCCGCGTTTTGCCGAAGCCGGTTGCGCCGTGGTTTCCAACTCCGGCGCCTTCCGCATGCAGCCGGACGTTCCCCTGGTCATCCCGGAGGTCAACCCGGACCACCTCAAGCTGCTTGAGTGCCAGTCCTGGCGGCGCAAGTCGGGCGGCTTCATGCTGACTAACGCCAACTGCACCGCGATCGGCCTGGTCCTGGCGCTGGCGCCGCTGGCGCAGCAGTTTGGCTTGGCGCGCGTGTTCATGGTCAGCATGCAGGCGGTGAGCGGCGCGGGCTATCCCGGCGTAGCGTCGCTCGACATCCTGGGCAACGTGATTCCTTACATTCCCAGGGAAGAAGAGAAGGTGGAGGCGGAATCCCGCAAGATGCTCGGCGCCCTGGACGGATCGCGTGTGGATCCGGCCGCCTTTGGCATCAGCGTACACTGCAATCGCGTGGCCGTTGAGGATGGGCACACGGAATCCGTCTCCGTGGAACTCAAGGAGCGGGGCACGGCCGAGGACCTCATCGCTGCCTGGCGCGGGTTTCGCGGTGTGCCGCAGCAGCTTGCTTTGCCCAGCGCTCCGCCACAACCTGTGATCTACGAAACCGCCGCCGACCGGCCGCAGCCGCGTCTGGACGCCGAGCGCGGAAGCGGCATGGCCGTCACCGTGGGCCGGCTGCGCGACTGTTCCCTGCTGCACTGGAAGTTCACTGTCCTCTCGCACAACACCATCCGCGGCGCGGCCGGAGCGGCCCTGCTGAACGCGGAATTGCTCAAGGCGCAAGGCTACCTGGATTGAACCGGACCGGCGGAACCCGACCATGATCGTAATGAAGTTCGGCGGCACTTCGGTGGAGGACGCGGCTGCCATCGAACGCGCGGCCGCCATCGTGCGCGCCCGCCTGGCCCGCCGGCCGGTGGTGATCGTCAGCGCGCTCGCCCGCGTCACCGACCAGTTGCTGGCCATGGGCCGGGCCGCGGGTGCAGGAGATCTCGCCGCCGCTCTCGAGTTGGCACGGGCGCTGCGCGAACGCCATTACACGGTCGCGGGAGAACTGCTGCACACCGGCCTGTTCACCCAGTTCCACCGCACCCTAGAGCAGGAGTGCGACGCGCTGGAAGAACTGCTGCGCGGCATCGCCGCCGTGGGCGAACTCACGCCTCGCACCTCGGACGCCGTCGCTGGCTTCGGGGAGCGCTTGTCGAGCGGCATCATCTCGGCCGCATTCACGCTGCGCGACGTCCCCGCGCGACTGGTGGATTCCCGGCGCATTATCGTCACCGACAATTCGCACGGCCGCGCCCTCCCGCAGTTCGACGAAACCAATGATCGCCTGGCCGCCGAGGTGCGCCCGCTGGCAGAGAACGGCACTGTACCGGTGATGGGGGGCTTCCTGGGCGCCACCCGCGAGGGCGTCACCACGACGTTGGGACGCGGCGGCTCGGATTTTTCCGCCGCCATCGTCGGCGCGGGCCTGAACGCCGAAGCCATCGAGATCTGGACCGACGTGGACGGCATGATGACCACGGACCCCGGCCTCTGCCCAGACGCGCACCGCATCAAGGTGTTGAGCTTCGATGAAGCTGCCGAACTGGCCTACTTTGGCGCCAAGGTCCTGCACCCGGCGACTCTGCTCCCCGCCATCCAGAAGAACATCCCCGTGCTCATCCTGAACTCGCGCAACCCCGGGTGCGAAGGCACGCGCATCGCCACCCGCGCGCCTCGCTGCGCCAATACGTTCAAGGCCATCGTCGCCAAGAAACGCATCACCATCATCGACGTTGCCGCCACTCGCATGTTGATGGCGCACGGCTTCCTCAAATCCATCTTCGAAGTCTTCGACCGTCACCGTTGCGCGGTGGACATGGTGTCCACCTCGGAAGTGAGCGTTTCGCTCACCGTGGATTCGAACGAGGCCATTCCGGCCATTGCCGCCGACCTGGGCAAGCTGGCCGACGTGAAGTACGAAGGGCGCAAGGCCATCGTGTGCCTGGTGGGCGAGAACATCCGCTCGACGCCGGGCATCGCCGCCGCCGTCTTCGGCGCCATCCCGGACGTCGGCGTACGCATGATCTCCCAGGGCGCTTCGGAAATCAACATCAGCTTCGTCGTGGACGAAGAGGACGTTCCCGGCGTCATCCGCCGCCTGCACGAAAAATTCTTCGCCGGACTCGATCCCGAGGTGTTCGATCCCCGGCCCGCAGTCGAGCGCGAGCGGGCCATGCCGGGGGCGCGATGAACCTGCTGGTGCTGGGCCGCGGAAAGACCGGCTCGCTGGTGGCCGAGGTAGCTCGTGAGCGCGGCCATCAGGTGCGCAGCCTTGGCGCGGCGGAGAACGAAGCCGGACGCGCCTTGACGCGCGAAGGCCTGGAGGGCGTGGATGTCGTTCTTGATTTCACCACTCCCCGCGCTGTCCTCGCCAACATCGAAGCCTGCGCCGCTGCGGGCGCCAGCATGGTGGTCGGAACCACCGGCTGGTATGACGACCTGCCGCGGGTGCGCGAGCTTGTGGAACGCAGCGGAGTCGGCTTCCTGTATGCGGCGAACTTTTCCGTAGGCGTCAACGTGTTCTTTGAGATTGCTCGTGCGGCCGCAGCGGCTCTCCGCCAGGGCTACCGCGGCGGCATCGTCGAGCGCCACCATGCCCAGAAGAAAGACAAGCCTTCGGGCACCGCGGTGAAACTGCAGAAGATTCTCGAGGACGCTTCCGGCGCACAGGTGGAGGTTACGTCCGTCCGCGAGGGCGATACCGTGGGCACGCACGTGCTGCTGCTCGACTCCGGCGGCGATACCATGATGCTCATCCACGACGCCAAGTCGCGCCGCACCTTCGCCGAAGGCGCCGTGCGGGCGGCGGAGTGGCTGCAGGGGAAAAAGGGTTTCTACGAATTCAAGCAAGTGTTGGAAGGCTAGCCATGAAATTGCGCGGTTGCGGTACCGCTCTCGTTACTCCCTTCAAGTCTGATGGCTCGCTCGACGTGCCGGCGCTGCGCGCGCTGGTGGCCTGGCAAGTGGAGTCCGGTATCGACTTCCTTGTCCCGTGCGGCACTACCGGTGAGACGCCGACGCTCTCGCGCGAGGAGTGGCTGCGCGTCATCGATATCACCATCGAAGTCGCATCCGGGCGCGTGCCCATCGTTGCCGGCGCTGCCTCCAACTCCACCGCCGACGCGGTCGAGAAGGCGCGCACGGTGGCGGCGCGCAAAGGCGTGGACGCCATCCTGACCGCCTCGCCTTACTACAACAAGCCCACACAGGAGGGCCAGTACCTGCACTTCCGCGCCATCGCGGAGAGCGTGGAGAAGCCGCTCGTGCTCTATAACGTCCCCGGACGCACCGGCGCCAATCTCGAGCCGGCGACGCTGGCTCGTCTGGCTGCCATCCCCAATATCATCGCGGTGAAAGAAGCCAGCGGGAACATGGCGCAGATCGCGGACGTCTTTCAGCGCGTTCCGGACAATTTCCTGGTCTTCTCCGGCGACGATTCCCTCACGCTGCCGATTGTCTCCCTGGGCGGCGCCGGCATCATTTCGGTGGCCTCCAATGAGATCCCGCGCGAGATGGCGGAGATGACCCGCGCCGCGCTGGCCAATGACTGGGAGACGGCCCGCCGCCTCCACCGCAGGTATCTTGCCTTGATGGAAGCCAACTTCATCGAATCCAACCCGATTCCGGTCAAAGCCGTGCTGGCCATGATGGGCCGCATCGAAGAGGTGTATCGTCTGCCCCTCTGCCCCATGAAGAAGGAGAACCGCGCCAAGCTGGAGCGAATCGCCGCCGAGGCCGGCCTGATTCCCAAGGCGGTCGCAGCAGGTTGACCTATGCGTTAACTCCTTTCATTTTGCACTTTCTCGTTTTTCCTTTTGCATTACCTATCCTGTGTCTCTGTGGTGATTCATTTATACTGCCGCGCGATGGACGAGTTGCGGCAAGCCATCGAGCGGTTCTTCGCGCTGGGCGCCGGCCTGCGCGCGACCGACCACGTGGAAGCGCACCGCGTGTTCGTGGATTTTCGTCGCGCGCTTACCGAAGGCAGGATCCGGGCCGCGGAGAAGGTCGGCGGCCGCTGGCAGACCAACGTGTGGGTCAAGCAGGGCATCCTGCTGGGTTTCCGGCTGGGCGAACTGGCCGAAATGGGCGAACCCAAGGGGCTCAGTTTCGTTGACAAGGACACCTTTCCGCTGCGGCGCTTCCGCGTCTCCGACCACGTGCGGCTGGTGCCCGGCGGCTCCTCGGTGCGCCAGGGCGCGTACGTTGCACCGGGCGTGATCTGCATGCCTCCCATGTACATCAACGTCGGAGCGTACGTGGATGAAGGCGCCATGGTCGACTCGAATGTTCTGGTCGGCTCCTGCGCGCAGATCGGCAAGCGCGTCCACCTGAGCGCCGGAACGCAGATCGGCGGCGTGCTGGAGCCGGTGAACGCTTCCCCGGTCATCGTCGAGGACGAAGTGCTGGTGGGCGGCAACTGCGGGGTGTATGAAGGCACTCTGGTGCGCGCTCGCGCCGTTCTGGGTGCGGGCGTCATTCTGACTCGTTCCACTCCGCTTTTCGATGTGGTGCGGGGTGAGACCTACCGTGCGACGCCGGAGGCGCCACTCGAAGTCCCCGAAGGCGCAGTCGTCGTTCCGGGCGGTCGCACCATTGCGCGCGGCAAGGCGGCCGAATGGGGCCTCTCGCTCTACACGCCGGTGATCGTGAAGTATCGCGACGAGAAGACCGATCGGAGCGCCGCACTCGAGGACCTGCTGCGGTGAGTACGACTCCGGAGCGCGGACCCGTGCCGGCAGCCGACGCCTTCGAGCGCGAGCTCACCACCGACCTGAAGGACTCCACGCCCGACCGTCCGCGGGGCCTGCCGCTGCACAGCCGCATCCTCATCGGCCTGGGAGTAGGCGTGGGCGCGGGCTTCGGGGCCAATGTGCTCCTGGGCGGCGACCACCGGGCAGTGGAATGGGCGGTGCGCAACATCAGCGAGCCGGTGGGCACGCTGTTCCTGCGCATGCTGCTGATGATCGTCATCCCGCTGGTGTTCTCCGCGCTGGTGGTCGGGGTGGCGGGCGTGGGCGACATCCGCAAGCTGGGCCGCGTGGGCCTGCGGACCATTGCGTTCACGCTGGTGCTTTCCGCCATCTCGGTCGGTATCGGGCTGGGACTGGCCAACACCGTGCGTCCCGGCAAGCGCATCGACCCCGCTACGGAAGCCGCGCTGCGCCAGCGCTACGGCTCCGAGGCGGCAATCCGCGTGGCGGCCGCCGAGGCAGGCGCGGAGAAAGACTCCGCCCTGATGACCGTGGTCAAAACGCTGGTCCCCGCCAATCCCTTCTCCGCCATCAGCCCCGAGACACCCAACATGCTGCACCTGATGTTCTTCGCGGTGCTGGTGGGCGTTTCGCTGACTCTGATCCCGCAGAGCGCGGCGGCGCCGGTAGTCGCGGCGCTCGACGGCGTATTCCATGTCAGCGCCAAGATTGTGGACATCGTGATGCGGCTGGCGCCGTATGCCGTGGCCTGCCTGCTGTTCACCAACACCGCGCGCTTCGGCCTGGACTTGTTGCAGGCGCTGGGCTGGTTCGTAGTGACCGTGCTGGCGGGCCTGGCGCTGCACCTGTTCGGCGTGTATTCGCTGGCGCTGGCTCTGCTGGCCCGTATCCATCCTATGGAGTTCTTCCGGCGCGTGAAGACCGCCATGCTGACGGCCTTTTCCACCTCGTCTTCCAACGCCACGCTTCCCACCGCCTTGCGCGTGGGCGAGGAGAACCTGGGCGCACCGCCGGAGATCAACAGTTTCGTGCTGACCGTGGGCGCTACCGCCAACCAGAACGGGACGGCGCTGTACGAAGGAGTGACGGTGCTGTTTCTGGCACAGCTTGCGGGCGTCGATCTCTCGCTCGGCCAACAACTGCTGGTGCTGTACCTCGCCATCCTCGGCGGTATCGGCACGGCCGGCGTGCCTTCGGGCTCCATCCCGTTCATCGTGGTCGTACTGGCTACGGTGGGCATCGACCCGGGCCTGATTGCGGTGATTCTGGGCGTGGACCGCATCCTGGACATGTGCCGCACCACGTTGAACGTGACCGGCGATCTGGTGGCGGTGGCCTACGTGTCGCGCGCCGAGGGCTACGAGTTGTTGCGCGGGCCCGCGTCCGTGCCGGCGGCGGCTGTAGCCGCGAAGCCGTAGCGCCTTGGTCCCTGTGCTAGCATCAATGTTTCCCTCCATGCCATCCGGCAAGCTGCAGGTCATCCCGCTGGGCGGGTTGGGCGAGTTCGGCATGAACTCGATGGCCATCCGCTGGGGCGACGACATCATCGTCATCGACACCGGGCTGATGTTCCCGGAAGCCGAACTGCTGGGCGTGGACATCGTCGTTCCCGACATCGCCTACCTGCTGGAGAACCGCGACAAGGTCCGCGGCATCATCCTGACCCACGGCCATGAAGACCACATCGGCGCGCTGCCCTGGGTGCTGGACGAGCTGAACGTGCCCGTCTACGCCACCGAGTTCACGCTGGCCTACGTCGAGGACAAGCTGGAAGAGCATGAGCTGCTCGACGCCGCCGTGCTGCATGAGATCCGACCGAATGAGCGATTCCGTCTGGGGCCGTTCACGATTCATCCCATCCAGGTGACGCACAGCCTGGTGGACTGCGTGGCGCTGGCCATCCACACGCCGCTGGGGGTCATCATCCACACCGGCGATTTCAAGGTGGATCCGACGCCCACCGACAACCGGCTCTTCGACCTGCACTCGTTCGCCGAGTACGGCAAGGAAGGCGTGCTGGCGCTGTTCCAGGACTCGACCAACGTCGAACGCTCAGGCTACACGCCCAGCGAGCGCGCCGTGCGCCGCAAGTTCGACGAAGTGTTCAAGAGCGCCCCGCGGCGGCTCTACATCTCCTGCTTCTCGTCTTCCATCCATCGCATCAAGCTGGCCATGGAGATGGCCTACGAATACGGGCGCAAGGTGGCGCTGGTGGGCCGCTCGATGACCGAAAGCGCCGAAATCGCCGAGGACCTGGGCTACATTGATCCGCCCGAAGGCTTGCTGGTGAGTCCCGGCGAGATCAAGAACCTGCCTCCAGAGAAGGTCTGCGTGCTCATCAGCGGGACGCAGGGCGAACCGATGTCGGCGCTGTCGCGCGCGGCGGTGGAAAATCACAAGCATGCGCGCATCGAGAAGGACGACACCGTGGTGCTCTCCTCGCGCATCATTCCCGGCAACGAGAAGGCCATCTACCGCATGATCGACCACCTGTTCCGGCGGGAGGCGCACGTGGTGTACGAGGACGGCTCCTCGCCCCCGGTGCACGTGAGCGGCCACGCCAGCCAGGAAGAACTGAAGCTCATCATCAACCTGGTGAAGCCGCGGTACTTCATCCCCATCCACGGCGAGTATCGCCAGCTCAAACGGCACGCGGAACTGGCCGCCTCCATGCACGGCGCCGTGGGCCAGGTGCTGATGATCGAGAGCGGCGACGTGCTGGAGTTCACCGAGCTGGGAGCGCGCAAAGCCGCGCGCGTCACCGTGGGGCGCGTGTGCATCGACGCGGGATCGCTCGGGGACGTGGTCGAGGACGTGGTCATCAAGGACCGCCGTCACTTGAGCGAGGACGGCATCGTGCTGCCCATCATCGCCATCAACAAGCTCACCGGGCGCGTAGAAGCAGCGCCGGAGATCGTGATGCGCGGCCTGGCGGGCGAGGACGGCCTGCAGGACGAAGCGCGCCGCATCGTCGCCCGGACCCTGGAGGAGTCGAGCGAGGAAGAAAAGCGCGACTGGGGCGTCATCAAGGAGAAGATCCGCCAGGACCTGAAGCGCTACATCGCCAAACAGACCTCGCGGCGCCCGCTCATTATGCCGGTGATCCTCGAGATTTAGGCACCCCCCCTTCCCCCTCTCCCTCGAATAGAATGAATGGGTTAGGGTAGAAGTTCCCTACAGCTCCCCGATTTTAAAGAACTTAGGGGCAAGTTCCCCGTAACAAAGGACTTATCCCACTGGCATTGCCAGTCAGAGTTATAATATCAGTATGGCAATGCCTTGTCAAGGAAAAATTGCAGGCAGACTGAAAAGCTCCAACAAGCCGGGGCTAAAGCTCGGTGACCCTGCTCCACTCGACGCGGGGCGAAAGCCCCGCTCTCTCGCACCTATCTATCCCCGGACAGCGGGACGACTCGTGATGTAAGCTCGACCTGGCGCGGTTCCTGAGCGCGCCGGGGAGAAGCGGCGAGCTTGATCACACTGGACGACATTCGGGCGGCGCAGCAGCGCATCCGTGGCGTGGCGGTGCGCACGCCGCTGGTGGAATGCCCGCGCGAGCGTGCAGACGAGCGCGTGTTCTTTAAGGCGGAGAGCCTGCAGCCGGTCGGTGCGTTCAAGATCCGCGGGGCGTACAACAAGGTCGCTTCCCTGCCCGAAGCAGAACGGAAGCGGGGCGTCATCACCTACTCCAGCGGCAATCATGCGCAGGCGGTGGGCTACGCGGCGCGCGCTTTCGGCACCAGGGCAGTGATCGTGATGCCTTCGAACGCGCCGCCCATCAAACAGCAGGCGACGGCGGCGCTGGGCGCGGAGATCGTGCTGGTCGGCGCCGCGAGTTCGGAGCGTCAGGCCAAGGCTGAAGAATTGGCCGCGCGGCACGGCTACACGATGGTGCCGCCCTACGATGACCCGTGGATCGTCGCCGGTCAGGGCACGTGCGGGTTGGAAATCGTGGAAGACCTGCCGGACGTGGAACTTGTGCTGGCGCCGATCAGCGGCGGCGGACTGCTGAGCGGCATTGCCACTGCGGTGAAGCTCTCCAAGCCCGATGTGAAGGTGGTCGGCGTGGAGCCGGAACTGGCTGGAGATGCGCAGGAAAGCTTCCGCTCCGGCAAGGTGGTGGAATGGCCTGCAGAAAAGACGTCGCGCACCATCGCGGACGGCCTGCGCACGCAGTCAGTCGGCAAGCTGCCGTTCGAGCACATCCAGCGCTACGCGGACGACATCATCACGGTCACCGAAGATGAGATCCGAGAGGCCATGCGACGCATTGCCTTGAACGCGCGGCTGGTGGCGGAACCCAGCGGAGCCGTCAGCTTTGCGGGCTTCCTGTTTCACCGCGAGCAGCTACCCAAGTCGAGTCACACGGTGGCGGTAATCAGCGGCGGGAACGTGGACCCGTTGCTGCTGGCCCGCGTGCTGGCGGGATGAGCGTCACGTGGTTGCCCTACGGTTTCGCGCCACCCGTTTTGCCGTCTCCAGCGCGAAGAAGACAACGACGCTCAACGCGACAGAGAACGCCAGCCAGCGGCCCGGCAGATCCACGGTTCCGAAGAACGGCTGCAGGAACGGAGTGTAGACGACCACGAGTTGCAGAACGAGGGTGAGCGCCACGGCGCCGAGAAGCGCGGGATTGGAGAACACGCCCACCGTGAACAGCGAGTGGCGGCCGGAGCGGATGGCCAGGCAGTTGGCCATTTGCGTAAAGGTCAGCGTGGTGAAGACCAGGGTCTGCCACGCGGGGTCGTTGAGCGACCAGCGCCAGTACCCTGCTGACAGGCAAAGGGCGCCGATCAGCAGACCGACCCAGAGAACGTGCCATCCCATCCCGCCGGCGAAGAGGCTCTGGCCGGGCGGCACGGGAGGCCGGCGCATGACGTCGCGTTCCGCAGGCTCGACGGCCAGAGCCAGCGCCGGCAGACCATCGGTGACCAGGTTGACCCATAGGATCTGCAGCGGCAGCAGCGGCAGAGGCATGTCCAGAAGGGGCGCCAGGAACATGACCCAGATCTCGCTGGAATTGGTGGCCATCAGGTACTGGATGAACTTGCGGATGTTGTCGTAAATGACGCGACCTTCGCGCACCGCGGCCACGATGGTGGCGAAATTGTCATCCAGCAGCACCATGTCGGCGGCCTCTCGCGCCACGTCGGTGCCGGTAATCCCCATAGCGACGCCGATGTCGGCGCGCTTGAGGGCGGGAGCATCGTTGACTCCATCGCCGGTCATGGCCACCACCTCGCCGCGCGACTGGAGGGCACGCACGATCTCCAGCTTGTGCGCCGGGGAAACGCGCGCGTAGACCGAGACTTCCTCGACGGCCTGGGCCAGCTCGGCTTCCGACATGCGCGTCAGCTCCAGCCCGGTGACGGCGCGCCCACGATCGATGAGGTTGATTTCATGGGCAATGTGCAGCGCCGTGAGGGGGTGATCGCCGGTGATCATCACCGGGCGAATGCCCGCCCGGCGACAGGTGGCCACGGCCTCTTTCACTTCCGGGCGAGGCGGGTCCATCATGCCGACAATGCCGAGGAAAACGAACTGCGCCTCTGCGCGTTCGAGTTCGGAGGGCACTTCGGGCAGCGGGCGGAATGCCACTCCCAGGACGCGCATGCCCTGGGCTGCCAGGCGTTCGGCGGCCGCCAGAATCCGGGCGCGCTCGTCGTCGTCGAGTGGCTCCATGCGTCCCTCGTTCCACGCCTGAGTGGAAACGCCCAGCAGGCTGTCGACGGCTCCTTTAGCAAACGCCACCAGCGGGGCTCCGGCCAGGGCATGCTCCAGGGAATGCAGGGCCGGGGTTACGGATGCGGAACCGTGCTTGGCGGCGACATGGTGGACGGTCATCATGCGCTTGCGGTCGGAATCGAAGGGCAGTTCGGCTACGCGTGGGAGGGCTTGCTCGAGCTGGGGCTTAAGAAGATGCAGCCGGGCTGCCGCCACGACCAGGGCAGCCTCCGTAGGGTCGCCGAGCGCGGTGTACTCACGCGGCTCATCGGGCGCCCTCTCCAGGTGAGCGTCGCTGCAGAGGGCGCCGCCGGCCAGCAGCAGGGTGACCGCCGGCCGTTCGCGAAGGACCTCGAGAGCGGTGCGGTCGTCGGCGCGGAGAAGGTGGGGAGTCAGGTCGAGCCGCCCGGCGCTGGTCTCCAGCACGGTGACGGTGATGCGGCTTTCGGTGAGGGTGCCGGTCTTGTCCGTGCATATGACGGTGACCGAGCCCAGCGTCTCCACCGCCGGCAGCCTGCGGATGAGCGCCTTGCGGCGCAGCATGCGCTGCGCGCCCAGCGCCAGGGTTACGGTAACCACGGCGGGAAGTCCCTCGGGTACAGCCGCAACCGCCAGGCTCACCGCAGTGAGCAGCATCTGCTGAACCGGCTCGCCGCGGAGCAGGCCGAGGGCAAAAATCACGGCGACCACAGCCAACGCGAACACGGCCAGGCGCTTGCCTAACCCGTCCAGTCGCTTCTGCAGCGGCGTCGGCTCCGGCCGTATGCTCTGGATCATCTCCGCGAGGCGGCCCAGTTCGGTGTGCGTCCCCGTGGCCACGACGACGGCCTCGCCGCGCCCGTAGGTGATCGTGGTCCCGGCGAACACCATGTTGCTGCGGTCGCCGATGGTCAGCTCCGGAACGGCCAGCGGGTCGGTTTGCTTTTCGACCGGCTCGGATTCGCCGGTAAGGGCGGCTTCCTGGGCTCGCAAGCCGGCGACTTGAATCAGGCGGGCGTCGGCAGCGACGGCGTTTCCGGCTTCCAGCAGCATGATGTCGCCGGGGACGAGGTGGGCAGCAGGAACATCGCGCACACGGCCATCGCGACGCACACGCACCGAAGGCCGCGACAAGCGCCGCAGCGCGGCGAGAGCCTGCTCTGCCCGATGCTCCTGGGTGAAGCCCAGCACGGTGTTGAGGATGACAATCGCCAGGATGGCGACTGTGTCCTTGTAATCGCGCAGGAGCAAAGACACCGCAGCCGCGGCCAGCAAGACCAGCACCATCGTGGCCCTGAGCTGATCCCAGAGGATGCGCCACGGACTCTTGGCGCCGCGCTCGGCGAGTTCATTGGGGCCATGCTCGGCCAGGCGACGCGCAGCTTCGGACTTGGTCAGTCCGAGGGCGGCATCCACGGCAAAGTGCCGCAGCGTTTCCTCGCTCGTCCGCGTGTGCCAGGCGCTCATTGCACAGCGATGATATTGCACCCCCCGCTGACGCGTCTGTGCGTTGCCGAACATTCCGCTGCCGCATCACCGCAGGCACGGGTAATCTTCGACAGCACTGCCGCGGCGTCAGTAGAATCAGAGCGGCTCAGGTCAGACGCGCGCATGGCCCTGATTCCAAACCCAGGGTGGTGGGCCGTACCGTCGCGCAGAAGGTGCTCCGGGAGGCGCCGTGTCCGGTCCTGACGGTGGTCGCTCGCTCCGAAACCAGCACGGAGCAGAGCTGAAATCGCGAACAACTTCACAGGACCTCGCTGCGAGGCAACCCCAGTGTAGAATCGAGGCTCCTACGTTATCGCCGACTCCTGGTCTCGATGCCCAGAACACCTGAATCCCTACCTACCGTGCTCCTGCTCCTGGGGCTGGGCTTGCTTGCCACCCTGCATGCTTCCGCACAGGACACGTTTCCAGCCAAGGAGCGCGTGGTGCTGGTGCGCGAAGCCATCGTGTACATCTCGCCGGACGCCAGCTCGGCCAAGCTGGCGCAGGCGGAGCGCGGACGCGAAGGAGCGGTGCTGGACCGCAGCCGGCAGTGGGTGCAGGTCTTTATCAACACCGAGCAGGGCCGCAACGTGACCGGCTGGATACTGGACAAGGGGCTGGTGCGCGCGTCTACGCCCAACGGCGACCGCATCCTGTTCGGCGAGGCGGTGGATTCCGAGGCCGAAGCGCAGCGCCGCCGCGGCCGCAAGAACGCGGCCCAGGACGCCATGCGGCTCTACTACCGGACGTTTGAGTACTTTCCGAGCTCACCGCTGGCCGGCGAGGCGCTCTATCGCGCCGCCGACATCAAGTGGCAGATCGATGCCGCCGACGCCAAGTCGCGTCCTTCCGCCAAGGATGACCCGCGGTATCGGCCGCACATCGACGAGGACCTGATGCGCGAAGTGCGCAAGAAATTCCCCAAGACGCGCTGGCATGCGCTGGCCGAGTTCAACCTGCTGGAAAACAAGCTCTGCGGAGACTGGGGGGGCAAGTCCAAGTGCCCGGAGAAGGACACCGAGATCTATGAGGAGTATGTGAAGGAGTTCCCGCAGTCGCCGAAGGCCGCCGAAGCGCTCTACCTCGCGGCAACGCGGCAGGCCGCGCTCATCGAGATCTACAAGACGGAGAACAATCCGGGCAAGTCTCAGGCGGCGAAAGCCAAAGGCATCGCACTGGCGCAACGGGTGATGGCCCAGTTTCCGGACAGCGACTGGAGCCCGCGCGCCGCGCGCCTTGCCTTCCTGATGGAACAGGGAGTCCCGCTATACGGGAATACTCTCGAATGACGGCAGGGGGATGCTGCTGAAATGAGCGCGAGCCCCGCCGCAGCCCTGGTGAACGACTACCTGCTTTCTTTCCTGCTGGGTGTCATCGAGGGGCTGACGGAATTCCTGCCGGTCAGCTCGACCGCGCACCTGCGCATCGCCGAAGCCCTGTTCGGCGTAAACCTGGCCGACGGCTACTGGAAGATGTACTCCATCGTCATCCAGTTGGGCGCCATTCTTTCCCTGCCTTTCTACTTCCGGCAACGGATCGCCGGTTTCGTGGCCGACTTCCCGCGTGGCGCGCGCGGTGACCGGAATTGGCTGACGCATCCGCTCGGGCTCACGCTCATCGCGTTCGCCTGCACGGCGGTGCCTTCCCTGCTCTCGACCCGGCTCATAGGCAAGCATCTGGAAAGCCTGCGGTTGATGGCGTGGGCGCTCATCGTGGGCGGAATCGTGATGTGGGCGGTGGATGCCTGGGCGGCGCGCCGCGCCGCCCGCACGGAGCGAATGGACGACATGGGCCCGGGTCAGGCGGTTTGGATTGGGCTTTGCCAGGTCATGGCCGCCGTGTTTCCCGGGGTCTCGCGCTCCATGGCGACCATCGCCGCAGGCCAGACGGCCGGCATGACGCGAATCGCAGCGCTGGAGTTCTCTTTCTTTCTGTCCATCCCGACCATGGCGGCTGCCACCGGATACGACTTCGTCAAATCGCTGCGCGCCGGCAGCGGCGCCGGCGAAGCCCACCTGGGTTCGTTCGCCATGGACGCCCACGGCTGGATGGTGCTGGGGATCGGCTTCGTGGTGTCGTTTCTGGTCGCGCTGGGCTCAGTAGCCTGGTTCATGCGCTGGGTACGCACACGCGGATTTGTACCGTTCGCGGTGTACCGCATCGCGAGCGGGATTCTGGTGCTGGCCTGGGTGTGGCGCAGCGGATCCTGAGCGTTGTTGCGGGGGCTAGTTTACGAAGCGCCGCATGCGGATGTTCATCACCAGGCCGAGGGCGAGGAACGTGAACAGGGCCGAGGAGCCTCCGTAGCTCATCAGCGGGAGCGGGATGCCCGTGACCGGCATGAAGCCCACCACCATCCCGACATTGACCAGGACGTGGAAGGCCAACACTGCAACCACACCCATGATGATGAAGGAACCGGCGCGGTCGCGGGCCACCTGGGCGTTCTGCACCAGGCGCATCAGGACCATGAAGTAAAGCAATAACAAGCCCATGGCGCCCAACAGTCCCTGCTCTTCCGCGAAGCTGGCAAAGGCGAAGTCGGTGTGGGTAACGGGCAGGAACAAGCCCTGGGTCTGCGAGCCCTGCAAGAAACCCTTACCCCAAATGCCCCCGGAGCCGACAGCGATCAACGATTGCTGCACCTGGTAGCCGGAGCCCTGGGGATCGGCGGCGGGATCCAGGAAGCTGGTGAGCCGCGCCCGCTGGTAGTCCTTCAGTCCGAATTTCCAGACCACGGGCATCATCAGTCCGGAGCAGAGCAGGATGACGGCGGCATGCTTCCAGCGCATGCCGGCCAGGAAAAGACCCATCACCGCAATGGGCGCATAGGTGAGCGCGGTGCCCAGATCCGGCTGCGCCAGGATGAGCAGCATGGGCACGCCGGCAAGCAGCCCGGCCTTGACGATGTCCGAGACGGCAGGCTCGCGTTGTCGCATGTCGGCAAAATACTTAGCCACAGCCAGAATGACGACCAGCTTGATCCACTCCGAAGGCTGAAAGTGGGTGCTGCCGTAGATGCGGATCCAGCGCCGCGCACCCAGGTACTTTTGTCCGAACAGGAGGACCGCAATCAGCGAGACGATCGAGGCGATGTAAAACCAGTGGACTCGCTCCAGCAGCGTCTGATAGTTCAGCAGGCTCATCGCGAACAGCAACAGCACCCCGAACAGGATCCAATAGATCTGCTTGACGTGCGCGCCCGCGAGCCTGGTGTTGTACGTCGCGCTGTAAATTTCGGCCACGCCCAGCGAGCAGATCAGCAGCACCAGCCCCAACAGGGGCCAGTCGAAATCACGGAATGAGACAAAGCGAATCATGGGGATTGGGGGATGGACGAAGCGTCGAATTGACGGCTTGACGACTCCGTGCTGGGTACTTGCTTCTTTCCGGGGCGGGGCGGGGACTGGTAGGACAGAGACATGTCAAATCGCCCGGTACGAATGCGACCAGTCCCTGTTGGCGGGCCAGCTTCACCCCAGACCGCGGCAACCTCCACGCCGGGAGGTTGGGCGGGGCTCCGGCCTTCCGCCACCTTCACGCCGTTGCGCTGCTTCTTGTCGAAGTGGGCCTTGATCACCTGGGCGGCAAGGCGCGCGGCCACATAGCCGTGCTCTCCGCCTTCGACCAGGACCGCGACCACGATTTCCGGATTGCGGCGCGGAGCCAGGCCGACGAACCAACCGTTGTCCCGATAGCGCTCTCCGGTCAGCTTGCGCCGGGCCTCGTTGCTGACCACCTGCGAACTGCCGGTCTTGCCGGCGAAGTCGATGCCTTCGAGATGGGCGCTGGCGGCCGTGCCGCCGGGATTCACTACGCCCGCCATGGCGTCTGTGATGATCTCCCAGTTGCGAGCACCAATCGGCACGACCACACGATCCGGCACCTCGCGTGCCGCCGCAGCCTGGGCCAGGCCCTGCATTTCGTCGGGGAAAGCGACGTGGGGCCGGAACAGGACGCCATCCATGGCGATGCCGCCGATGGCGCGGGCCAATTGGATGGGCGTAGTCGCCACGGCTCCCTGACCGATGCCCACCGAGATGGTTTCGCCCGCATACCACTTCTGGCGGAAGGTGCGGATCTTCCACTGTTCCGAGGGCATGACGCCGGCCACTTCCTGCGGCAGGTCGATGTTGGTCTTCTGCCCCAGGCCATAGCGCGTGGCGTACTGCGCGATGCGCTCGATGCCCAGGCGTTCCGCCAGCGTGTAGAAGTAGGTGTCGCAGGATTCGGTGATGGCGCGCTGGATGTCCACGCCACCACCGTGAACTCGATGACACTTGAAGAAGCGCCCGTAAAAATTCTTGCCGCCGGGGCAAGTGACGCTCATCTTCTGGGCGATTCCCTCTTCCAGTCCGGCCACCGCCATCAGGATCTTGAACACCGAGCCGGGAGCCAGCTGCGCCTGGGTGGCCCGGTTGAGCAACGGCGTGTCAGGATCATTGACCAGCCGGCTCCACTCCTGACGCGAGATGCCTACGGTGAAAGCATTGGGATCGAACGTCGGGCGGCTGGCCAGAGCGAGCACTTCGCCGTTGCGCGGATCGAGCGCCACGATGGCGCCTTCATTGCCTTCGAGAGTTTCCTCCGCGGCGATCTGCAGGTCCAGGTCGATGGTGAGGCGCAACTGCCTGCCCGGTGTGGCCGCGGCCTCCTCCAGTTGTCCGACCTCACGCCCGCGGCTGTCCACCACCACGCGGCGGTAGCCATCCTTGCCCATCAGAAGGTGGTTGTAGGTTTGCTCCACGCCGTACTGCCCGACGATGTCACCGGCTTGGTAGAGCTCGAAGCCGGGCTGATCCAGCATGCGCTCGCTGACCTCGCCCACGTAGCCGATCAGGTGGGCCGCAAAGCCGTTCCGCGGATACAGTCGCCGGTGCACCATGATGACGTCGAGTTGGGGCAGTTCGGCGCGGTGCGCCTCGACGAACGCCAGCTCGTCCGGCGTGATGTCCTCTTTGATCACGGCCGGGCGGAAGGAGGGCTCTCCGGCCCGGCGCCGGAGGCGTCCCTGAATCTCCTCCACTGACATATGCAGGCCGGCGGCCATGCGGGCCAGGTCGTCCTCGGAGGGCGCACCCTGCTCGCGCTGGTAGAGCACGGTGAACGAAGGGTAATTGTCGACGAGGATGCGGCCTTCGCGGTCCAGGATCTTGCCGCGTGGGGCCATCACCGGAATGCCGCGGATGCGGTTGCGCTGGGCCAGCTGCTCGTAGCGCTCACCGCCGGAGACCTGCAGACGCCACAATCCGTACGCCAGCAGCAGGAACATGGCCAGCAGCGCATACTGCACAGCCGTGAAGCGATACGGCGGTATCTTTTCGGCGCGATCCAGCATGGCCACAGACTTCAGCGCGGATGGTCTATTGTAATGCCCTTTCTCCCGCCCCTAGGTTTTGTGCTTGAAGCGGTCCAAGAAAGCAAACAGGGGCAGCGCCACCAGGGCATTCAATACCGACGCCACCAACAGGTATCCCCATTCCCACTCCAGCGACTGCCGCACCAGGTAGCGCCCGATCACGAAGTACACGCCGGTGTGGAGCAAGTAAAAGCCGAAGGTCGTCAGGAATCGGGTCAGCAAGCTCTCTACATCCACGCGCACTCCGAGAGAAGACGCCGCAAAGCCGACGACGGTCTTGGCTATTCCGTACACGCCCAGCGGGTGGTGCGTGAGCCCATCCTGGAGCAGGCCGATCACGCTGCCGGTGAGCAGACCGGTCACCGGGCTGCGGCGGGCCACCGCCAGAAAAATGGTGACCAGCAGGGGCAGGTCCAGAATGTCGAAGCGGCGCACGTACACAGGCACAAACGCCTGCAGGAACAGCGCCGCCAGGGGAATGCCGATGCTGGCCGAGAGCGTGAAGCGATGGACCTCGATCTCGGCCCGCGAGCTGTAGGTGATGGGCACGCCTAACGCGATACTCCTCCGGGAGGCACGCTGGGAGGCGGAGCTTCATTCTGGGTGGAGACGGCGGGCTCCCCGGGTGGCGAGGTCGTGGCCGAACCCGCGGGCGAGACCGCAGGTTTCGGCGCGCTGCTCCCGGGCGCGGGTTTGGGTGTGATGCCGGGGAGGCGCTGGGCCAGGATCTCCGCCGCGCGCCGCGGCTCCTCGGCGGCCGTCGCGTCCGCGGGAACCTCCTCCATGCGAGTAACCACCAGGACCTCTTCCAGGCGATCAAGATCGGCTGCGGGTTCGACGACGATGGACAGGAAAGCATCCCTGCCGGGCGCGACGCTGCTCACGGTGCCCGCCGGCAATCCGCGGGGAAAGACGCGGTCGCCGCCCGTAGTGACCAGGCGCTCGCCGACTTCGACCTTTTCGTCGTTCATGACGTAACGCAGCATCATTCGGCCATCAGTCGTGCCCTTGAGCACGGCACGGAGTCGGGATTCCTCGAGGATGACGCCTACGCCGCTCTCCGGATCACGAATCTCCAGCACCTGGGCCGAGGTCGGCAACACGGCGGTGATCTTCCCCACGATGCCCTGCGGGCTGATCACGGCCATGTCGGGACGGATACCCTGCTCGGACCCCTTGTCGATATAGAAGACGCGCGAGTGCCGGCTGCCGCTGGAACCGATCAGGCGTGCGGCGACGGTCTCTCCAATGAACTGCTGCTTGAACGCGAGCAGAGCTCCCAGGCGGCGGCCCTGGGCGGCATCCTGCTCCAGCCGGGCCTGCTCCAGGCGCAGGCGATCCAGTTGCTGGCGCAGGGCATGATTCTCGGCACGCACGCCGCGCAAGTCCACGTAACTCAGCCATAGGTCGCGTACCGCGCGGTTGGCGGCGACCACGGCTTTCTCGATCGGGGAGATCGCGGCCACTGTCCAGATGCGGATAAGGGATTCGGAACCGGAATCGGTGGGGCGCCGGACCTGCACGCCCAATGCCAGCACCTGCGCGAACAGCACCGCGGTCAGGATGGTGAGGTTGCGATACCGGCCGATGAAGTTCTCCATGCTGCGACTCCGGCCCGCCCGGCCGGCACCTCGCCTTACTCGATGGAAATCTTGCGTAGCAGCTTGAAGTCGCTGAGCATCTTGCCGGTGCCCAGCACCACGCTGGCCAGCGGGTCGTCGGCGATCGAAACGGGAAGACCGGTTTCCTCGCGGATGCGCTTGTCCAGGTTCTTCAGCAGGGCGCCGCCGCCGGTCAGCACGATGCCGCGATCGCTGATATCCGCCGAGAGTTCCGGCGGGGTGCGTTCCAGCGCCACGCGAATCGCATTCATGATGGTGGCGACGCACTCGCTCAACGCTTCCCGGATCTCACTGTCGTCGATGGTGATGGTACGAGGGATCCCCTCGATCAGGTTGCGGCCCTTGATCTCCATGGTGAGCGGCTTATCCAGCGGATAGGCGGAGCCGATCTCCATCTTGATCTGTTCTGCGGTGCGCTCGCCGATGAGCAGGTTGTACTTGCGCTTGAGGTAATTCATGATGGCCTCGTCCATCTGGTTGCCGGCCATGCGCACGGAACGCGAGTACACGATGCCGCTGAGCGAGATCACGGCGATGTCGCAGGTGCCGCCGCCGATATCGACCACCATGTTGCCGCAGGGATCGGTGATGGGCAGGCCGGCGCCGATGGCGGCCACCATGGCCTGCTCGACCAGGTGCACCTCGCTAGCCTTGGCCCGGTACGCGGAGTCCATGACCGCGCGCTTTTCCACCTGGGTGATCTCCGAAGGCACGCCGATCACGATGCGCGGATGCACCAGCATCTTGCGATTGTGCGCCTTCTGAATGAAGTAGTTGAGCATCTTCTCGGTGACCTTGAAGTCGGCGATCACGCCGTCCTTCATCGGCTTGATGGCCACGATGTTGCCGGGGGTACGGCCCAGCATCTCCTTGGCCTCTTTGCCCACCGCCTCGACTTCGCCGGTGACCTTGTTGATGGCGACGATGGAGGGCTCGTTCACCACGATGCCCTTGCCTTTGGCGTAGACCAGCGTGTTGGCGGTGCCCAGGTCGATGGCCAGGTCGGATGAGAAAACGCTGAACAGGGAGCGCAGCCCCTGCAGGACGGACGACTCGGAATGAAGACCGTTAGATGACATGTTGCTTCACTTCAGCCCAAATTCGGTTGTGCCGACGTTGCCGTGGCGCCGTGTTGTCGAGATTCTAACCGATTTCGAAGGCGGGGGCGGTGCCCAACCGGACACCTCCCTGCACCGGAGGCCATGACCGCCCGGAAGACCCGGGCTACTGGATAACAACTTTCTTGATCTGCGTGTTCACTCCGCCCCGGGCGTTCTGGGCCGTAACGGTGATGACATTCTCCCCGCTAGGAAGGGGTGGGGTGAAGAATCGGAAGCCACCGTCCGGGCCGATGACCGGCACTTCCTGGCTATTGACCATCACGCGGGCCGCCGGCTCGGTCTGGCCCACCACTTCGATGACGCGGCCGTGCTGGCGCAGTTCCGCGATCTCCAGCCGGATGCTCGTGTCCTGGGCGGCCTGCTTGACCAAATCGAAGCGGTTGCGCTCGCTCTCCACGGACTCATGCCCGCGAGGGTCGATCGATTGCACCAGCCAGTAGTAAGTGCCTTCCTGCAGGCCGGTGGCGGCGAACTCCGTCCCGTTGATTTTCTTGTCCAGCACGGTAGAGGAGAAATACGGGTTCCGCGAGACGCGCAGGTGGTACGTGCGTGCATCGCTCACCGGAGTCCAGGAAAAGGTCACCGGCCTCATGCTCCCGCCGGTGAAAATCGGCATCATGTTGGGAGGGGTGATCAGGGTCGGCGGACTGATTTCCTTCTCCTTGGTCATGCGCGCAGAATCGGACCGGAAGGAGACTTTCTCGTAGTCGGCCAGTTGCACGATCTCGTCGCCGCGGCGCACCTCGCCCGAACCGCGCCGCAGCAGGATCTCATGGCTGTCCGCCTTGGGGTCGTTACGCACCTGGGCCGCGCTTTCCGGCGAGAGGCTGGCGGTGGCGCCTGCCACAATGACTTCGGACTTGGAGCCCTGGACGAACGTGGCCGTGGCCAGATCGACGGTGCCGGTGGTTACCTGAACCGCGACCTGGGTTTGCTGGGCGGCGTTGGTCGAGTTCTCCTCGATGACGATCAGCGAGTCGGACTTCACGGTGTAGTTGGTGCCATCGGTGAAGACGATCTTGGCGATGCCCTCGGGACCGGTCTGGACCACGTCGCCCTTCTCCAGAGGCAGGTTGTAATCGGCATTCACCCAATCGCCGCGAACTACTTTCTTGACCCGTACAGAACCATCGATCTGGGTGAAATGCGCCTGCTGCGGGCCGACGGGAATGCCCTTGTCATCCGCATTGACCAGGCCGAGCTTCTCAAAGAGGCCTCCCACCGCGACTCCCAGCTTTGCCAGTGCAGGGCGGGTGGTGCCCGGGAAGGCAAAATAGGCGACGACTCCGGCAATCAGGATGAGGGAGAGGACCGTTATCCAGACGCTGCGGTAGCTGATGGTCGTCCAGGAAAGTTGGATCCCGGGTTCCTTTTTAGGTGACACGAAGACCGGAAAAATCCTCCCGCAGCTTTTTCCGGAAGGTTACCACAAAACCAGGCCGGCAGGAGTAGCGATTCCGCCGCAAACCACGCGCCGAATCAACGTGCTAACGTCGCGGCGTTCAGGGCGGAATCAGATAGCCTGGATGCGTATCTCCAGGGTTTCAGACGCCGGGTCCTCGGAGCCGTGCGCGATGCCGGGAAGGCCGATCCGCAAGGGTTCTGTCCTGGGCCGCTGGCGGCTGAGGCGGGTCAAGCCTATGACTGCGAGCGAGGTCATCGAAGCGCACCCGCTGGAATACGCGGTGCGCCATTCCATACAGGAACTGCCGACCCCGTATGTCGCGGGGATGAGCCGCTCGCGGGGTGAGCCAAGTGGCGGCTGATTCTCCCAACGCACCAGAGTGAGATCCAGGCCCTGGCCCGAGCCCAGGTTCCAGTGCGCAACTAGTTCGGCGCCCTCCGTGGGGTGCAGAGAAGTCAACGACGACAGTTGAACGCCGACGCTGGGCAACACCACAGCGCGCAGGATGACGGTCTCGGGGGTACTACCTGCGCCATCGTCGGCGAATGCCCGGGAAGCCAATCCCGGCAATCCCAACAGCAGGGTGAGCACGGACAGCAGCCGACGGGCGGTTATGGGTGTCATCATCGCGTCGCCTGGCGTCTAGCCCGACCAGGCAGGTAACGACAAGCTACTCCACGCACTATCCCCGGAGCAATGGCAGGAAAGTCGGGTGGCATGGCACAAAGGTGGTAGTCGGAAAGAAGATGTTCCGTTTCCGGAGGAAACGGGAGGTGCGACCCCGGACAGAGTCCCGAAGCCGCGGGACGTCAGAGACCGGAGGTTGAAGCAGAACGGAGCACGGCCAGCCCCGCCGGTTCAGGCGAGGTCTTGAGCATGGCCGTGAAGCCCTCCTGCGAGAGCTGCTCCTGCGCGGCCTGGGCTTCCCTCTTGCTCCGGAACGGTCCCACCTGGACGCGGTAGAGGGACGCACCGGAAGAAGCGCGCAGCACCAGCACCGGATAGCGTTTCTGGCGAAGCTCGTTGGCCAGCTTGTCCGCGCTCGCGGCGCTGCTGAGCGCGGCCACCTGCACTACGTAATCCAAGGAACCCGTAGGGAGCTGCTTGAACCGCACCGTTCCTGCCTCGCGGTTCGCGGCGGCTGGCGGGGTAACTGGTGGGGGTTCGTTCCTCTCTGGCGTACTCGTTGTCTCAGAGCCGCCGGCGGATGCGGTGTGGATGGGCCGCGCGGGCGGCTTGACGCGCCGCAAGACCACGGCAAACGGAACCGCCTCTTCCTCGGGACGCGCCGCCACCGTAGCCGGAGACGAAACCACCGCATAGTAGCCGGGGACCAAGAACTGATCCAGCAGCACGCGTACCGGGTACGCGCGCTGCCGCTTCACCCGGACAAAGAACTCGCCGTTGGTGTCGCTGAAGGCGACTTCGTTGTCGATCTGGAGAGCGGCGCCGCTGATGGCTGCGCCCTGTTCATCTTCCACCCGGCCGCGGATCAGGTACTTGGGCAGGCTGAACGCCATGGCCCGCTCGCCCACATGCAATCCTGAGTATCGGTACAAGGAGCTGTTGCCGAAGGCGGTGTATCGCAACTTGCCCTCGGGCGTGACGTAAGTCTGCGCGTTGAGGTCCACGGACCCGAAGGGTCGGAAGCGAAGCGTAAGGCTCAGCGCCTGCGTGAAGGGGTTGGCGCGAAAGGGCACGTACAGCGTCTGGTAGTCCACGCCAAGGGAAAACCGGTTGGAGGTAAAGTGTCCGCCGAACGACACCGTGGTCTGGCCGTTGGAGTTGGTTACCAGTTGCAGCAGCTCCAGCCGTGGCGAAATGACTTCGCGCACCGTGGCGCTGATGGTACTCGCCGCCTGTCCCCGATTGGGCTGGCTGCGGTAGTAGTTCACGGTGGTGTCAATGCGGTCTGTGATCCGGCGGCTCGCCCAGATGAAGGTGCCGAGATTGCTCGAGCTGAGCACGCTGGACTGGTACACGCCTCCACCGAGGCGGATGGCAGACCAGTTCGTGCTCGCCTGGAGGTTGTTGACGGTGGCGCGCAATCCCTGACTGTTCTCCCCGGGAGGTTGCAGCAGGTTCTGGTGTCCGCCGACGATGGTCAGGTTGTGTCGCGGGCGCAGGGTTACTTGCAGGTTGGCGCCGTCCACCTCGGTGTGGATCGGCGTCTCCACCAGCACGCGGCGGAAGCGGTCGCCGGCATCGATGTAGGCGGCCTTCACGGCGAACCAGTCCCGTTCGGCATCGGCGCTGAGCGCGAGGTAAGGCTGTCCGGCCCCAGTGCCCGCCGAAAACGAGGTTTTCAGCCACGGCCGGGCCTTGAATTCCAGGCCGTGAATCGAAGTCTGCTGGCGAGAAAGAATGTTGCGTGAAAACACGCTCAGGCGCTCGGTGACGGGATGGTCCAGGAACAGCACGGCGGCGGTCTGGTCCACCTGGGCGGCCCGGAAAAAGGGCGTGCCGAACGAGTTCGAGGTGGCTCCCGCGAAGGCCAGAAAGCGCGTGTTCCGCCACGTGCCGGCCACACTCAGGCCCCGCCCCAGGAAGTAGTAGTTGTTGTCGAAGATGTCAGTGGGCATGGCGAAGCGGATGCTGTCGTCGCCCAGCGTCCAGGTATGGCCCAGGTACTTGGTGCGGACCAGAGCGCCAAAGCGCAGCTTGCCGTCGAGGACGCCCACGCCCAATTGGCCCTTGTAGTTTCGGCTCTGAATCTCGAGCGAGCCTCCCTGCGCGTCGAGCAAGGACGAAGAGCCGGCGCCGATGCGGAACACCTGGGCCTGGGTCAGGGGGGCGAACAGGACAAGCGTAAGCCCGAGCCCCAACGAGCAGACAACGCGGCTGAAGATCGGTGCGGGCATGGCGTCCGCGAAAACCTACTGGCTGGCAGCGGTGACTCGCTCCTCCAGAGTGAAGTCGGCAAAGCGCAAGGTGACTTTCTCCGGCGGCTCCGGTGACTCCCAGGCAATCTCGACCTGGCGCGGACGCTCAGGAAACATCGGGAAGCCGTTGTGGGTGATCTTGTTCCGCCTGGATGTGACCTCCGCCGCCAGGCAACGGCCGAAGTCGGAACTCAGATTCTCCACGCGCAGCACAAGCTTCTTGGCGGCGGCGTCATAGGCGGCCTTACGCACGGCTACGGCCGGCTTCTTCACGCGTTGCTTGGGCAGCAGGTAGACGGTGTGCGGAAGCTGCAGGCGAATGTTCATGCCTTCCGCGGTCTTGAAGCCGTAGCCGGTGAAGTTGCTGTAGATCACGAACCAGGCCGGAGCCTTGTCGGCCCAGGCCTCGTAAAACACCAGATAGCTCTGCTGGGGAGGAATGCGGAAGCTCATCGTGGAGAGCTTCAGGTGGATGCTCGGGTCGAGCGGGCGATAGGAGATCTCACCGGTTTCGGAGACCGTGAAGCTGCGGGCGTCGAGCACCACGTTCAGCGGCTCCAGAGTGTCATTCACCAGCTCGAAGCGGCCGCGGGCTTTCTCGCCGTATTCAAAAATCACCGGGCGCACGGTCTGCGCCGCCGCAGGAGCAGCCAAGAACAAAAGGCCGAGAGCACAGCCCATCGCGAGCTGTGCTCTCTGCCAGAACCTGGGGGGAGGACCAAGTCTCATGCCGTCTCTCGAAACGGCGCGGGCTAGTTGACGGCCTGCGCCTGGATGTTCAGCGTGCCCACGTAGCTGTCTGCCGGAAGCTGCGCCAGCGAGCTGAGGTTGATGTTGAAGTCCATGGTGTCGTTGCGGCTGGCCACCTTGTTCAAACCGGTGATGGCCTGGTTGAACAGCCGCAGGCCGGCGCCCGCAGCCCCGAAGCCCACTGCGCTCGCGGCGTTGGTGCTCACCGCGCTCGCGGCGCCACCGTTGACGCTGATCTCGACCGCCGAGGACGGAATGTCGGTGGTGTTGGCCGGATCCTGGTGCACCAGGGCCGCTGTCGCGCTGCCGAAGTAGGCATACAGGTTCACCTGCGTACGGCCCGGCTTGAGCACCCAGGACGTGGTCGACGTGATGCTGGTGTCGCCCGCGTTGGTGGCCGAACCGGGGGTCAGCGTGAAGTTGACGCTATTGCCCGACAGGCTAATGGTCAGCGACTCCGCCAGAGCCGCGTTGAGGGTGATGGACTGGGCGCCGGAGTTGATCTGCGCCGAAGCCAAAGACGAGGTCATCGCTACCACGGCCACTGCAAGGCCGACTTTCGCGATCTGCTTGCTCCACTTGCTCATAACGATTGTCTCTCTCCTTGTGTGTTGTTCCAGCCGGTAGCTCGGGCAACTTGAGAGAGTCTGTAGTGACCCGGGAGACCAACCGCCCCTGGAATCCTCTGAATTTTTTCCCACTACCCAGTTTCATGGGACGATGGGACGCCGTGAGGAAAAGCACTCGACGTGCCAAAACGCAAGCGATTAAGAATCAGTGAGATATATGGGGTTGCTCGAACTTGTCTCGCCCTTGCAGGCTGAGAACGTCTCAGCGTGAGACGAAATCGTGTCAGGCGTTGCGGGGGTGGGGGAAATACGGCAGTGGCTGGTTGTGGAGCACGGCGCGCGGATTCTGCTCTACCAGAGCCAAGGATACCTCCGGTCCACACAGGTCGGAGACCGCATCCCGGCCAGCGGAGAGGATGGGCGGGCGGTCCTCCAAATCGTGGGCGTCGCTCGCCAGAATATGCACGGCTTCACGCCGTAACAACCACTTGGAGAGCCGCCGCGCGGTTTCGCCGAAGCGTCCCGTCAGGGAGGCTGCGGTCACCTGGATGACACAGCCCGCTTCCGCCAAGCGAAGGATCTTTTCTGGCTGGCGTTGCAGGAGAGGGTTGCGCTCCGGATGCGTGACAATGGGTGTAAGTCCTTGTGATTGAAGCCGGTACAGGGCGTCCGGGAGGGAGGGGGGAAGGGCGAAGTCGCTGAATTCCACCAGCAGGTACGACGTCTTGCCAATCACGTAGCGGTCCCTATGTGCCAGGGCATCCTGGATGTTATCGAAGGTGAAATGGAAGTCACAGCCGAGATGAAGCCTGGGCGCTGGACCAAGTGCCTCCTGCAATCGAGCCACCGCGGCTTGGTGCTGCGAGCGATCGTAGGAGTAGCGGTCATTGGCATGCGGGGTTGCGACCAGATCTGAAATCCCGTCCCCGGCCGCCATTCGGCACATTTCCAGGGCGATGTCCCATGACTGGGCGCCATCGTCCACCTGGGGAAGGATGTGGCTGTGGATATCTACCATGGACGAGCCATTTTAGCCGCTCCTGCCCGCTCCGCCGTCGGCTGGCTGGAATCGACCGGCCATGGGCGGCCATCGTGCCAGGTAGTCCCTTCTGGCATGTTCCGAAAGCGGAACGCTGAAGCGATTCAGAGTGCGGAAACGATGCGGGCAGCGTATGCTGGCTGCTGCAGGCGGACCAGATGGGCGACCCGCTCACGCAGCAACGTGTAGCTTTCGATGACCTGGCCGAGGGAGAGGCGAGCCTGGGGGAAAGCAATCAGCAGACCGATCTGCACACGCGCCATCTGCGCGTACAGGCGCATCTGCAGGGCGCGATTGACCAGGTCCTGAGCGCTGCGAGCGACTTCGGGATCGGCGCTGGCTCGCGCGGCCTCGCCGACACGCACCAGCAGGGCCGCGTTGTGCGCGGCGCGGCCCACATATTCCAGCGCAGCGCGCAGGCGCTCCCGCTGCACCTGGCGGAACTCGGAAGCCGGAAGGCGCTCGCGCAGGAAGGCCTCCTGGGAGGGATCCATGAGGTTGCGAAAGGCCTCCAAGTCCACCGGCTGGGTGAGGCTCTCGACCTCATCCAGCGACTGGACGGCCGCAGCCTGCCCGCGCAGGGCGCGAAACAGCACGGCGACGCCCGCCAGCGACACCAGCACGAAGAGGAGAGAGAAGATCATCGTTGTAGCAATTGCAGCAGCGCCTGGTTCCAGCGCTCCACCGTCTCGCGGGCTGGCACTTTCTGTGTGGCCTGTTCCGCGGGCCGGGGAACCGCGATGTACCAGAACCAGATCAGCGTGGCAGCGACATAGGAAAGCCGGGTAACTAGGGACCAGGTCTCATGTGCAATCCAACCCGATTCCGAGCGCATGCTCACTGCGGTGAGTTCGACACTGACGAACAGGCTCATGCCGAGCGCGATGCCAAACACCAGATGACGCCAGCCAAGGCCAAAGTAGGAAGAAAATACGAAAAGGAAGAACAGCAGGCCGAACTGCAGGATGCGGACTGCCCGTGCGACTGGAAGAATCGTACTCATGAAAATGTCATCTTCGCCGGCCGGCAAACTCATACTGAGCAGAGCGAGAACCACCAATCCCACGGCTACCCAGCGAAACACTGTGCGGCCGAGCCGATCAAGGGTCGGATAGGGTTCCAGAACATGCCGGAAGAGTTCGCCGATGACAGCCAGCCCCAGCGCCACACTGACGGCTTCGCCAATCCAGTACGCGTAGAAGGCGAGGTTGAGGTCCACACTGGTGAGATACAGGCCCAGGCCCGAGCGCAGGTTGACTACCAGCGTGTACGAGAAGAAAACCGGGAACGTCCGGGCCAGGCCTTTTTTCCACATAAGGACCAGGATGGCGCAGCGGATCAGGAACGCCACCAGCCAGGCAACGTAGACGTCGGGAGCGTAGGGAAACATGGGCTGCCGCAGGAAGCATACCGCCCGCCGCAGCAGCCCACAAGCCGGAACTTCGTTTGTTCCGAATCCGGAAATTACTTGCAGGTCGGAGCACCGGGTCTGCAGAGAGGGGGCTGGTCGCCGTCGGCCAGCGATGGCGTGGAGCACGTACCGACCAGCAGAAGCGTGGTAAGCAACAGACGAATCAGGGTTTTCATGGGATTCTCCTTGGGCGCGGATGCGCACCACAGGGAGTCTGACGGCTCGCTGAGTGGCTTGCCGAAGGAAGATGGAGGGTGTTCTTAGTTCGGAACATGGAACAGCTATGACGTTGTTCTCGGCATTGGAAGATTTCCTGAAAACCACCCTCAGCCGCGTGCCGGGCCGGTGGAGCAAACTGGTGTATGTGGCGGGACTACGAGAGCAAGGGCGCTACCGCCACTGGGGATTGGAGCGTGTGCACGGAGAGCCGGCGGTGCAAGACGCACTGCAGGAAGTGCACCAGTCCTTGTTCCTGGAGGTTCTGCGCACGCCGCTGCCCGAGCTGCTGGAAGACGCCGAGCAGTCTGCGGTTGAGCAGGAGTTGGAAGCCGAAGCTTATGTGAACGGGCTCGGTACGCGCCGGGAGGCCCTGCTGCCGTCCGACCTGGGAGGCGGCTCAGCCCGTCATTTCAATGCAGTGCTTTCGGCGCTTTCGTCCCTGGTTCAAGGCCACCCGCGCGCCAGTCGCTGATGCGCATGGCAATGCCGACCACCTGCCCGATGACCTCGGCATCCTGCGGATGCCGCAGGATGCGGACGGGAACCGGCGAGAGGGGATGGGGCTGGATGATGATGTTCCCGTCCTCCAGGGTGCACCAGCTGCATATGAAGTCGGTGCGCGTTTCCAGGAAATAGATCGGCCGCTCATATTCGCTGCGCCAGCCGCCTCGCGCCACCTCGGTACGGGATTCATCAATCTGGACAAACGTGCCCGGCAGCAAGAGGGGGTACATGGTGAAGTCCTCAGTCCCTATGTATGCGTAGGTGTATTCGTCACGGGAAAACCGGGCCAGGAATGCCAGGGGAACGGTTCCCCACTGCTCGACGATGCGACCCAGGTTGAAGGTGCGGCGCGGGTCGAAGCCGGGGTCGATGCGCACCGGCAAGCGTACGGCTGTAACCCCATTGAGAGCCTCCAGCCGGCGGGAACCGGGCTGCGGCGCCACGTCCAGGTCAGCGGCGGTGTCATTCACATCGATGCCGTACAACCCAAGCAGCTCGCGCAAGTCGCGCCGATAAATGACGGCCAGCGAATACAACCGGTAGATACTGGGCAGAATGTTCTTGGATTCGATATCCGAGAGGCGGCTCAGGGAGATGGCGAACTCCGGGTTACGCCGCCGCGCTGCGATACGGCAACTGGCGGTTTCCACTTCACGGATGGTCAAGTTCAGTTCTTCGCGAATCAAGCGCAGCTGGTGCCCCGGTGATGCCATGCCCGCCTCCCTTGTTTTCACCCCGCTCTAGCCGACCCTGGGACGCGCTGCCCGACTGGAAGTGACCTTCCCGCTCGGGTGGAGGGTCGATGTTCCGATTTCAAAACAATAGAGGGTACCTCCAACAGGCCAACGGTTACAAGGAGGATAATTTCCCATTTTAGGAAGTTAGGATTCAGTAACACGTCTCCCAGCGGGCCCAACAAGCTTCAGCCACTTCCCTGTCAGGGGGTAATTGCGAATGAGCCTCGAGTATGCCCGGGGCAGCCGGCTCTGGCTCAAGGACCATCCCGAATACCGCGAGACCTGGCTTCGCGATCTCATCGCCAGTGATCCCTCGATTCTGGGCTTGGGTACGCTTCAGGTTCGCCAAGTTGAGCGTCCGGTACCCGGTTCCGGGCGGCTGGATCTGCTCTTGCAGAGCCACCAGCACGGCCGTCGATATGTGGTGGAGATCATGCTCGGCCGGATGGACGAGAGCCACATTATCCGTTGCATCGAGTACTGGGATTTCGAACAGCGCCGGTCTCCCCGCTACCTCCATTGCGCTGTCCTGATTGCCGAGGAAGTCCAGGCGCGCTTCCAGAACGTGCTCCTGCTGCTCCAGCGGGTGATGCCCGTCGTCGCCCTAGAGCTTTGCGCCATCCAGACGGACAACAAGCTGGTGGTCCATTTCGCCAAGATCCTGGACCTTCGGCAGCTGGAAGCCGAAGAAGATGTCACCTGCGGGCGTTGTCAATGGGAGCGGCGGGGGTTTTCCGCTTCGCTCAGCCAACTGGACCAGTGCCTGGCGCTGTTGCGGGAGATCGATCCGGCACTGGAACCGGTCTACCACCGCGACCACATCGGCGTCGCCGCCCACGGCAAGGCCCGGAACTTCCTCCAGTTCCGTCCCATGAAGCACTCCTTGCGGATGGAAGTGCGCACCCGCAACCTGCGGCTCCTGCGTGAGACCGCACGTCTGGAAGAGCTGGCACAAGTCGAAGGCGACCATCGCTGGCGCAACCTGCGGCTGCTGCTGAGCGACGGAGACGTGAGCCGCCTGCGTCCTGCACTCAAGCGATTGCTGCACTGCGCCTATCAGGAGAGCCTTCTGGGAGGAACGACCGGGCGGGCGGGAACGTCCCAACTGGCGCTTTGGCCGCAGTCCTCCAGGTCGGGAACCCACCACCCCAGACCCGAGGGTTAGAGACGGACGAGGGCGGCCACCGCTAGCGTGACAACAAATCCCAGGATCATCAGGAAGAACCAGTGGAGAAGCGAGCGCCAACGGTCACTCTTCACGACTGCATGCCTCCGTAACAAAGGGTCGTCGGGCATGCTACAAAGAACCCGGAAAGGCGCCAATGGCCCAGAGGTTGGAGCGAACTGCCCCGAAAGTGGGGGGTCCCTTTAGTTAAGTAGCTCGTTCAGGTTCCGAACCGGCTTGCCCTGGGACTGGGCGACGGCGGCATAGGTCACGTGCCCGCGGAAGGTGTTGACGCCTTCGCGGATGGCGCTGTCAGAGCGCATCGCCGCCTCCGGCCCTTCCCGGGCCAGCTTCATGACGTAAGGGAAAGTCGCGTTGGTCAGGGCAAGCGTGGAGGTGTGGGGCACGGCCGCAGGCATGTTGGTCACACAGTAATGCACGACGCCATGCTCGATGTATGCCGGATTGCTGTGGGTGGTGGGCCGGGCGGTCTCGATGCAGCCGCCCTGGTCGATGGCCACATCGACGATCACGGCTCCGGACTTCATTTCCTTCACCATGGCCTCGGTGACCAGCTTGGGGGCGGAGGCGCCGGGGATCAGCACCCCGCCGATGACCAGGTCCGATTTCCTGGTGGCCTTGGCGATGGTGTAGGAGTTCGAGGCGAGGGTCAGGATGCGTGCGCCGAAGATGTCGTCGAGTTCACGTAGGCGATTCAGGTTCACGTCGATGATGGTCACGATCGCCCCCATCCCGAGCGCGATCTTGGCGGCGTTGGTGCCCACGATGCCGCCTCCGATGATCACCACATTGGCGGGCGGCACACCCGGTACGCCGCCCAGCAGCAGGCCGCGGCCTCCGCGCTCCGCCTCCAGATAGTAGGCCCCGACCTGCACCGCCATCCGGCCTGCGACCTCCGACATAGGTGTCAGTAGCGGCAGCGTTCCGTGCGCGTCGCGGATGGTCTCATAGGCGATTCCGGTCACATTGTGGCGCAGCAACTGCTCGGTGAGTTCGGGCAGGGGCGCCAGGTGCAGGTAGGTGAACAGCACCAGACCTTCGCGCAGGTGGCCGAACTCACTGGCAATGGGCTCTTTGACCTTCACCACCATGTCGGCCCGCCTCCAGACCTCGGCGGCGGTAGCGACTATCTCAGCGCCTGCCTGCTGGTAGTCGCGGTCGGACATCGAGGACAGCTCACCCGCCCGAGTCTCGACCAGCACCTTGTGGCCGGCCTCGACCAGAGCCTTTACTCCCGAAGGCACGATGCCCACGCGGCTCTCGTGGTCTTTCACTTCTTTGGGGACGCCGATAATCATTCCCGCTTCTCTTTCCGCTGCGCCTGGGCGTTGGGGCTGTAACTATAGTTCCACGTTGTCGATCTGCGCCCGCTGCAGGTGGTCGGAGTAGTCGACGTAGATCGACTTCCACTCGGAGTAGAAATCAATGGCGCCGATCCCGCCCTCGCGATGGCCGTTGCCGGTGGCCTTGGTCCCGCCGAAGGGCAGATGCACTTCTGCGCCGATGGTGGGCGCATTCACGTAGGTGATGCCGGCATACAGATCGCGCATGGCGCGAAAGGCCTTGTTGACGTCGCGGCTGTAGATGGCTGAGGAGAGGCCGTAGGGGATGTCATTGGAAATCTCGACCGCCTGCTCAAAACTGTCACAGGCAATCACCGAGACTACGGGACCGAAGATCTCCTCCTGCGCGATGCGGGCGTGTGGGTCCACGTCGCCGAAAATGGTGGCTTCATAGAAGTGGCCGTGCGCGTAGTCGCCCGCGGTTAGCGGATTGCCGCCGCACAGAAGTTTGCCTTCGCCCTTGCCGATCTGGACATAGGTGCAGGTAGTCTGAATCTGGTTGGCGTTGACCTGCGGGCCCATTTGCACACTCTCGTCCATGCCGTTGCCCACCTTCAGGGAGCGGGCGCGGTCAACGAATTTCTGCACGAACTCCTTGTAAACACCTTTCTGCACGATGACGCGGCTGGCGGCCGTGCAGCGCTGTCCGGTGGTGCCGAAGCCGCCCCACAGGGCGCCATCCACGGCCAGGTCGATGTTGGCGTCGTCCAGCACGATGATGGCGTTCTTCCCGCCCAGTTCCAGGGAACAGTGCTTGAAGGTGCGGGCCGCCACTTCCCCAATGCGCCGGCCTACATCGGAAGACCCGGTGAGAGAGATAGCACGCACGTCCGCATGCTCCACCAGGGGTGCGCCAACTTCCGAACCGAACCCCGTCACCAGGTTGACCACGCCATCCGGCACGCCGGCATCCACCAGCGTCTGCACCAGGTTCAGGGTGGAGAGCGGCGTGTCCTGGGCAGGCTTGATGACGCAAGTGTTGCCGCAGACCAGGGCCGGCAGCAGCTTCCAGGAGGGAATGGCCATGGGGAAGTTCCAGGGCGTGATCATGCCGCACACACCGATGGGCATGCGCACCGCCATGGCGAACTTGTTGGGAAGCTCGGAAGGAACCGTGGGGCCGAAAAGGCGGCGGCCTTCTCCGGCCATGTAGAAGGCCGTGTCAATGGCCTCCTGCACGTCGCCGCGGGTCTCCGCCAGGATTTTGCCCATCTCGCGGGTCATATCGCGGGCATATTGCTCCTTGCGTTCGATCAGGAGCTGACCGGCGCGGTAGAGGATCTCGGCCCGGCGCGGAGCGGGGACCAGTCTCCAGCGCTCAAAGGCGTGTTTGGCGGCAGCCACGGCTGCATCCACGTCTTCCCGGCCGGAACGCTGAAAGATGCCCACCAGGTCCCGCGTGTCCGCAGGGTTGTGATTCTCAAAAGTGCGGCCGGTACGGGATTCCACCCACTGCCCACCGATCAGGTTCTTGTACACTCTGGCTTCGGCCATGCGTTCCAGCGGCTCCTTTCCCGAAAACCCAAACCGCCATCCTAACGACGGTGCAGACAAACGCGCAAGTCTCACTGCGACCGTAGCGTATCGTTCCGCGGAGAGCCTGGCTTGGAGAAGTCTGTGCATTGCGCTATAAAAGTACGATTTCCGAAAGACCCGGCTCCATGACCACCTTCCCGCCACTCTGGCCCAGGCTTGCGGGAAAGCAAAACTCATTCAGACCATGACCCGGAAGCCCCGACGGCCGTCGCGCAAGCAGACCTCATCGAAGCCGGGACCCCGTTCCGGTCCCGGCAAGGACGCTTCGGCAACATTGGTTGGGGACCCGAAGAGCCCCTCGAGTTCTCAAGGCGCCGCATCGGACGCAGTGGATCCAGCCGTGCAGGCCTCGAGCCGGGGTTCGGCCGCGGCTCTGCTCGAGCGCGGCCGGGAGTTCTGGGAGGCGTTGATTGAGGACGCCAGCGACATGATCTGGGTGCACGACCTGGCCGGCAATTTCCTCGCCGCCAACCGGCTGGCCCGGGAGTTCGCGGGTTATGGAAAGCAGGACGTGCGCCGCCTGAACATCGCTCACCTGTTGCCTGCGGAGCAACTCGCTATGGTGCAAGAGCGCATCGCCCGGCGGATGTCCGGCCAGCCGCTTCCCGGGCCTTTCGAAGTGGAGATGGTCGCCCGGGACGGACGACGGCTTACCGTCGAGGTCAATCCCCGGCCGCTCTACGTGGACGGCAAACTGGCGGGCATGCAGGGAATCGCGCACGACATCACCGACCGCAAGCGGGCCGAGGAAGCCCTGCGCCGGAGCGAAGAGAAATTCAGGGCTCTGGCGGAAACCGCGGCGTGCGGCATCTTTATCTACCAGGACACGCGCTTTCGTTACGTCAATGCGCTTACAGAAGCCATCACCGGCTACACGCGGGAGGAACTGCTGCGCACCAGCTTTCTGGACCTCGTGCACCCGGATCTGCGGGAGTTAGCTCGAGAGCGTGCCCTCGCCCGCCAGCGCGGACAGCCCGTTCCCAGCCGGTACGAGATCAAGATCTTGACCAAGACCGGCGAGGTCCGCTGGCTGGACTACACCGCCGGCATGATCGACTACGAGGGCGGACCGGCGGTGCTGGGGACCGCTTTCGACATCACCGACCGCAAGCGAGCCAACGAAGCCCTGCAGCAGAGCGAGGAACGGTACCGCAGCTTCGTCACGCAGAGTTCGGAGGGCATCCGTCGCTATGAAATAGACCCGCCCATGCCGACCAATCTTCCCGAAGACGAACAGATCCGCTGCCTGTTCGAGAACGCCCGGCTGGCCGAGTGCAATGACGCCCTGGCGCGCGATTACGGTTTCGATTTCGCGACGGAGATGCTGGGGAAACGCATCGCCGACTTGATGCCACCCGCCGATCCCCACAACGTGGAGCGTCTGCGAAGTTTCATCCGCGAGGGCTACCGCACGCTGGAAGCTGAGTCCCACGATGTGGATCGCTACGGCAACACGATTTACGTTCTGAACAACTCCACGGGCATTGTGGAGAACGGCCGTCTGGTGCGCATCTGGGGGACGCAGCGCGATATCTCGGATCGCCGGCGCACCGAGCAGGCCCTGCGGGAGAGCGAAGCCAAGTTCCGCGCCGTAGCGGACACTGCGGCCTCCGCCATTTACATCCATGATGGTCAACGCTTCCTCTACGCCAACCGCGCCAGCGAGCGGATTTCGGGATACGCGGCCGAGGAGCTGATGCAGATGTCGCCCTGGGCCCTGGTGCGCGAGGATTATCGCGGGGTGGTGGAGGAACGGGCGGCGCAGCGCCAGCAGGGCCAGCCGGTCACCAGCCGCTACGAGTTCCCCATCATCACCAAGAGCGGCGAGGTGCGCTGGTTGGATTTCAGCGCCAGCACCATCCAGTTCGGCGGTGAGGCCGCCATCCTCGCCACCGCTTTCGACGTCACCGAACGCCGGCGCGCCGAGCAGTTGCAATCCGCCCTCTACCGCATTGCGGAGACCGCCAGCTCGGCTCCGACGCTCGACGAGCTGTACGCTTCCATCCACGCCATTCTCGGGGAGCTGATGTACGCCAAGAATTGCTACATCGCTCTGCACGACGAATCCACCAACACCGTGCGTTTCCCCTACTTTGTGGATCAGGTGGACCAACCTCCTTCTCCGCGCCCGTTCGGCAAGGGACTGACCGAGTATGTGATGCGAACCGGGCAGCCCCTCCTGGCTACGCGCCAGGAAATCGAGGAACTGGCCCGTCGCGGCGTGGCCGAGCAAGTGGGTTCCCGGTCCCTGGATTGGATGGGAGTGCCGCTGAAGCGGGGCGAGCAGGCCTTCGGTGTGCTGGCCCTGCAGACCTACGAACCGAACATCCGCTTTGGCGAACCGGAGAAGGAGGTTCTGACGTTCGTCTCCCACCAGATCGCGCGCGCGATCGAGGCCAAGACCAGCCAGGAAGCCATGCGGGAGAGCGAGAGCAAGTTCCGTACCGTCACCGAGACGGCCCGCGCCCTGATCTACATCCATGACGAACAGCGATTCCTGTACGCCAATCCCGTCGCCGAGGAAATCACCGGCTATACCCGTGACGATCTGCTCTCCCGGCGTCCCGCAGACTTGTTGCATCCCGACGACCGAGACCTCATGCTGAAGCGCGCGGCTCGCTTATTGAGGGGCGAGTCCATACCGGCTCAGCAGGAATTCCGCATCCTGACGCAAACCGGCCGGGTCCGCTGGCTGGAATCCAGCACCGGCATCATCCAGTATGGCGGGAGGCCGGCCATCCTCAGCACGGCCGTGGACGTGACCGAGCGCAAGCGCGCCGAGCAGTTGCAGCAGGCCTTGTACCGCATCGCCAGCCAGGCCAGCTCGGCCGCCGACCTCGAGCGCTTCTATGCCGAGGTCCACGGCATCGTCGGCGAGCTGATGGATGCACGCAACTTCTACATCGCGCTCTACGACGCTCCCAGCCAGACCATCCACTTTCCGTATTTCGTCGACGAGCAGGACGTCACTCCCCCGCGAATGAACGTGGGCCGCGGCCTGACGGCCTACGTCTTGCGGACCGGCCAGCCGCTGCTGGCCACACCGGAGGTCTTCACCGAACTGGTGCGGCAGGGAGAAGTAGACGAGGTAGGCGCTCCCTCCGTGGATTGGCTGGGCGTTCCGCTCAAGCAGGGCGAGACCAATTTCGGCGTCCTGGTGGTGCAGAGTTACGACGAGCACGTGCGGTACGGCGAACGGGACAAGGACATCCTGACGTTTGTGTCGCAGCAGGTGGCCAGCGCCATCGAGCACAAGCGCAGCCAGGAGGCGCTGCGGCGCTCCGAGGCCAGCTACCGGTCCTTGTTCGCGAGCGCCGCCTACGGCATCTGCCGTTCCCTCTCCGATGGCCGCATCCTTGACGCCAACCCGGCCATGGTTGAGATGCTGCGCTATGGCTCGGCAAGCGAATTGCTGCGCCTGAACATGGCCACCGACGTCTATGCGGATCCAGGCGAAGGACGGGCCTGCCTCGAGCAGTTCACCCAGGGCGCCCGCTTCGGACCGGCCGAGACCAAGTGGAAGTGCAAGGACGGTCGCGTGATCACCGTGCGGCTGAGCGGACGCTCGGTGCCGGTTACCCCGGCAGGCCCACCGGTGTTCGAAATGTTCGCCGAAGACGTTACTGAGCGGCGCGCGCTCGAGGAACAGCTTCGCCAGTCACAGAAGATGGAGGCCGTGGGCCGTCTGGCCGGCGGCATCGCGCACGACTTCAATAATCTGCTCACCGTCATCCAGGGCTACACCGAACTGCTGCTCGAACGCGTGCAGGGCGAGACGCCCATGCGCACCGAACTGGACGAGATCGCAAAAGCGGCGGAGCGCGCTACTTCCCTCACGCGGCAACTGCTGGCTTTCAGCCGGCAGCAGGTGCTGGAGCCCAAAGTGCTGGATCTGAACACCGTGGTGGGCGCAATCGAGCAGCTCTTGCGGCGCCTGCTGGGCGAAGACATTGCGCTCTATGCGCACCTGGCGTCTGATCTGGGCCGCGTGCGCGCCGATCCTGGCCAGGTCGAGCAGGTGATCATGAACCTGGCCGTCAACTCGCGAGACGCCATGCCGCGCGGCGGCAAACTGGTGATCGAGACCGCCAACGTGGAGTTGGACTCCGGCTACGCTCACGAGCACCCTACGGTCAAGCCCGGCCCCTATGTCATGCTGGCCGTAAGTGACACGGGTGTGGGCATGGACGAGGAAACCCGTGCTCGTGTCTTCGAGCCCTTTTTTACCACCAAGGAAAAGGGCAAGGGCACCGGCCTCGGCCTAGCCACCGTGTACGGCATCGTCAAGCAGAGCGACGGCTACATCTGGGTCTACAGCGAACCCGGTCGCGGCACCACCGTGAAGGTCTATCTGCCGCGGGTGGATGAGCCTGCGCCTCCCGGAGCGCTCCCAACGGCGGTGCCGGCACGCTACCAGGGAACCGAAACGGTGTTGCTGGTGGAGGACGAGGAGGGCGTGCGCGCGCTGGTTCGGCGCGTCCTCGACCGCCATGGCTACCGCGTGCTGGAGGCGCGCCATGGCGGCGAGGCGCTCGCACTCTGCGCACGCACGGAAGAACCCATCGACCTGCTGCTGACCGATGTCATCCTGGAGCAGATGAGCGGACCCGAACTGGCAGCCCGCTTGTCTCCGTTACGGCCCAAGCTCAAGGTGCTCTACATGTCCGGCTATACCGACGACGCGATCGGCCACCACGGTGTCCTGGCAGCGGGGACGGAGTTCCTGCAGAAGCCGTTCAGCACGGAAGCCCTGGTCCGCAAGGTGCGCCAGGTGCTGGATAGTGCCGACGGCAGCGCCCGCTAGTGCGGCAAGGCTGAAGGGTCAGGGCTGGGGTGTCTGAGTCCCCGGAGCGGCGTTCCCGCCGCCGGGAAGCTGGCCGCTCGCTGGATCGACCAGGCTCGCGTGCTTGGGTCCAAGGCCCAGCTTGATCAGCGCCCGCGAATCCGGCAGAGTCCGCGTCTGCCAGCCGTTGTCGGCCTGGTAACGCATCATGGCCTGCTTGGAGCGCTCATCCCACTGGCCCGTGGGCTCGCCCTCCAGGTATTTCTCCCGGATGAGCGCCGCCTGGATCTCGCGCACCCGGTCGCTCTCGATCTGCTGCTGGCCACGACGACGCCATGAGGTCCGCTTGCGGCCGCGTTTGTTGGCGGAAGCGGTCTTCTTGCTAGCGCCGGATGCTTTGAGCTTGTGCCCGTTGCTCCCGGAGGCCTTGCTGCCGGTCTTGGAGGACTTGGATGGCGTCCCCCCCAGCGCCTGCACTGAGCACATCAGGACCACGCAAAGTCCGGCAACCCAGCCGCTGATTGCTTTCCGCCTCAAATCGCTACCTTCAAGGACCGCCGCCAGACTGCGCAGCGGGAGTTTTGCCCCAGGCTTGGGGCACAGGGATAATCGCACAAGGCGGACCCGGACGCCACTCCCAAAAGGTGTTGTACAACCGGGTTACGGCAGAGTCCCACCCAAAAAGAGGGTGCCCGAGTCCCGGCTCGTTCTCACCAGGAAGACCACGTCCTGGCCACTGCGGAGCTGGCCCTGGATGCGGCGGAAGTCCTCCTCGCTGTTGACCGGCTGCCGGTTGATCTCGAAGATCACCATTCCCCGCGACAGGCCGATGTCCTCGCCAAACGATCCGGGGCGGACGTCCTGCACGATCACACCCTTCCCCGGCGCCGTTCCCAGCCGGTCCGCGATTTCCGGCGTGATGGAACGCACGGTAATCCCCAGGCGGGCTTCCGTGGGCTGCGAGTCCTGGGAATCCTCGTCGCTGTCGCCCAGACGGTCGCTGAAGAGCTTGGCGCGGTCCGCGATGGTCACCGTCGCTTCCTCTTTCTTGCCGCCGCGAACGTAGCCCAGGCGCACCTTCGTGCCTGGACGGCGGGCCGAGATCTCCGCCACCAGCTCGTCACCGCTGGAGATGGGCTTCCCGTCGACGCTGATGATGGCGTCGCCCACGCGCAGGCCCGCCTGTTCGGCCGGGCCGCCGGCCCTCACATCCGCAATAATCACGCCGCTCTCGACGCCGTAGACGCGCGCAATGGCCGGGTTGGGCGCGGCGTTGAACACCACGCCGATGGAGCCCCGCACCACCTTGTGCTCGGGACTGATGAGCTGGTTGTAGACCTCAGCCACGGTGTTGGCCGGCATGGCGAAGCCCACACCCTGGTAGCCGTAGGACTGCGTGAAGATCGCGGTGTTGATGCCGATGACCTCGCCTCGCATGTTCACCAGCGGCCCGCCGGAGTTGCCGGGATTGATGGCGGCATCGGTTTGAATGAAGGACTGGAACTGCCGCCGCGGGACGATGTTGCGTCCCTTGGCCGAGATGATGCCCGCGGTCACCGTCTGCTCCAGGCCGAAGGGGCTGCCGATGGCCAGCACCCATTCTCCGACCACCGCCGAATCGGAATTGCCCAGCTTGGCGGCCGGCAGCGAACTCTTGGGCTCGATCTTGATCACCGCCAGGTCGGTCTCACGGTCCGTTCCCACAACCTTGGCGTCATGTCCGGGAACGCCCGGCGGGTCGCTTGCCAGACGCACGCGGATGCGGTCCGCGCGCTCCACTACGTGAGCGTTGGTCACGATGTATCCCTTGGGATCGACGATCACGCCCGAGCCCAGGGAGCGCTCGCGCACTCCGCCGCCATCGGAGTCGTCACCGCCCGGCCCGCCAAAGAAGCGATCGAAGAAATCCTGGAACGGGTCTTCGCCCCGGGGTGAAGGCTGCCGGCGGCGGGGCGCAGGCCTCACCGTGGACTCGGTGTTGATGTTCACCACCGACGGTTCCAACTGGCGCGCAATCTGCGAAAAAGCCGAAGAAAGCTGCTGGGGCGCGGGGATTTGGATCGGGTCCGGGCTCGCCCCGGCGGGATCGGCAGCCTTACCCTTCACGCTGAAGGAGACCAAAGTCCCCATGAGGATACCCACCGCAAGTGTCGCCACCACCGTAAGCAGCGATGCCATGCGGCGGCTCCGCAGCCGCTCGAACCACCTGCCTGAACCCGAAGTCATGAACGTCCTCCAAATCAATGCTTGCACTTCAATTATAAAACTTCTGTTAAGAAACCACTCTTCCGCAGCAAGCCGTGTCCAAGTGCATTAGACGCGCACCCGAGCAAAAGCGTTACTTAGGCTTCCTCCAGCTCTGCCTGCTCGGCCGGCGTGCCCGGCGGGGCCGCCGGCTCAACCGCCCCTCCCTTGAGTTCGGAAAGGAGTACACCGGCAAGGATCAGACCTGCGCCCAGCAGGCCGCGCCCTCCCAGCCGCTCGCCCAAGAAGAAGAAGGAGATCAGTCCGGCAAACACCGGCTCCAGGGAAAAGATCAGTGCAGTATGGGTGGGCGGCGTGAATTGCTGCGCCCAGGCCTGGATGCTGAAAGCCGCTGCCGTGCTCGCCAATCCGGTTACAACAATCGCCCACAGCACGCGCGACGACCAGGTGACCGAGGGAGTCTCAAGCAGCGGCACGGCCAGCGCCATCAGCACGCTGGCCACCGCGAGCTGCAGCAGGGCGATGGGCTCGAACCGATGGCGGTGGGTGGCCCTCCCAAGGTAGATGATCTGGAACGCGAAGGCGACGGCGCAGCCCAACGTGAGCAGGTCGCCGAAGCGGATCCCGTCCCGAAGCGCTCCCAGCGGCACTGTGAGCAGGTAGAGCCCGACGAAGGCCAGCGCGACGCCCACCGCCGTCCACCGCTTCACCAGCCGCCGCCAGAACAGGGCCATGAACACCGGCACCAGCACGACCGACACGCCGGTGAGAAAGGCGGACTTGGCGGGCGTTGTATCCGTCAGTCCCCAAGTTTGCAGCGCATAGCCCAGGAACAGGAACACGCCGACCGGAATCCCGGCCCGCACCACCGGAACTGTGAGGCGAGCCCACTCGCGGCGGTAGTAGATCGCCAGCACCACGGCGGCCAGCCCCATGCGCAGGGCGTTGAGCAGGAGCGGCGTGGAGTCGGAAAGCGCCGCCTTGACCAGCACGAAGCTGGCGCCCCACACCACCGTCACCAGCACCAGCAGGACGTGGGCCTTGTGCAGGCGGGACATGGATCACCTGGCGGGCGGAATGCGATTGTTGCTGCGCCGCGGCGTCTTACTCACTCACACCTGCGAGCGCCAAGGTGGCGAGCAGGACGCGTTTCAGTCCCAGTTCGCGGCCGGTGGAGTCATACCACTCGTGCAGGGTGTGAGCATCGCCGCCGGAGCCGCCGGCCCCGATGCTGACCGCCTCACGGCCCAGGGACAGCGGGATATTGGCGTCGGTCGAAGCGCGGTGCAGGCGCGAGCTGTTGCCCAGCCAGGCATCCACGGCGCGCATCACTTGCAGGATGCGGGCGTTCGCGGGGAGTTCCGCACCCGGCCGGCTACCAATGACCTTGATCTCATAACTGAGCAGCGCGTCCGGCCGGTGTCCGCGGGCCTCGCGCCTGCCGACCTCCGCGGCCACGGCTTCGTGCAGCGCCCGGTCGAGGCGGTCGATCTCTTCCACCGTGGCGGACCGGATATCGATGCGTGCCGAAGCCGACTCCGGGATGGAGTTCACTGAGGTCCCGCCGCTGATCACGCCCACGTTCAGCGTGGTCTTGGGCTCGCGCGGCACATGGGTTTCGCTGAAGCGCGCCAGCGCCCGCGCCAGGATGACGATGGGGTTGGGCGTGCCGAAGTCGCTCCACGAATGCCCGCCGGGACCGCGCACCGTGACCTCAAAGCGCCGGCTGCCCAGCGCCTGCGTCACGATGGTGTCGGTGGAAGCGCCGTCCAGCACCACCGTGTAGGCGATACGGTCCTTCCAGCGCGGGTCGGTGAACAGATGCCGCATACCGCGCAGGTCACCCTCGCCCTCCTCTCCGACATTGCCCACGAACAGTACGCCGAGTTCCGGACGGATGCCCGCCGCGCGCATCGACGAAGCCAGCGCCACCAGAGCTGTGACTCCGGCGCCGTTGTCCGAGATGCCCGGGCCATACAACCGGTTCCCTTCGCGGCGCACTTCCACCGGCGCATCGCCGGGAAATACGGTATCGATGTGCGCGGTCACCGCGACCAGCTTCCCCTCGGACGCGCCCCGCAGCAGGCCCAGCACGTTGCCCACAGGATCGATCTGCGCCTCTTCCAACCCGATCCGCGTGAACCGATCGCGGAGCCACTCCGCGCGCCGCTGCTCGCCGTGCGGCGGAGCGGGAATCCCCACCACCTCCATCTGCAAGGCCAGCAGATCTTCGCGGTGATCGAGGAACCACGCCAGCGCGGCGCGCACGTCGGAGCGGTCCGCCAGCCGCGGGATGGCAGGAGCGGGAGCAGCCGCCCGGGCAGCGGCGCGCATGGAGGTGACGGGCGTCATCAGGAGTGCGCCTCCTACTATAATCGCTGCCGCGAGCGGATGCGCTCTCATGCGTTCGGCCCCCGCTGAAGGCAATCGAAGGCCGGCTCAGTGCCGGTTATCCTTGCGCATATGCAGCTCGGTGCCTTCGCGGGCAAAGCGGACGTCATCCATCAGCCGGCCGATCATGAAGATGCCGCGCCCGTGGTCGGCGTACAACCCCTCTCCGATGTTCGGCTTGGGGACCGCCGCCGGATCGAAACCTGGACCGGAGTCGCGCACCACGATGACCAGGTTGCCCAAGGGATCGGAAGCAACCCAGCAGTACACCATCTTGCTGCGGTCCCGCTTGCACCCGTGGATGACGGCGTTGGCCAGCGCTTCCTGCAGAGCCAGTCCGATCTCTGCCTGCTTTTCTTCCGGAAAGCTCAAGGTACCGGCCACCGCCATCACGCGCTCCACCACCGGCGCGATTTCCTCAACGTCGGCAGCGAAACCGGTTTCCAGGCGCATGACCATGCGGTCGTTGCCGAAATCGGGAGGCGCTACATTCAGGCCGGGCATAGGGGCTAGTCGGCTCTCCCCGCGGCCGGCGCATGGCAGCACTCCAGAATCTCCGCTTCCGTCAGCAGCCGGTCGGACGCCTTGGCGCGGCGGAGAATGCGTTCCACCAATTCGTCGCCCGGCGTGATGCCGTGCTGATCGAGCCAGAACAGAACGTTGGACTTGCCGGACATGGGCCCAATCTCGATCGTCTGCCCCATGCCGAAGTAGTGGGCTGGGACCCCTGAGTACACGGTATTCGCGAGGATGACATCGTTCTTCTTGAAAGCCTTGATCACTGCCGCCGCGTGTACCCCGGTCGCCGTGCGGAAAGCATCGCTGCCCACCACCGGGTAGTTTCTCGGGATGGGCACGCCGGTGGCCCGCGAAACCGCCTCGCAATAGTCCTTGAGCCGCCTCAGATCCTGCTGGTCCCAGGGCGGCACGCCCATCAGCTTCAGGTTCACCAGCATCTGGTCCATCTGGGTGTTGCCCACCCGCTCTCCGATCCCGATGGCGCAGGCATGGACGCAGTCGGCGCCGGCCGCCAGCGCCGCCAGCGAGTTGGCCACGGCCAGGCCGCGGTCACTGTGGCCGTGCCAGTCCACCCGGATCTTTTCGCCCGAAGGCTTCACGACTTCGTCAAGAATGAAGCCCAGCAGCGCGCGCACGCCCGCCGGGGTGGCGTGGCCCACGGTGTCGCACACCACAATGGCGCGCGCCCCGCAGCGAATCGCAGTGCCGTACATGCGCTTGATGGTCTCGGGATCGCAGCGGGTCGTGTCTTCGGTCACATACATACACCGAAGACCTAGAGACACGGTGTATTTCACCGCGTGCTCGGTGGTGCGCAGCAGGAAGTCGTCGGTCCAATCCTCGGTGTAACGGCGGATGGGGCTGGAGCCGATGAACGTGGCCGCCTCGATGTCCAGCCCCGTTCGCTGCACGATCTCCGCCACCGGCCGGATATCGTTCTCGTGGGTGCGGCAGGCGCAGTTCCCGCGGATCTTCAGCTTCGCGCTGACGATCTCCCGCGCCAGCCGCTCGACGTGCTCCACCGCGCGCGGGCCCGCCCCGGGCAGGCCCAGGTCGAGCGACTGGATGCCCAGCTTTTCCATCAGATGCAGGATCTCGATCTTCTCCTCGATGGTCGGGTCCTTGACCGAGGGCGACTGCAAGCCATCGCGCAGCGATTCATCGTTGAGCAGCGCGAAGGCCTTGGGCTGCGGCTCCCCGCTCCCCGCCTGGTTCCAGTCGTAGATGAGTTCAGAGCGGATCACCGCGCTTCCTTGCTCTCCTTCGCAGGAACGGTCAGGCCGAACACCGAGAGCTGGCCGGTACCCGCCACGTTCAACCCCAGCGGCTCTTCCGGGTGGGGAAGGTAAAGCGTCTTGCAGTGCTCACAGCGGTACAGCACCGCGTCTGGCCCGAAGGTCTTCTCTACGTCGCCACAGGCCTGTTCGCGCACGTCCGCAGTATAGAACCAGCGCTTCAGATGACCGGCGCAGAGCTTCCCCTTCTCGTTCTTCTCGTTGCAGGCGCGTTGTCCCGGCCTGATCTTTACCTTGACCTTGTGGTGGGGAAGCTGGGGGACCGCCGCGGCAGCGGTGGTGGTGTTCGCGGTGCTGGACAAGGCGGTTTTTCCTCTCCTGGGACTTGCCGAACTTCCGCCGGAACCTGCGAGCCTCACCCGACGCTCACCGGCGCACTTCGGCCTGATTTTCTGCGCTCATTGTACTCGAAGTGGCCCGTACGCCAGCCGCCAGGCCCTCCACGTCGCTTAGAGCTGGTTTCATAAATACCTCAACGTGATCATGAGGCACGCGAGGTGAAAGAAGCCTTGATAGACAGCCAGGATGCGGTCGTGACGCACTTCGATGCGGCGATAGGTCTGCAGCCAAGCGAAGGTGCGCTCGATTTTCCAGCGCCGGCGGTAGCGTCGGAGCTTGCGTCCATCCTGTCGCCACCAGCGCTGGCGGTTGCGGCGATGCGGGACCAGCAGCTCGATGCCGCGCCGCTGCAACCGTTCGCGCAGCGGGTTCGAGTCGTAGGCGCGGTCGGCGATGATGCGCTTCGGCTTCTGCCGCGGCCGGCCGCGCCGCCAGCAGGGCACCCTTACCTGGGCGAGCGTCGTTTCCGCCAGCGTGACCTCGGCTGGCGAAGCGCTCGTGAGTTGCGCTCCCAGCGGAATGCCCTGGCCATCGACCAGTACCATGCACTTTGTCCCCTTCCCGCGCTTGGTTTTTCCCACTCCGTCGCCCCTTTTTTCGCGGCTACGAAGCTGCCGTCGAGGAAAGTTTCGTCCCAGACCAGCAGTTCGTGGTGGTTGAGCGCGGCCAGCAGTTGCTGCCAGGCTTCGACCCAGATGCCCTCATCTTCCCACTGCCGCAGCCGCCGCCAACACGTCGAGCCGCTGGGATACGACGGCGGTAGGTCGCGCCAGCGGGCGCCGGTTTTCAGCACCCATAGAATGCCCTCGACGCAGGCGCGGTTCGAGGCCCAGGGTCGCCCGCGCCCGTCTCGTCGTCGCTTGGGTCGCGGGAAAAAATGCTCGATCAGCTCCCACTGCCGGTCGGTAAGCCGCATGCCGACAGCTTTGTCCCACGCGCCTCCCACGCATAAGTACCTGATTCGAGTCGGAATCTATTTATGAAACCAGCTCTACAGCCGGCCTTCCCGGAAGAAGGCCGCGAAGGATCGCAGGCCGCCGCGCAACCGGTGCAGCAGCGAGGGAGCGAACAGGAAGTCCACAAAGCCTTCCATCTGGGGGCCGAATTCCGGACCGTATCCGTACCACCAGACCTTCTTCGTGTACGGCAGGCGGTCGGAATCGACGTACTTGGCGCGCACCATCTCCTCCAGACCCAGCCGTCCCCGCGTACGCCCCAGGCCGCTCGACTTCACGCCGCCGTGCGGGGCTTCGCTGATGCCGAAGCAGCTCACCACGTCGTTCACCATCACGGTGCCGGCCTCAAGGCGGGCGGCCAGTTGCTCGCCGCGCGGCGGGTCGCTGGTCCAGATGCTGGCCGAGAGCCCGAACTCGCTGTCGTTGGCCAGGCGCACGGCCTCCTCTTCGTCTTCGAAGGGCATCACGGGCAGCACAGGGCCGAAGGTTTCGTCGCGCATGATCTGCATCGAGTGGTCGACGTTGGCCAGAACCGTCGGCGCATAGAAGTTCGGCCCCAGATCCGGCAACCGGTGCCCGCCGGTCAGGATCCGGGCCCCGTGGAGCCGGGCGTCAGCGACATGCTCCTCCACAATGCGCAACTGGCCTTCATGGATGAGCGGGCCGACGTCGGTGGCGCGTTGCAGTCCGTTGCCTACTCGCAGGCGCTGCGTCTTGGCCAGGCAGAGCTCCAAAAAGTGCTCGTATTGGCGCCGCTGCACGTAGCAGCGCTCCACCGAAAGGCAAGTCTGGCCGGCGTTGACGAAGGCTCCCCACACCGCCGCGCTCGAGGCCACATCCAGCTCGGCGTCATCCAGCACGATCATGGGGTCCTTGCCGCCCAGTTCGAGCACCACAGGCATCAGGCGCGCTGCCGCCGCCTGCGCTACGCGGCGCCCGGTGGCTACGCTGCCGGTGAAAAAAACCTTGTCCACCGGAGCTTCCACCAGGGCTGCGCCCGTGGCTCCGTCGCCCAGCACCACGCGGAAGAGGTTCTTCGGCAGGCCGGCTTCGGCCAGCAGGTCGCGCAATTCAAGCGCGGCGAGCGGCGTGTATTCGGAAGGCTTGAGCACCACGCCGTTGCCGGCCACCAGCGCCGCCAGTACCTCGCCGGCAGAAATGGAAAAGGGATAGTTCCAGGGGGAGATGACGCCCACGACGCCCCAGGGTTCGCGTCGTACGCGCCCCACCTTGGTCTTCATGATCAGGTTGCCATGCGGCACGCCCTCGTCATGCAGGATGGCCGGGGCAGTCGCCATCAGGAAGCGGCACGTGTCGAGCACCACCACGACTTCGGTCAGCAGCGCCTCGACGTACGGCTTGCCGGTTTCCCGCGTGATGAGTTGCGCCACCTTGGTCTTGGACTCGTGCAGCAGGCGCTGGAATCGGCGAAGTACCTTCAGGCGCTCGCGCACGTCCAGCCCGCTCCAGTCGGCCTGGGCGTCGCGGGCGTTCAGGACCGCAGCCCGCACGTCGGCCACGGTGGCGCAATCGAAGCGCCCCAGAACCTCCCCGGTCGCAGGGTTGCGCGACACAATCTCCCGCTGCGAGATTTGCGCCTCCGATGCCATGAAAAACCTGATGATGACCTGGGGTCGGGCCTACCACACCAGTTCGGGGGGACTGGTCAGGACTCTACTGTTATCACAAAACCGCCCGGCCCGTACAAGAAAAGCCGGAACTGTTTCAGTACTCCACGCCCGCCAGGTACAGGCCCCCGGCCGGGGCCGTGCTTCCCGCGACTGTACGGTCACGGAGTTCCAGGATCCTCCTCAGGCCAGCCTCGTCCAACGACCCCTTGCCGATCATCAGGAATGTCCCTACCAGGTTGCGCACCATGTGATGCAGAAACCCATTCCCCCGTACCGTGTACACGAATTCATCGCCTTCCCGTTCGAATCGGGAACAATATATGTTGCGGATGTTGGAGGTTTCCTGCTCTTCGCGGCCCCGCTCCGGGTCCACCGCGGCAAAGGAAGTGAAGTCATGCTCGCCCTCTACCATGGGAGCGGCCCGTTGCATGGCCTCTTCGTCCAGCGGGAAAGGATGGTGATAGACATAGCGGGCGAGAAACGGCGGGCAGATGGCGCCACGATAAATGCGATAGCGATAGGTCTTGGCCAACGCCGAGTGGCGGGCGTGGAAGTCCGGCGGCGCTTCTTCCACTGCCAGTACGCGGATCGAAGGTGGCAGCAGGTCGTTCAGGGCTTTCTGCAGATTGGCGGCTGGAATGGGCGATGCCAGCGCGACTGTGGCCACTTGCGCCAGCGCGTGCACTCCGGCGTCCGTGCGACCAGACCCCTGCGGCAACGTGCGTTCGCCCGTGATCCGCTCCAGGGCTGCGGCCAGGGTGCCCTGCACCGTGGCCAGGTTGGGCTGGACCTGCCAGCCGTGGAACTCCGCCCCGTCATAGGCCAGAGTCAGCTTGAAGTTACGCATCCGTTGCCGTGTGCCTCATCCCGTCTGCAACCGTCCCGCACGCGCTATACTATCGGACTTCCGTCTTGGAGACGCCTGCCTGCGGAATGCCGCCCCGCAAGAAAGCGGAAACCCGGGCGCGGCAATTTGCGTATAAACCGTTGACGATTTCAAACTTCGGCAGTCTCTACGTGGAAGCCCGGATTACGAGAAGGTAGGGAGAAAAAGCGCATGCGTGCTTCTTTTTTTGTTTCGAGGGGACTCTTGACCGTCCTGGCGGCGGTCCTGCTGGCGCCGGTCGCGGCGTCGGCACAGGAGAAGGTGGCCGATTATTCCCAGCCGCGCTCCCACATACCCAGCTTCGTAGGGCCGTACATTGCCCGCAAGGTGCCCGAGCCGCGGACCACCAACACCGAGCGCATCGACCAGCTCATGGTGGGCGGTGAGATCCGGCTCTCGCTGGCCGACGCTATCGCGCTCGCTCTGGAGAACAACTTGGATCTCGCTATCGCCCGCTACAACCTGCAGATTGCGGACACCGACATCCTGCGCAGTAAGGCCGGCCAGGGCATCCGCGGGGTCGCGACCGGCCTGGTGCAGGGTACGCCCGGCGGCGGCGTCGGTGGCTTCGGTACCGGCGCGGCCGGGGCGGGGGCCGGCGGCACCACGGGCGGCGCCGGCGGCGCAGGGACCGGGGCCGGCGGCTTGGTGACCAGTACGGTGGGCGCGGGAACCGCCGTCGACTCCTTCGACCCTGCCTTGAGCGCCACCCTCAACATCAATCACGCCACTTTCCCGCTGTCCAACACCGTGACCACGGGCGTCCCAAATTTCCAGCAGAATACCGGGACCGCGAACTTCACCTATACGCAGGGATTCCACACCGGAACCGCCATGCAGGTGACTTTCGATAACACCCGGCAGACGAACAACAGTTTGTTCTCCACTCTGGTGCCGCAGGTGAACACCTCCTTCCGTCTGAGCATTCGCCAACATCTGCTGGCCGGCTTTGGCCTCGGGCCCAATACCCGCTTCATCCGCATCGCCAAGAACAACCGGGAGATCTCCGACGTCGCTTTCCGTAACCAGGTGATTAACACCGTGTCACAGATCCAGAACATCTACTGGGACCTGGTGAACGCCTATGAGGACGTCAAGGTAAAAGAGCGCTCGCTGGCTCTGGCCAACAAGACGCTGTCAGACAATCGCAAGCAGGTCGAGATCGGCACACTCGCGCCCATCGAGATCGTGCGCGCTGAAAGTGAAGTGGCGACGCGCAACCAGGAGTTGATCGTCGCCCAGACCAACCTGCAGTTACAGCAACTCCTGATGAAGAACGCCATCACCCGCAACCTGGGCGAGGCGCGCATCGCCGCCGCACCCGTCATCCCCACCGATACCATGGTGGTGCCGGAACAAGAGCCCGTGCAGCCCATCGAGGACCTCGTTCGTGAGGCCAAGCAGGGACGTCCGGAACTGGTCCAGGCGCGTATTGACCTGACCAACCGCGAAATCAGCATCAAGTCGGCGCGCAACGCCCTTCTTCCCACAGTGGACTTCGTGGCCTGGTATGGCACTTCGGCGCTGGCCGGAGTTCAGAATCCCAACAATGCGCTTATTCCGCCGGGCACCATCCCTACCACCGGCTTTTACAGTGCTTTTCACAGCCTGATCGATGCCGATAACCCCGATTACGCGATTGGCCTGAACATCACCATCCCTATCCGCAATCGCGGCGCCCAAGCCGACCAGGTGCGCTCGGAGCTGGAGTACCGGCAGGCCCAGCTCCGGCTGCAGCAACTCGAGAACCAGGTGGCCATCGAAGTCCGCAACGCTCAGTTCTCCGTGCAGCAGAACCGCGCCCGTGTGGAAGCCGCGCGCAAAGGCGTGCAACTGGCCCAGGAATCGCTGGATGCCGAGCAGAAAAAGTACGCTCTCGGCGCTTCCACCAATTTCCAGGTGCTCCAGGCCCAGCGCGACCTGGCCCAGGCGGAGTCGAATCTGGTGGCCGCCAACGCGGCTTATGAGAAGACACGCGTCGAACTGGACCGCGTGACCGCTGCCACGCTCGTCCGCAATCGCATCGAACTGGATGACGCCGAGAGTGGAACAGTTCGCACGCTGCCCGCCGTGCCCGGTGTCGCGCCGCGCACTGAAGAGCAGAAACCTCAGGCACCGTAGCCTCACTGCCCGGCATGGCCCCATTCCGGAGCATGCCGGGCCTTCGTTTTCCATGCCGCGAATGCAGTGTAAGCTGATGCCTCCTTACAGGAGGCTTGTCATGAGACTGTTGTACGCAAACGCTCCCCTCGTCTGGCTGCTCGCCCTCTCTCTCTTCTCGTTGATGGCGTTCTCCGATACCGGACAAAAGGCCGAACGGCGCTATCTGAAGCCGGAAGGCGATTTCCCTTTCAGCAACGGCGTCCTGGTCGGCGATACGCTCTATCTCGCTGGCCACATCGGTCTCGATCCCAAAACGCAGAAGCCGCCGGCTTCTCCCGAAGAAGAAGCTCGTCTGGTGCTGGAGGAATTCAAGGCCACGCTCGCTCGAGCAGGCATGTCCATGGAAGACCTGGTCTACGTGCAGGTGTTCTGCTCCGACGTCTCCCTCTGGGGACGGTTCAACAACGTATATCGCGCCCACGTTGGCAGGGACTTTCCCGCCCGCGCCTTCATCGGCTCCGGACCGCTGCTCTATGGGGCTCGCTTCGAGGTGCAGGGCATCGCCGTGCGGCGCTAGCAGGGGCGCTTTGCCAGGCCGGATGCTCCGGGTATGCTTGGGCGCGTGAAGCTCTCCGTCGTCCTCATCACTTTCAACGAGGAGGCCAATATCGGCCGGACGCTGGAGAGTGTGCGGCAACTGGTGGCTGACGGCGCCGGCGAGACTATCGTCGTCGACTCGGGCTCCACCGACCGCACCCGTGAAATCGCCGAGTCCCAAGGCGCCAAAGTCTTCGTCGAACCATGGAAAGGCTACGCTGCGCAGAAGAACTCGGCCATCGACAAGGCCACTGGCGATTGGGTGCTATTGCTCGATGCCGATGAGAGCGTGGAACCGGGCCTGGCCGAAGAGATACGCGCCACGCTCTCCAGCGGCACAGAAGTTCAAGGCTTCTGGATCCCCCGCAAGAACCACTTCCTCGGCCGCTGGATTCGCCACGGCGGCTTCTGGCCGGATCCCAAGCTGCGCCTCTTCCGTCGTGGGTCTGGACGCGTCCAAGACCGCTTGGTGCACGAAACCGTGGAAGTAGCTGGCGCGACGGGCCGGCTGTACCACGCCATCGTCCATCACTCCTATCCCACGATGGAAGACTACCTCGACCACATGCGAGGCTATGCCGACCTCGGTGCCGAGATGATCCGCGACAAGCCGCGCTGGTGGCTTTGGCTCAACCGCTGGTTCAACCCTCCGCTTACGTTTCTCTACAACTACTTCCTGCGCTTCGGTTTCCTTGATGGACGCGAAGGCCTCTTGTTGCACCGCAACCACGCTCGCTACGTGGCCTGGAAGTACGGCAGAGCGCTCGAAAGATCCAGGGCGCAACAAGCGGGAGCCAAGGGCGACCCTCCTCCCCGGCACCCGGGAAACGCTGCCGACAGTGCTGCGGCGAGTGCGGCGAGTCGAAAGCCTTTCGACTCGCGCTAGGCACGAAGCACTGCCCTCAGCGTTGCCCGGGTGCCGGATTCAGGAAGCCACTCGCAGATTGGCCACGTACCCATTTCCAGCATCGTTGCTACCCCATGGTTCATCTTCTATCATTGCCCCATGGCGCCGGAACGAAAGCCTGCGGAAAAACTCGCCGAAAGCCCCATTCAGGACGTTTTCGAGGGCCGCCATCCGTCCCAGTCTGAGAGAGCATGGGCAGAGCGGACGCTCGCGCCCACGCTCGAGCGCCATCCGGAGAAGCCCATCGGCGCTCCCACCGGCGTAAACCAGGACGAGCATGGGAACGCGCGCTTCAGCACGATTTCGAACGTCCCCATCCGGCGCCTCTACACGCAAGCCGACCTGCCGGAAGACTGGAGCTACGAAAAGTACCTGAACTATCCCGGCCAGCCGCCTTACACGCGCGGCATCCACGCTTCCGGCTACCGCGGCAAGTTATGGACCATGCGGCAGTTCTCCGGCTTCGCTTCCCCGGAGGAGACCAACGAGCGGTACAAGTACCTGCTGGAGCACGGCGGCGGCGGACTCTCGGTTGCCTTCGACCTGCCCACGCTGATGGGCTATGACAGCGATCATCCCGCCAGCGAGGGCGAGGTCGGCAAGTGCGGCGTGGCCATCGATTCGCTCGAGGACATGGAGATCCTTTTCAACGGCATCGACCTGGAGCACACCACGGTCTCCATGACCATCAACTCGCCCGCCTCGGTGCTGTGGGCCATGTACCTGGCGGTGGCGGAAAAGCAGGGCGCGGACTGGAAGAAGATTTCCGGCACCATCCAGAACGACATCCTCAAGGAGTACATCGCGCAGAAGGAATACATCTATCCGCCGGCGCCCTCCATGCGACTGGTGGTGGATACGTTCGAGTTCGGCTCCGCCTTCACGCCCCGCTTCAACACTATTTCCATCAGCGGCTACCACATTCGCGAAGCCGGTTCGACCGCGCTCCAGGAACTGGCCTTCACGCTCTATGACGGCATCGAGTATGTGGAATGGGCGCGGCGGCGCGGCCTGGATGTGGACGAGTTCGGCCCCCGCCTGAGTTTCTTCTTCAACGCGCACAACGATTTCTTCGAGGAAATCGCCAAGTACCGCGCCGCACGCAAGCTCTGGTACACGGTGATGAAGGACCGCTTCGGGGCCAAGAACGAGCGCACCTGGCTGCTGCGCTTCCACACCCAGACCGCAGGCGTCTCGCTCACCGCGCAGCAGGCCATGAACAATATCGCACGCGTGGCCATCCAGGCCCTGGCCGCGGTGCTGGGCGGAACGCAATCCCTGCATTGCGACGCCTTCGATGAAGCCCTGGCCCTGCCCACCGCCGATGCCGCCCGCATCGCCCTGCGCACGCAACAGATCCTGGCCTACGAGTCGGGCGTGCCCAACACCATAGACCCGTTGGGCGGCAGCTACTTTGTCGAAAAACTCACGTTGGAGATGGAGGAAGGAGCGCGCGAGTACTTCAAGAAGCTCGACGCCATGGGCGGCATGGTACAGGCCATCGAGCGCGGCTACCCGCAGAAGGAGATCGCCGAGTCCGCCTACCAATACCAGCGTGCGGTCGAGGCCAAAGAGAAGATCATCGTGGGCGTGAACGAATTCACGATGGAAGAGGACCGCCCGCCGGATACGCTCTACATCGACGAGTCTGTTGCCCGCCACCAGTCAGAGAAGCTGGCCGCGCTCAAGCAGCGCCGCTCCAACGAAGAAGTTCGCCGCCGTCTTGATGCTTTGAAGCGCGCTGCGGCCGAAGAGCCAAAGGCCGCGGGCAACGGCCGGGTTTCGCATGCGAACACGATGCCCTACATCCTCGAGTGCGTCCGCGCTTATGCCACTGTGGGCGAGATCTGCGACGCCCTGCGCGAGGTCTACGGAACCTACCAGGAAACCAGCGTCACCTAACCCGAACTGGCCAACTCTCCCGATGAAACACGCTCTCGAGCACCTGCAACGCTCCGATCCCGTTCTCGGCGCCATCATTCAGCGCGTCGGTGAGTTCCGTATGGAATACGATGAGCCCACCTTCGACACGCTGGTCCGTTCCATCATCTACCAGCAGTTGAGCGGCAAGGCGGCGGCCACCATTGTCCGGCGCGTGGTCGAGGCTTGTGGCGGCAAGCTCGATCCGGAAGGCATCCTGGCGCTCCATCCCAACAAGCTGCGTGCCTGCGGGCTTTCCAAACAGAAACTGCGCTACGTGCGCGACCTGGCACGGCACGCGCGCAACGGGGAGCTGGACCTTGAGTCTTTGGAAAAGATGGAAGATGCAGAGGTTATTGCGGCGCTCACGCGCGTGAAAGGCATCGGGGTTTGGACCGCGCAGATGTTCCTGATGTTCGCTTTGCGCCGTCCCAATGTGCTTCCTACCGGCGACCTGGGGGTACAGAACGCCATCCGGCGCGCCTACCGCAAGCGCAAGGTCACGCCCCGCCAGGTAGAGCGCATCGGCAAGGCCTGGCATCCCTACTGCTCGATAGCGGCCTGGTATTTATGGAAGTCGGTGGATGGCGCCGCACAAATCTAGCCTCTCGCGCCGAACTGCTTTTGCAGCAATCGGTTAGAAGCGGTCCTTGAGGTGCCCACCCGGCTGGCTTTCAGGCTTCCCCCCGGGCAGAATTTGGTTGTCACCAGCGAGTCGCTGAACGATAATCACTAGCGGCTCTGGCGTAATTCGCACAGATTCGGCGCGGCTCAATGCCGCCGAAGAGTTCTTGTGCGTCCTTCGATTACGCCGGAATGAAGCACTTTTCGCGCCTTTTCACCCCCACGAACAACCGCCGTTTGAACGAGCTGATCGGCTTCCTGGTGCTGATCGGAGCGCTGCTGTTGCTCCTGGCGCTGGCGTCTTATTCGCCGCTCGATCCGTCGCTGAACACGGCGGCGTCGCCTGTGGGCTCGCGCCCGGCCCGCAACTGGGTGGGAATGGTAGGCGCGGTCATCGCCGACCTGCTGATGCAAGTCGGCGGCATCACAATCTTCCTGTTACCGGCGATGCTGGGCATGCTGGGCCTGAGCTGGTTCCGCTCGCGGCCGGTGAGTTCGCCTGTGGCCAAGTCGCTGGGATGCGCGGCCCTGTTGCTGTTCCTGCCCACTCTGTTGGCTCTGCTCCCCTGGCATCCGCGCTGGCTCGGCGCCGTACCGATTGAAGGGCTGCTGGGACGCATCGCCGGCGATCTCCTGGTGCACTACCTGAACGTCGCCGGCGCCTACGTGGTGGCGCTGACTGCCATTGCCGTGGCGCTCTATCTTTCGACCGCGTTCTCGTTCGCTGCCTCGCGGCTGTGGCTGGAAACGCGTTTCGCGTTCGCCATCGCGGCCCGCGACCGCTTCCTGGACTGGCGCAACGCACGCGCCAAGGCACAGGCGCAACGTAAGCTGGAGAAGCGCCGCATCGCCGCCCAACGAACTGCGGCCCAGATCGCGCAGGCACGCAAGCCTGTGCCCGCCGCTGGGCCACCGACCGAATCGGTTGCGGAACGGCTCGCGGAGAAACTGGCCGAACGCCGGGCCGCGGCAACGACTTCGCCGGGTGCCGCTCCGCCAGCAACTCCAGCTTCGGCTTCATCCCGCGCTTCATCGCGTCCCGAGCCTGCGGCAGAGGAACCGCAACTGGGCTCGCGCGCCGATGCCGCGCTCAAGACCAGGACGGTAATGCCGCGCATCACCGGCGGTTATCGTTTGCCCTCGAGTTCCCTGCTGCACCGTCCCGAGGAGCAAGCGGCCGTGGACGAGGAGCAGCTCCGCCACTTGGCGCAGATCCTCATGGAAAAGTGCGCTGAGTTCGACGTGCATGGCCAGGTGACGCACATCAATCCGGGTCCGGTAGTGACTACGTTCGAATACAAGCCGGAAGCGGGCATCAAGTACAGCCGCATCACCAATCTTGCCGATGACCTCTGCCTGGCGCTGCGCGCGGAGAGCATCCTCATCGAGCGCATGGCGGGGAAATCCACGGTCGGCATCCAGGTGCCCAACCGCGAGCGCGAAACCATCTGGCTGCGTGAGGTGATCGAGGCGCAGGAGTTCGCGGCCTCGAAGTCCAAGCTGACGCTCTCCATGGGCAAGGACATCAACGGCCGGCTGGTGGTGGCCGATCTGGCGCCCATGCCGCACTTGCTGATTGCCGGGGCCACCGGAACGGGCAAGAGCGTGGCCATCAACGCCATGATCATGTCCATCCTCTACAAGGCCACGCCCGAGCAGGTTCGCCTCATCCTGGTGGACCCCAAGCGGCTGGAACTGGGCATCTACGAAGGCCTGCCGCATCTGTACACGCCCATCATCACCGAGCCGAAACTCGCGGCGTACGCGCTGCGCAACGCCTGCCGGGAGATGGAGCGGCGGCTCAAGCTGCTGGCCGAGCACAGCGTGCGCAACATCGACCAGTACAACAAGCTGTTCGGCGACGAGCACACGCCCAGCCTGTTCGAGAAACAGGACGAGACCAACCGGCCGCTGCCCTACATCGTTATCGTCATCGACGAGCTGGCTGACCTGATGATGCTCGACCGGGCCAACGTCGAGGAATCCATCACCCGCCTGGCGCAGATGGCGCGGGCCGTCGGCATTCACCTGGTGCTGGCCACGCAGCGGCCTTCGGTGGACGTCATCACCGGACTCATCAAGGCCAACTTCCCGGCGCGCATCTCCTTCCGCGTAGCCACCAAGGTGGACTCGCGGACCATCCTCGACGCCAACGGCGCGGAAGCCCTGCTGGGCCGCGGCGACCTGCTCTATCTGCCGGCGGGCTCGGCGCGCGTGCATCGTTTGCATGCGCCTTACGTCACGGAAAAGGAAATCACTGCCGTGGTCGAGTTCTGGAAGGCGCAAGCTTCAGCCCAGTACGACGAGAAGTTCCTGCAGGCGCCGCGAGACGAGAGCGCGCGTGGCGAAGGCGGCGAGGACGGCGAACTGGGCGACGAGGAACACGACGAACTCTTTGAAGACGCCGTGCGCCTGGTGGTGGAGTTCGGCAAAGCTTCGACGTCACTCCTGCAGCGGCGTCTGCGCATCGGCTATGGCCGTGCCGCCCACCTCATCGACCTTATGGAGAAAGACGGCATCGTCGGCGCTGCCGACGGCCCCAAGCCGCGCGAAGTCCTGAAGAAGCCCGACTGGCTCTCTGAGGTTGAAGAAGCCTTGCGCTAGCGGCCCTTAACCGCGCAGACTCCGCAGCGCCAGCGCGCCCAGGCCGCCGACGGCCAGCAGCAGTGCGGCCCACAGCACCTCCGGGTGGCGGTCGCTCCACGGGCGGCGGTCGGGACGGCCGGTGTACGCCCTGTTTTCCTGTGGCGCGGAGTAGGTCGCCTGTGCCGCCGACTCCTCCGCGCGGAAAAACTTGGCGTAGTCGTAGACCGGCGCAGTCAGCTCGGGATCGCCGTAGTACAGCCGCAGCCGTTGTTTGCCCCTGGCATCGAAGTACAGACGTCGTTCCGCGAACCAGGCACGGACCGCCACCAGGCGCAGCGGCGGATCATCGCCATTCTCGATGACCACGCGGAAGCTGCGCGATTGCAGCCCCGGCAGTTCCAGCGCCAGACTCTCCGTGCCCGCCTCGGCGGCGCGGGGCAGCCGCACACGGGTCACCGTACCCGACGCCAGTTCGCGACCCTGGGCGTTGAACACGTGGAAGTCGCGGCGGAAGTTCTCCTGGCTGTCCTCCACTTCGAACGACAACCGCTCCAGCGGAACGTTGGGCGGCGCATCCCAGGTGATCACCGTCGTGCGTCCTTCGCGCGTGAAGCGGGGACTCACTCCGATCTCCGTCCAGCGGCCGGGTACCTCCTCCACTCTTGCCACCTTCGCGCCCCCGACCTCCCCGGGCTTCACTCCTCCCGCCAGCGTGATGCGCAGATAGCGGAAGCGCGAATCCGGAAGCCGCAGAGTGAAGTTCCGGCCCAGCTTCTCGCGCGTGAAGTCGTAGAGCGTGCGCGTTCCCAGATTCACCCAGCGCGACTGGCGCAGGTCATTCTGTCCTTCGACGGTGGCCTGGGCGATGAAGTCGCGCGCTGCGAGGTCGAGCGTGACGCGGTTGTACTCCTCGACGCCGGAAACATCGAGCACGAACTGCGTTCTGCCCCCGATGGTTCCCGGCTGCAGCACGCGGACATCATCCTCGGTGGAGCGCGAGGCGGACCGCTGGATGGCGAGCGCGTACGGCACTTCCGCTCCCTCCAGCGTGTACAGGCGGAGGTCGCCAAGATCGTTACGGGCCACGCCAAACATCTCTTCGTCCACGACCGCGTAGTTCTGCCGCGCCGGATCGCTCACGGAAACGTCTCGCACGTGCGTGAAGTAGCTGATGGAAGCATCGCTCGCCGCCCACGCCGGATGAACAAGCGCCGCCAGCACGACCGCCAGAAGCTTCCTCACGGCGTTCCTCCCTCAGCGCTTCGCTCCGCCGCGCGGCTGCGCGTGGAAAGCTTGAGCCAATCACGCTGGTACACGAACGAGATTCCCAGCAGCAGCACGCCCAGCGCGATCAGGCTCATGATGCGGTAACCCTTCTCCAGTTGTGAGACGTCGTAGGTGAAGACCTTGACGATGGTCACCGCCAGCAGAATCAACGCCTGCCAGCGCAGGAAGGCCGAGCGCTTCCAGAAGCCCACCGAAAGCAGGCCCGCTCCGTAGATCATCCACACGGCAGAGTACGTGAAGTCGCGAGCCAGTGTGAGCGTGCGCCACTGGCTGGTGTACTGCCAGGAACCCGGCCCGAACGTCTGCGTGATCTCCGCTGTGCGGCGCGCGAAGTAGTCCGCAATCTCGTAGTGCAGCGCGAACAGCGCCAGCAAGTTGATGGCGATGATAGGGAGGGCGATTTCCAGCCCGTGCTCCCCTTCCCGCTGGGCCATGTGAATCACGCCCGCCAGCACGGCGATGGCCGCGCCATAGGTGAGGAAGCGCCAGTTGAAGACCAGCGTCTCGACGTAGAAGTTGTCGTAGAGCAGCAGGCGCAGCACGCCCAGGGCCAGCGCCGCGATGCCCATGCGGTACAGCAGCTCGCTGCGCGTCCGGTACGAAACGTAGAGCAGCAAGCCCGACTCCGCCAGCCAGCCCAGCGTGATCCAGTGCCGCTCCAGTTTCAGCGGGATGGCGATGGTCAGGAAGCCCACGGCCAACGCCACGTGCAGCAGCGGGATGAGCGACGCGGCCGGCGACTGCTCGGCTTCGGCGTCCCGCCGCAGTTGCCAGGCCAGGATGAGATACAGTGCGCCCAGGCATACCGCGATCCCCGGCATCGGGTCGGGCTTCAGGTGATGCAGAAGGTCATAGGCCTGAAGGAAGTATGTGGCGGCATTGATCAGCGTCAGGCCGATCAGCACGGGAGATACAGCCTCGGCCCTGCCTCCTTCGCCGGCGCGGCGGAGGCTGCGCACCACCGGAACGCTCGCAAAGATGGCGAAGAACAGCGTGGCAAAGCCGAACGTCCGCAGCATTTGCGACTGGTCGTAGAACTGGTCATACCAGCCCACGTACAGCAGCAGCGTGCCCAGGAAACTGCCCAGCAGGAGCCGGCGCCACGGCCGGAAGACCGTCAGGACCACGGTGGCCACGTCGAGCAAGGCCACGTAGGAGAACAGCTCCACCGCGCGATTCATTCCGGTGGAGACCAGTACCGGCGTCAGATATCCGCCCAGCAACGCAAACGCCGCCAGCACCTCGGAATCCTGCCGGATGGAGATGGCCGCGGTGGCGGCGGTGACAATGACCATGCCCAGAAAAGCCACGGACGCCGGAACCAGGTGGTAGTACTGAAAGGAGGCCCAGAGCGACAGGTACAGGACGCCGATTCCTACCGCCTTGAGCGACAACGCGAAGAACCTGTACCCGCGCTGTCGAAACTTTTCGCTCCAGGCGATCACTCCCATGCCCGCGAGCAAGCCGATGGTGACTTGCCCGGCAGGGCCGATCCATTTGTTCTCAATCGCATAGGTGAGGAAGTAGAACGCCCCAATGAAGACAGCGAAGATGCCCACCCGGTTCAGCCAGCGCCCGCCGACCACCGATTCCAGACTCTCGGCCGCGGCAGCCGGTGCAAGGGCCGACGGAACGACCGGCTGTCCTTCACCCGGCGGCGCAACGGGGATGGGTTGCATTAAGGGCGTAGCCGCTGCTTCCGCCGGAACCACTGCTTCGCGCCGCGGCTCCACCGGCACTTCCGGCTCGAGGCCCAGCCTCTGCTCAAGGCGATAGACCCGGGCTGTCAGCCCGGCCAGCCGGCGCTGCAATTCCTGAACTTCATCTTCCTGGTGCGCCATGCCGCACACCTTACCCTTGGTGGAGGCACGGCTGCAAAGGGATTTGTGACAGTGGGCGGAGTATCACATTGCACGATTTCACCTGGGATGAAGGGACGAACCGGTATACCCGACCCCACGCCCGGCGCGTCCAACCGCCGGACTGCCAGTCCAGAAGCGGCCGGTGAGTCAGCGAGTGAACGAACGCGGAGTTGTCTGTGTGTTCGCCACGCTGCCGCGTGGCGTGGCCGCGGATTTGCTCTCCGGTCCGGGTGCCACCCGGGCTGCGGGACTGGCCGCCGCGTTCTTCCGCGACACGTGGCGTATGGTCTGCTCCCTGCCCTGGACGAGGCCGGTAGCGGCGACCTCCGGCCGGCTGGCGGCGGATCTTGATCCGCCTCCGGCGGCGGTCTCGGGAAGCGCCTGGAGCGGATCCTGCGACAGGCGCTCCGCGAGGCCGGCTTTGCGCTGGCCGTGCCCGCGCATCATCCTGGTCTCTCCGCGCATTTTCTCGAAGACGCGCGCCTCGAGTTGCGTCACGCCGAAGCCGTCCTCGGTCCCGCCGAGGATGGCAGCTTCTACCTGCTCGGCTTGAAGCGGTGTCCCCCACGCTTGCTGGCTGGACTCCCCTGGAACCATCCGGAGACTTTCGCTCACACTCTTGCCCGCCTGCGCGAGCACGGCATCGCCACCCGCGTGCTGGAGCCCTGGGCCGTCGCGCACCTCGCTCCGGATCTCGAAGGCCTGGAAGCTCTGCTGCGCTCCGGCCGGCTCCACGCTCCAGAAACGGCTCGTGTCCTGGCAGAGATCCGCAAGACCGTCGTGACGCAGTAGTCCGCGAGGATTCCGCTCCGTCCGCTCTCCCGGGTTCTTATAATTGGCTTAGCCCGCAGCCGGAACCCCATGCGGCAGCCAGCCCATTCCGCGCTCCTGACCGATCTTTACGAGCTGACCATGGCCGCGGCGTACTTCGATCGCGGCTTCGAGGCGCGTGCCACGTTTGAGCTGTTCGTGCGTGACCTGCCGCGCGAACGTGGCTTCCTGCTGGTCGCCGGACTGGAGCAGGCTCTGGAGTTCCTGGAAGACCTACACTTCACCGCCGATGACATCGACTACCTGCGGCGTCATCCGGCATTCGGCAACGTCAGCTCGCGTTTCTACGAATACCTGCGCGAGTTCCACTTCACCGGCGAAGTCTGGGCCATCCCCGAAGGCACTCCCGCCTTTAGGAATGAGCCGCTGCTGCGAGTAACCGCGCCCATCATCGAGGCGCAGGTAGTGGAGACCTTCCTGCTCACTACCATCACCTTCCAGACCATGATCGCCACCAAGGCAGCCCGCGTGGTGCAGGCGGCGGACGGGCGTGGCGTCGTGGAGTTCGGTACGCGCCGCGCCCACGGGCCAGAAGCCGGCACGCTGGCCGCGCGCGCCGCCTTCATCGGCGGCTGCATCGGCACGTCGAATGTCGAAGCCGGCCGCCGCTTCGGCATCCCCACCTATGGCACGCTCGCTCACTCATACGTGATGGCGCACTCCCAGGAGGACGAGAGCTTCCGCGATTTTCTCCGAACCTTTCCTCAGCACGCCGTCCTCTTGGTGGACACCTATGACACTCTGGCGGCCATTGACCGCATCGTCGCCCTGGGGCTGAAGCCGCGAGGCGTCCGCCTGGATAGCGGGGACCTGGTCGAGCTTTCCCGCCAAACGCGGCGCCGCTTGCGCCAGGCCGGCCTTGGCGATACGCAGATTTTCGCCTCCGGCGACCTCGACGAATTCGTCATCAGCGACGCCCTGCGCGCCGGAGCGGAAGTGGACGCCTTCGGGGTGGGCACGGCGCTGGCCACCTCCAAAGATGAACCCGCTCTGGGCGGCGTCTACAAGCTGGTGGAGATCGAGATGGGAGGCAAACGCCAGCCGTGCGCCAAGTTCAGCCCCGCCAAGGCCACCTATCCGGGCCCCAAGCAGGTTTTCCGCTTCTCGGCTCCGGATGGCACCTACGACCACGACCTGATTGCGCGCGACACCGAGCAATACCCAGACGCCGAACCCCTGCTCTCGAAGGCGATGGAGGGCGGCAAACCGGTGGCTCCTTCGCCGCCGCTCGGAGAAGTCCAACAGCGAGCGCGCCGCACACTGGCACGCCTGCCGCAGCGGCATCGCGCACTGCGCGATCCCGCATCCTATTCTGTAGAGATCAGTTCCGCTCTCGAAACTTTGATGGAAGAAGTGCGCAGCCGCATCCTTCCCGCGGTTGCCAAGGAGGATGGCCGATGAGGTTCGTATTCTGGGACGAAGATACGCAGGTGGATTTCATCCACCCGGGTGGCAAGCTGTACGTTCCTGGGGCCGAAGCCATTCTGCCCAACCTCCGGCGTCTCACCGAATGGGCCGTCCAGCACCAGATCCCTATCGTGGCCACGACCGACGCCCACCCGCCCGATTCCGCCGAATTCGCTCACTGGCCGCCGCACTGTGTGGTCGGCACTGCGGGACAGAAGAAGGTTGCGGAAACCCAGGTGCCGGACGCGTTTCTCATTCCAAATCGCCCCGCTGAGGTTCCAGCGCGCCTGGAAGACTACGCGCAGATCATACTGGAGAAAGACAGCCTTGATAACTTCACCAATCCGAACGCAGACGCGCTTCTGGAGCGCATCGGCAAGGATGCCCAGATCGTGCTCTACGGGGTGGTGACGGAGATCTGCGTGGCCATCGCGGCGCGTGGGCTGCTCGACCGCGGCTACAGCGTGTGGCTGGTGCGCGACGCCGTGCATCACCTCGACGAGGCCAAAGGCCGCGCCACCCTGGAGGAGATCGAGCGCCGCGGAGGACGCCTGGTCACCACCGACCAGGTGATTGGCGAACTGGCCGTGCTTACTGCCGCCTAGCAGGTGGCTTCGCAGCCGGAGCAGCGGACGCGAACGGCAGGGAGCTTGCGATTCCCTTTCCTTCTTCCACCACGATGGTTTGCCCCGCGGCGACGTTCTGCAGCCTGTCGGTCTGGCCGCTCGGCCACTTGATTTCGACGTGGCCGGCGCGCTCCTGCGCGCCCAGCCCGAAGGTCAGCACCAGCTCACTCTGCGAAAGGTAACTCGATCCGCTGCGCAGCATTTGCGCTTGCTTCTCTCCGCCCGCTGTCACCGTTACCACGGCGCCGAGTCCGTTGCGGTTGGAGCGCGTACCGACCAGCCTCACGCGCAGGCTGCGATTCGTTCCGCCGTCATTGCGGAAGAGCACGGCCGGTCCGCCATTGGTGGTCACCACCAGGTCGAGGTCGCCGTCGTTATCGAGGTCGCCGTACGCGGCGCCGCGCGCCACCCGCGGGTGCGCGAACTGCGGCCCCAGCGTTTCGGTGGTTTCCACGAACTTTCCGCTGCCCAGGTTGCGGAACATATGGGGCGGCTGCGCGTACGCCACCCGCTTCTGGATGCGCTCGATCTCGTTCTCGATGTGCCCGTTGGCTACATAGATGTCCAGCCAGCCATCCAGGTCGTAGTCGAAAAAGAAGCACGCGAAGCCCAGGGTCAGCAGGCTCTTGCGCCCCACCTCGGAGCGCGGAGCCTCATCCACGAACAGCCCGTTGCGCTCATTGTGGTACAGTGCCAGCATCTGGTTGGAGAAATTGGCGATCAGGACGCTGGGATACCCGGAGCGATCGTAGTCTGCCGCGTCCACGCCCATGCCCGCCCGCGCCACGCCGTCTTCGCTGAAGGCCACGCCGGCAAGCACGCCTTTCTCCGTGAAGGAACCTTTGCCGGTATTGATGTAGAGCTTGTTGGGCTGAGTGTCGTTCGCCAGCAGCAGGTCGGGCCAGCCGTCCTGATTGGCGTCGAGCACCGTGATGCCCAGGGTCTTGGATGTCGGATCGAGCAGGCCGGCCTGCGCTGTCACGTCCTGGAACTTCCCCGCCCCCGCGTTCCGCCACAGGCGCGCCGACGCTCCCTTGTATGACTCCGGCGTGCAGTAGGACTTCGAGCGTCCGTCCAGTGTGCAGAACAAATCCTTTTCTATCGACCACTGCACGTAGTTGCCGACCACCAGGTCGAGGCGTCCGTCCTTGTCGTAGTCGAGGAAGGCGGCGGCCGTGGAGAACTCGTTCGGACCCTCAAGACCCGCGGCCTTGGTCGCGTCGGTGAACGTGCCGTTGCCGTTGTTGCGGAACAGACGGCTCTGCCCCAGCGTGGTCAGAAAGACGTCTTCGTGACCGTCGTTGTCGTAGTCGCCGACGGCCACGCCCATGCCGTAGAGGCTCACCGCCAACCCGGCCCGCGCCGTCACGTCCGTGAAGGTGCCGTTGCGGTTGTTGCGGTAAAGCTTCGGCGTCGAAGGTCGCTGCGGACGCCCTGGCCAGTCCTTGCCGTTCACCAGCAGGATGTCCTGCCAGCCGTCGCCGTCATAGTCGAGAAAGGCCGCGCCCGAGCCCATGGTCTCCGGCAGGTACTTCTTGCCAAAGGCGCCGTTGTTGTGCGTGAAGCGGATGCCCGCCGCCTGCGTCACATCGCGGAATCTGATCTTGGAATCCTGCGCCACCGCAGGAATCGCGACCAGCCAGGCCAGGAAAAGGAAAGAACCCGCTCGCCGGCGCATCAATCCGAGTTCCCCGAACGAAGAGTGGAAACCGCCGCCGTGCGCCGGGCCGCCGCCGCTTTTCCCAGCGGGGCCGAGACGTGCTCGTGGATCGCTTGCCGCTCGTTGTTGTCCTCCGGATTGGCCTGCCGATAGGGACCGGTGATGGCTTGCGCGGCTTCATCCGCCTTGAAACGCAGGTAGCGCTTCTGGTGTTCGGCGGCGCGGGCTTCGTCGCCCAGCCCGTTGTAGCAGAGCATCAGGTTGTAGTGCGCCTGCAGGTCCTCGGGATCGACTTCGAGAACGTTTTCAAACTCACGGACCGCCTCACGATACTGCCGCTTGAGGAACAGAATGCGTCCCAGCTCGTTGCGCACCACCCGGTCGCGCGGATACTGCGCCAGCGTCTGCCGCAGGTGCCCGATGGCATCGTCGTAGCGGCCTTCCGCCTTGAGCACTCGCGCATAGAAATAATGCGCGCGTGCGAGATCCGGCTTGAGCTGCAGCGCCTTCTGCAGCACTTCGCGGGCGCCGTCGTTGTCGCCTTCCTGCACCCGCGCCCGTCCGATGTTCACCCACCCATCCGGATTTGCCGGATCGATCTCCGTCACTTTCTGGAACGCCGCCTGCGCGCCCTTCAGGTCGCCCTGCAGCAGCAGCCCGATGCCGTAGTCGTTCCACCGCTCCCAGTCTTTGGCGTCCAGCCGAACGCGCGGTTCCTGCGGCTTGGCCGAGCGCGGCGCCACCTTCAGCGTCACCTCGTCTGAAGCGAGCGTTACGATGGGCAGGTCCGGGATCTCTTTCAGCTTGCCCGAGACCTTCGACGTATCCCCGGTGAACACGAAGCGGCCATTGTCATAGTCCGGCGTGTATGGACCGGGTTGGGCCGGATCACGTACGCCTGCGAACGAGAACTGGGTATTCCACCAGGCGAATTTGCGATAGTGCAGTCGCGCCTCCAGCTTGATCTTCCCGCCCGCGTCCTCCGGAATCTTCATGCGGTAGTGGACAGTATCGGCGGCGCCCGGCGGGATCAGTCGCACGTACACCACCGAGCGCGCCGCCCAGGCGTTGCGCTTGTTGATGGGATTGCCGTGCGCGTCCACCAGCAGCGACCGGTAGAAGTGGGCGCCTTTCTCTACCGGCCCCTTGCCGTCGTTTTCGACCGAACCGCTCCAGAACACGACGCGTCCGTGGTCATCCGTGGCCTTCAGTTCCAGCCACACGTCGAAGGCGTCTACCGTGCCGCCGGGAAAGAAATGCCCAACCTTGCGGGTGCGCACCACCACGTCCACGCGCACCGTGTCGCCGCGTCGCACCACCGGCTGCACGCGATCGATCGGCGCGGTCACCGGCGCGGCCGGCTGCCTGATGCCGCCGCCCGGCGCGGCCATCTCCGCCTCTTCGCCCACCGCGAACGTGGTCGCCAGTTCACCCGGCACGGCGGTGCCCGCCGCTGTCTGCGGCGCAGCTTCCGACAGCGCGAAGATGTCCACGCTGACGATGTTGTCCTGCAGGAACTTCTTCGTCACTTCGAGCTGCACTTCATCCTGGTTCGCCACCGGCAGCGCGGTATTCGCGCCCGGGAAGCGATGCGAGTGCACTTTGCCGGCGATGTTGCCCTGGTCCTTGCTCTCCACCAGCGGCATGTGGCAGTCGGCGCACTTCTGCGGCTTGGGTGGATAGTAGAACGACCGCGCTCCCTGCCCCGAGACGCCGGACGCCTGCCAGTTGTCGTACTCATTGAACCCGCGGATCCAGCGATACGCGTTGATCGGCACGTCCAGATGGACCTTGTGGCAGGTGGAGCAGAACTCCGCCGTCTGCCGGCGCATGAACGGCTTCAGGAACGCCCGCCGGTGCGGCTCCGGGTTCAGGTAGGTCAGGATGTCGTGCACCCCGCGCAGCACCGGATTCTCGCTCGCCGCCAGCTCATGCAGACGCGGATACTCCAGCACGAAATCGCCCTGCCCCATGGTGCTCTTCACCTGCACGATGGAGTGGCACATCATGCAGCCCATGCCGGCGTGCGCTTCCGGCCGGTCCATTTGCTCGACGATGGGCTGGTCCATCTTGCCCGCCAGCAAAATGGCCGGATCGTGGCAGCCGCCGCACCACTTCGAAGGCTTCGTCCCCGCCACCTCTTGCATGTACTCGATGCTTTTCCGGTACCACTGGTTGTTGAACGACGAGAAGTGGTGCGCCGAGCTGAACCACTGCTGGTAGATGTCCTGGTGGCAGCGCTGGCAGGCGTCCGACTTCATGAAGAACTCCGACGGGATCAGCTTCCCGTCCTTCACCTGCGCCGAACTGGGGAAGAACGGACCCTGCGGGCCGTCGCCTTCGCCTTCCGGCGTCGCCGGCGCGGTGCTCGGGTTGCGGATCACGAACGCCCGCTGCCACAGGTTGTCCCGGGAGTAATCCGCCGCCATGGAAAGCGCTGCCAGGAACACCGCTGCGGAAGCGAGCCGCGCCACCGCTGACCCCATCCATCCGCGCTTCTCCATCCACGCCGCCAGCAGCAGCGCCACACCCGTCGTGGTCAACGCAATATGCGCGTAGAGCCAGGGCAGGTTCGGCCGCGTGGTGCCGATAGAAAACAGGAAAAGCCCGAGCAAGGCGCCCAGCGTCATCGCCACCCAGCCCAGGCGCGCACTCCAGGTCAGGCCGGCAAAGGCTCTGCGGAATACTCCGGGCAGCAGCAGCGCCAGCAACACGCCGGCCGCGAGATGCAGCACCACGATCGCCAGATAAAAGACGCTCGTATCCGGAAGGCCGTATAGATACAGCCCCGAAAGAGTCAACAGAAGAACGAGCCGGTTGGGGAACTTCACGCCCACCGCAAAAAGTTACCGTGTCGCGCGCGAGTCCGCAAGACTCGCCGCCGCGGTTGCAGGGACGAGCGCTTCACCATGGCTGCTCGCGTCTCACATCTGCCGCGCCGGCCGTCCCCGGCCGGGTGAAGGCAAAGCCTATCCCTTAATCACCGCCACCGGCTCCAGCCGCGCCACCATCTTTCCGATGCCCGCGCGATCGACGACCTCCACCACGCGGGCCACGTCCTTGTAGGCCACCGGAGCTTCCTCGGCCAGCCCCGCCATCGATCCCGCCCGCACCACGATGCCGCGCGTCTCCAGCTCCTGGCGAAGTTCCGCGCCGCGCACGGTTCGCTTGGCTTTGGCACGGCTCATCACCCGTCCCGCGCCGTGGCAGGTGGAGCCGAAGGTCTGCTCCATCGACCCCGGCGTCCCGATCAGGATGTACGACGCCGTCCCCATCGATCCGGGAATCAGCACCGGCTGTCCCAGGTCGCGCAAGTCGTTGGGCAGCACCGGCGACCCCGGACCGAACGCCCGCGTGGCGCCCTTGCGGTGCACACACACCCGCATGCTCACGCCGCCGATTCTGTGTTCCTCGACCTTCGCCATGTTGTGCGCGATGTCATAGATCTGGTGCAGGTCGAAGTTCTTCACCTTGCCCGCCAGGACTTCCTCGAACGATCGCCGGATGTAATGCGCCAGCACCTGGCGGTTCGCGAAGGCAAAATTGGCCGCGCACGCCATGGCGCGGAAATAATCCTGACCCTCGCCCGAACTGAAGGGCGCGCACACCAGTTCGCGGTCCGGCAGCGTGATGCCATACTCCCGCACTGTCCTCTGGAAGCGCGCCACGTAGTCCTCGCACACCTGGTGGCCGAGCCCGCGCGAGCCGCAGTGGATCTGCACCACAACCTGGTCGGGATCGAGGCCCAGGCGCCGCGCCGCCTCCTCGTCGTAGACACGCGCCACGCGGTCCACCTCGATGAAGTGGTTCCCTGCTCCCAGCGTCCCGATCTGGTGCCGCCCGCGCTCCTTCGCCTTGTGCGAGACCAGCGCCGGATCAGCGCCCGCCATGGTGCCGAATTCCTCCGTGCGCTCCAGGTCCTCCGGCCGGGCGCAGCCCTGCTTGAGCGCCCAGCGGCTGCCCTCCACCAGCACCTGGTCCAGCTCGGCATCCTTCAGCCGGATGTGGCCCGTCGCACCTACCCCGCTCGGACAATTGCGGTAGAGCGCCGTGGCCAGGTCGGCGAGAAACGGCTGTATTTCCTCCACCTTCGCAGCCGAAGCCAGCATGCGCACGCCGCAGTTGATGTCGTAGCCCACTCCGCCCGGCGAAATCACTCCGTCCGGCAGCCGTGTCGCCACCACGCCGCCGATAGGAAACCCGTAGCCCTGGTGGATGTCCGGCATGGCGATGGCATACTTCACCACCCCGGGCAGCGTGGCCGTGTTCACCAGTTGTTCGGTCGACTTGTCGCCCAACGCGTCTTCCAGCAGGGCCTCATCGGCATACAGACGGGCGGGCGCGCGCATGTCCTCGCGGTACGACTGCGGGATCTCCCACACGTTCTGCGCCACCCGCACGAAATCAGACTTCTGCGGCATTTGCTTATCGCTTATTGTTTATCGCCTATTGGTTCCTTGCGTCCCTACACATCGACGACCACCGTCACCTCGAATCCGTCTTTCTCTTCAGTAATCCGCAGATCGTGGAACGTCACCGCCTTGATGGGATTGGCGTCGGACGCTTCCCGTGTTCGGCCCTCCACGCGCGCCCGCAAGCTGGTTTCGGAAATCTCCGTGATCTCAAAGCGATTGTACGCTTCGCCCTTGGTCTCCTGCAGGTAGAGCAACTCGTTCAGCCAGTTGACCAGCAGCGTCTCCCGATCCACGCCCTCGACGGAAACTTCGCGCATGACGGACGGCTCGAACTGCGGCGCCGCCCCTCGCGGCCAGCACACTGCGCGTGCCGCGTTCAGGAACAACTCGGCGAGCGTCCGGCCCCGTATGCGGAACGCCCAGTCCGCGGTGTGCTCGATTTCCTCGAAATGCTCCATCGTTAGGAAGGAGCCTAGTCCGCCGTCTCAGGCACCGCGTGCGCGTGGGCCCGCCGCAACGGCAACAGCGCCCTCACGATGACGTACAGAACGGGGATGATAAAGAGGTTGAGGAAGGTGGAAACGATCATCCCGCCCGCCACCGTGGTTCCCACCGAATGCCGTCCCGCCGAGCCCGCGCCGGAAGCAAACACCAGAGGCATCACTCCCATGATGGTCGCCACCGACGTCATCAGGATGGGTCGCAGGCGCAGCCGCGCCGCCGCTGCCGCCGCTTCCAGCAGCGGCAGTCCGCGCCCCTGCAACTGCTCGGCGAACTCCACGATCAGGATGGCGTTCTTGCTGGCTAACCCGATCAGCATCACCAGTCCCACCTGGCAGTAGACATCGTTCTGCAATCCGCGCAGCCACTGCGCGCCCAGCGCTCCCAGGATCGCCATCGGCACCGAGAGCAGGATGATGAACGGCAGCACGAAGCTCTCGTATTGCGCCGAAAGCGTCAGGTAGACCACCAGCAGTCCCAGCGCGAACAGCAACAACGACTGCCCTCCGGATTCGATCTCCTCCAGCGCCAGCCCGGTCCACTCGTAGGAATACCCCGCAGGGAGCGACTCGCGCGCCACGTCCTCCATGGCTGCAATCGCCTGCCCGGAACTGTATCCCGGCGCCGCACTGCCATTGATCTCCGCCGTGCGGAACAGGTTGTAATGGCTCACGATGCTGGCCGTCGTGGTCTCCTTCACCCGGACCAGGCTGTCGAGCGGCACCATCTCGCCCGTCTCCGCCCGGGCATAGAACTGCTTCAGGTCGCGTGGCTGCGAGCGGAATTGCCGGTCTGCCTGCACGTACACGCGGTACGACCGGTTGTTGAAGTCGAAGTCGTTCACGTATCGCGAGCCCATGTAGACCTGTAGCGCCGACGTGATCTCCGTGAACGGCACGCCCAGGCTCTTGGCCTTCTCCCGGTCGATCTCCACCAGGAACTGCGGGTCGCGCGCGCTGAATGTAGTGAACAGACCTTGCAATTCCGGCCGTGTGCCGGCCTTGCGGATCAGCCCCCGCAGCGCGTTCTCCATGTCTTCCATGGAGCCCGCCGCAGTCTGCTGCAACTGGAACTGGAATCCGCCATAGGCGCCCAGTCCCTCGATGGCAGGCGGCGGGAACGGCACCACGCTCGCCTCCCGGATCCCGGCCAGCGGCCCGCGCACCGCGTTCACCACTTCCGCCAGAGAATGTCCTTCGCCCTTGCGTTCTTCGATGTCCTTCATGTTCATGAAGATCATCGCCCGGTTGGGCGCCGCTCCGCCGAAGCTCCAGCCCGGCACCGAGAACACGCCCGTCACGTCGGGGTTTTGCAACAGGATCTTGCCGGCCTGGTTGGCGACCGCGGTCGTGTACTCCAGCGACGCCCCTTCCGGCGCCTGCACCAGCACCATGAACCAGCCCTGGTCCTCGTCCGGCACGAAGCTGGTCGGCACCACCTGGTACACGCCATAGGCCGCCGTCAGCCCGATCAGAAATACCACCACCACCGGCAGACGCCTCCGCTCCAGCACCGGGATTAGATTGCTGTAGGCCTCGGTGGCTCGCGCCAGCCCCTGGTTGAAGCTGTTCAGCAGCGGATTCCTAGTTCCGTGGTAGCGACGCAGCAGCAGCGCCGCCAGCGCCGGCGAAAGCGTGAGTGCGTTGAACGCCGAGAGCGCGATGGAGAAGGCAATGGTCAGCGCAAACTGCTGGTAGAGCCGTCCCGTGGTGCCGGGAAAGAACCCCACCGGCACGAACACTGCGACCAGGACCAGCGAGGTCGCGATCACCGCTCCCGTCACCTCGCTCATCGCCACCTGCGTGGCGCGCCGGGCATCCGCCATGCCCTCCTGGATGTGCCGCTCCACGTTCTCGATCACCACGATGGCGTCGTCCACCACCAGCCCCGTCGCCAGCGTGATGCCGAACAGCGTCAGCGTGTTGATGGAGAACCCGAACAGCTTGGCGAAGGCGAACGTCCCGATCAGCGACACCGGGATGGTCACGGCCGGAATCAGGGTGCTCCGCCACGTCTGCAGGAAAAGGAAGATGACCAGGATGACGATCACGATGGCTTCCGCCAGCGTCTTCAGCACCTCGCGGATCGACTGTCCCACCGCGGCCGTGGTATCGAACGCGATCTGGTACTTCAGCCCTGGTGGGAACTGCTTAGCCAGGCGGTCCAGCTCCTGCCGCACTCCCGCCGCCACTTCCAGCGCGTTGGCGTTGGAGAGCTGCATCACGCCCAACCCCAGCGCCGGATACCCGTTGTAGAAAAGGTTGGAGTCGTAGCTCTCGGCGCCCAGTTCGGCCCGGCCGACGTCGCGCAACTGCACCAGCGAGCCGTCCTCCCCCCGCTTGAGCACGATGTTTTCGAACTCGCTCGGCTCGGTCAGCCGTCCGACCGCGCGCACGCTGATCTGGAACTGCTGTCCAGCGATTGTCGGCGACTGTCCCACCTGCCCGGCCGCCACCTGCACGTTCTGTTCCCGCAGCGCCGCCACCACGTCGCCCGCGGTCAGTTTGCGCTTGGCCAGCCGCAGCGGGTCCAGCCACAGGCGCATGGCGTACTTGCGCTCCCCGAAGATCATCACGTCGCCCACGCCCTTCACGCGTTTCAGCGGGTCGCGGACGTACACGTCCAGGTAGTTGCTGATGAACTGGCTGTCGTAGCGCCCGTCTTCGGAATACACCCCGACGGCCAGCACGAACGACCCGGAGTTCTTGAAGATGCCGATGCCGGTCGTCTGGACCTCGGCCGGCAGGCGTCCGAGCACGGTGGAGGCGCGGTTCTGCACGTCCACCGCGGCGATATCCAGATTCCGGTCGAGTGCGAACGTGGCCGTCACCGAGCTCGAGCCGTCGTTGCCGCTCGTCGAGCTCATGTACCGCATGCCCTCGGAGCCGTTAATGGCCTGCTCCAGCAGCGTGGTGACGCTGGTCTCCACCGCCTGGGCGTTTGCCCCCGTGTAGTTTGCAAACACACTCACCTGCGGCGGCGCCAGCACCGGATACTGCGCCACCGGCAACCTGGGAATGGCGGTCGCGCCCGCCAGAATGATCAGCAGCGAGCACACCGTCGCAAACACCGGCCGCCGTATGAAGAAATTGACGAACATACCTGTTTTTGTCTAATCAATCCCCTTTTGCCCGCTGATCTCACAAGATCCAGCGTGCGTCCCCGGCCGCCTAGACGTACGGGATGGCCACCAGTCTCCAAGCGGAACCCTCACGTCGAAAATGGAACTCCAGAGTCTCCGCATCTGAACAGTCGGAATTGATCGCTCGTGCTGTCATCCGGACCTGCCGGCCACCCTCGTAATCATAGGCCACCGTTTCCACTAGCACCTGGTTGGGGTTCGAGAGGATCTCCCGGTAGGAGCACACCTTGCTTGGTCCATGATCGGCTCCTACAGCCCGTGCTACCTCGTGTCTTAGACACTCGGAATTGAATAACAGACAGAAGGTTCCGCGTCTCTGCGCAAATTCCTGGGCAAGCTCACGCCGGCTCGACGCTGGTGAATCGACACCAACGTAGACGCCCCTCTTGGACACATAGGCAAGGAAATCTCGAGGCTTACCCTCCCTAATCACGAAGAGGAACTTTTCCTCCAACTTCTTCAGGTCGGGATCTACTCGCTGTGCCGCCGGTGCTTGGGACGGAGACGGGGAGGCCACTCTCATGTCTCGCCGCGGAGACCTACCGGCTGCAGTGCTTTCCGGGAAACGAGGTTCAGATGAATTCGTCGAACAGGCGAGCACCGCTAAGATCGCTAAGCTAGGGCCAAGCAGCCATGCAGCCTTGCCAGATAATCCGGTGGCCGCTTGTCCTCCTCGCATCATTCCCAAATTCTCTCCACTCGCCCACTGAATGCCCGATATGCCGTTTGTCCGCGACCCGAGCGCAGCGAGGGAGCGCAAGCCCCGTCAGGGGCGGGCCGAAAGTAGCCCAGGGCGAAGGGCATGCGGGAGCTTGCTCCCGCATGCGTGTGAGCCCTGGGTAGCGTGCCCCACGACCATTGCGTGGCCCTCGCTCCGACGAGTCCGCCAACGGCGGACGAGGAAGGCGCGAGGGCCCCGCACACGCGAACTACTCCGCCGTTACCGCCACTCCGTCCGCCAGCATCTGCACCCCGGTGACAATCACTTTCTCGCCCGGCTGGATCCCCTCCAGCACCACGTACCGGTTCCCGAAGATCTCTCCCAGCCGCACCGCCCTCTGCCGGGCCACGGTCTGCTTCCCGTCGCTCTCCGCCACAAACGCGAATGTCTGTCCGGTCACGCGCTGCACCGCGGTGATGGGAAGCAACACGCGCTCACCCTCGCTCCACACCACTCGCGCGCGCACCACCTCGTCATTGCGGAAGCGTCCCTGCGGATTGGGCACAGCCGCCTTGATCAGCAACAACTGCGTGACGTCTTCCACCCGCGGGGAGACGAACGTGGTCATGGTGCGGACCGATGCCTGCTCACCGGGCATTACGATCTCCACCGGCGTCCCAGGCTTCACGGCCGACGCTTTCTCCGCCGGGATCGAGATGTAGGCTTCGAGGTCGCCGCCCTCGTCGAGCGTCGTCAGCACCGTGTCGGTGTTGACGCGATCGCCCACGCGCACGGGAATGTCGCCGATCATGCCCGCCGCCGGCGCCGTGACCGTGTAGTAGCGCAACTGCACTTTCTGCTCGCTCACGGACGCTTCCAGCGCATCCACCTCCGCCTTGGAGGCGTCATACGCCGTTTGCGCCTGGTCCAGTTCCTGTTGGCTGATCACTCCGGCGGCGAACAACTGTTTACGCCGTTCCAGTTCCTGCCGGTTGTACTCCAGCGCCGCCCGGCGGGCTCGCTGGTTTGCCTCCTGCGCCGTGAGTGTCGCTTCCTGCTTCCGCGGATCGATTTCCAGCAGCGGCGCTCCCGCTGCCACCCGGCTTCCGGAGTGCACGAAGATACGCGTGATCTGCCCCTCGACCTCCGGCTGGATCACCGCCGACCGCCGCGATTTCAGCGTCGCGATGTACTCGGTGAAATCCGGCACGCGCTCCCTCGTTGCCGTCTCCACCTTCACCGCCACCGCCTGCGGGCCGGTCTCCCCGCCTCCCTCCGCCTTCCGGCTGCATCCGACCGTTGCGCCCGCCAGTGCCAGCAGGACACACCACCACGCCGCGTTGGCTACGATCCGCCGCTGGGACCAGGAAAACCTCATGCCCGTTGCCTACGATTGCACCACGAATCCACCTGCGCGTCGAGCGCTCGCTGCCACAGGATGTTTAACTGCCTCCAAGAGATCCCTTTAATCCTCTGCTGCTTAGCACGTGCCTAGCCCGGCCGGGGTTTCGCGTCACCAATACTGGTGAGCGTGGTCACATTCCGCCTTCGGGGCCCTGTTGGAAGATGGATTTGGTGAAGTCAGGCCCGGTCGGCGATGAGGGTTGCATCGCATGGCCGTGCCTCCCGCGTGGACACAGCATGGAGGCCCACGATGGGCAAAGCCATCCTCTATGACGCCACCCTGTGCATCGGGTGCCGGGCTTGCGAGCAGGCCTGCGCCGAGCACAACCGGCTCCCCTACAACGAGGCCATCGCCACCGAGGAGATCACCTCGGAGCACAAGTTCACGTCCATCCTGACCCGCGGCGAGAACTACATGCGGCGGATGTGCATGCACTGCCAGGATCCGACCTGCGCTTCGGTGTGTCCGGTCGGCGCCCTGCGCAAGACGGAACTCGGCCCCGTCACCTACGACGAGAGCCGTTGTATCGGCTGCCGTTACTGCATGGTCGCTTGCCCCTTCAGCGTCCCCAAGTACGAGTGGAGCAAGGTGCTCCCGGGCGTGCGCAAGTGCACCATGTGCGCCGACCGCGTGGCCGCCGGGCTGCCTACCGCCTGCACTGAGGCGTGTCCCACCGGCGCCACCAAGTTCGGAGACCGCGACCAACTCATCGCGGAGGCCCGCCAGCGCCTGGCCGACAATCCCGCCCAGTACGTCGATCACATCTTCGGGTTGAGCGAGGTAGGCGGGACCTCCGTGCTCATGCTCGCCGGCGTCCCCTTCGAGCGCTTCGACATGCGCAGCGACTTCATCCAGGAACCGCTGCCGATGCTCACTTACCGCGTGCTCTCCCGCATCCCGGACCTGGTGACCGTGGGCAGTGTGTTGCTGGGTGGCGTCTGGTGGATCACCCACCGCCGGGCCGAAGTCGCGGCCGCTGAAGGCGGCGACGCCAGGTCCGATGGAAAGAAGGAGAAGAATCCATGACCAGCAAGCTGCCGCGCTTCACCTTCTGGCGGGGTGTCTTCCTCTTCGTGATGCTGGCTGGAATGTACGCTGCCTGGGTCCGCTTCACGCAAGGCCTGGGAGCTTCCACCAACTTGAGCGACCGGTTCCCCTGGGGCATTTGGATCGGCTTCGACGTCCTGTGCGGAGTCATGCTGGCCGCCGGGGGCTTCACCCTCATGGCCGCCGTGCACATCTTGAACGTCGAGCGCTTCCAGCCTATCGTGCGGCCCACGCTGCTGACTGCGTTCCTCGGCTACGTCCTGGTCGTGGTGGCGCTGTTGTTCGACCTCGGACGCCCTTACCGCATCTGGCATCCGCTGGTGATGTGGAACCCGCGCTCCGTCATGTTCGAGGTGGCCTGGTGCGTCATGCTCTATACCACCGTGCTCAGCCTGGAGTTTGCGCCGGTGGTCTTCGAGCGCCTGCGCCTGGAGCGCCCTATGCGCATCCTGCGCGCCATCTCCATCCCGCTGGTGATTGCCGGCGTCATCCTCTCCACCCTGCATCAGTCTTCGCTGGGCAGCTTGTACCTCATCGTTCCGGAGAAGCTGCATCCGTTCTGGTACACGCCGCTGTTGCCGGTGTTCTTCTTCATTTCCGCCATCGCCGTCGGCCTGGCTATGACCATTTTCGAGTCCTCGCTGAGCTCCAAGCACTTCCGCCGCCAGCTCGAGTTGCCGCTGCTGCAGGAACTGGGGCGCATCCTCACCGTCGTTCTGGGCGTCTACCTGGTGCTGCGTTTGCAGGATCTGTATCACCGCGGCGCATTGCGCAAGGTCTTGGAACCGGGCTACGAAACCTGGCTCTTCCTGCTGGAAATGGCCTTGGCGCTCGTCGTCCCGCTCATCCTGCTGCTGAGCCGGCGCCTGCGGGAGAGTCGCGGCGGACTGTATCTGGCAGCCGTCCTGGTCGTGCTGGGCTTCATCACCAACCGCCTGAACGTGAGCATCACCGGGATGGAAGCCGCGGCCGGCGTGCGCTACCTCCCCAAGTGGACGGAAGTCGCCGTCACCGGCGCCATCATCGCCGCCGGCTTCTTCATCTTCGCCCTGGCCGCCCGGTATTTGGCCATCTTCCCGGAGGAGCGGGTGCCGCTGGAGCGGCCGGTGCCGCAAGAGCTGACCCATGTCGCTGCTGACTGAGTCCTCGCGGCCTCCCGCCTGGAAGCGCCTGGGCCGCAGCCTGAGCGCCAAGCTCATCCTGCTGCTCCTGGCGGCCATGCTGGTTGTCTTCGGCGTGCTTGGCTACTTGAACATCCGGCTGCATCGCCGGCACCTCGAGCAGGCCACGTTGCTCTCCGCCGAGCGCGTCAGCGACGTGCTCAAACGCTCCACTTCCTACTACATGATGCGCAACGACCGCGAAGGCCTGTACCACATCATCGGGACCATCGCCCAGGAACCGGGCATGGAGCGCGTTCGCATCTTCAACAAGGAAGGCCGCATCAGCTTCTCGACCGACGTGAGCGAAGTCAACCAGTATGTGGACAAACGGGCCGAGGCCTGCTACGCCTGCCATACCCAGGCGCAGCCCCTCACCCGCCTCGACCGCCCCGATCGCTTCCGCATCTACCGCGCCGCCGACCACCGCGTACTGGGCATTATCAATCCCATCGAGAATCAGCCGGCTTGTTCGAACGCCGCCTGCCACGCTCATCCTGCGGAGCAGAAGATCCTGGGCGTGCTGGACACCAACCTCTCCCTGGCCCGCGCCGATGCCAGTCTGGCGGAAGGCACCCGGCAGATGCTCCTTTATACCGTGTTCGCTGTGGCGGGCGTCCTGGTGCTGATCGGCCTGTTTGTGTGGGAGGTTGTGCACCGCCCGGTCAAGGTCCTGCGAGCGGGCACCGACCGGCTGGCCCGCGGCGACCTCGGCTACCAGATCGATATCCGCTCGCACGACGAATTGGGTGAACTGGCGTCGTCCTTCAACCGCATGAGCCGCGACCTGCGCGAAGCGCGCTCCGAACTCACCGCCTGGACCCGCACCCTGGAAGAACGCGTCCAGCAGAAGACCAGCGAGCTGAAGGCCGCCCATGAGCAGATGTTGCAGGCGGAGAAGTTGGCTTCGCTCGGCAAGCTCGCCGCGGTGGTCGCCCACGAGATCAACAACCCGCTCTCCGGCATCCTCACCTACGCCAGGCTGCTGCGCCGCTGGGCCGAACGCGGCGAGGACGGCGAAAGCAAGCGGGAGGAGATCCGCGCCTCCCTGGAACTGATCGAGTCCGAAAGCCGCCGCTGCGGCGACATCGTGCGCAACCTCCTCAGCTTTGCCCGCACCGGTCCCATGAACCTGGTCTGGGCCGACCTGAACACCATCGTGGATCGCTGCCTGCGCCTGGTGAAGCACCAGTTGGAGCTGAACTCTATCCAGCTTCACACTGACCTCGCTCCCGAACTGCCACGTGTGCCTTGTGACTCCGCGCAGGTCGAGCAGATGTTGCTGGCGCTGGTGATGAACGCCATCGACGCCATGCCCCGCGGCGGCAACCTCCGTTTGCGCACCCGCTTGCTGCCCGAGTCCGGCCAGGTCCAATTGCAGGTTGCGGACGACGGCCTCGGCATTCCGCCCGAACTGCTGCCGCGCATGTTCGAGCCCTTCGTCACCACTAAGGAAGAGCGGCACGGCGTGGGCCTCGGTCTGGCCATCAGCCGCAACATCGTGGAGCGCCACCAGGGCAGCATCCACGTCGAATCCGAGCCCGGCAAAGGAACGACCTTCACCGTCGTCCTGCCGCTGGGCGCGGAGAACCCGGCCGCCGCCTCCGCAGCGGCCGCCATCGTGAGGTGAAGCCGTGAATGACCGGAGCACTCTGCTGATCGTGGACGATGAACTGAGCGTGCGCGACTCGCTGGGCAAATGGTTCCGCGAGGAAGGCTACGAGATCGGCGCCGCCGAGAACGCCAGCCAGGCCCTGGCCCGCCTGGCCGAGCGCCGCTGGGACCTGGCGCTGGTCGATGTCAAGATGAGCGGCACCGATGGCATCGAGCTGCAGCGCCGCATGCGCGAGATCGACCCCGACATGCTGGTCATCATCATGACCGGGTACGCTTCCGTGGAGACCGCCGTCGCGGCGCTGAAGAGCGGCGCCTACGACTACGTCACCAAGCCGCTCGATCCCGATGAACTCGCTCATCTCGTCCGCAACGCTATCTCCCACCGCCGCGCCCAGCAGGAAGTCGGCCACCTCCGCGCGACCGTCACCGAAGCCTGCCGCCCGCCCGACCTGGTCGGCCAGAGCGCCGCCATGCGCCGCGTCCTCGACGCCATTGAAACCGTCGCCCCCACCGACGCCACCGTGCTCATCACCGGCGAAAGCGGCACCGGAAAGGAACTCGTCGCCCGCACCGTTCATGCCATGGGTCCGCGCCGTTTCCATCCCATGGTCGTGATCCACTGCGGCGCACTGACGGAAACCCTGCTGGAGAGCGAGCTTTTCGGCCACGAGAAGGGCGCCTTCACCGGAGCCCAGTACCGCAAGAAAGGCAAGTTCGAAGTGGCGGAAGGCGGCACTGTCTTTTTGGACGAGATCGGCGACATCTCGCTCAAGACCCAGACCGACCTCCTGCGCGTCCTGCAGGAGCGTGAGATTGTCCGCGTCGGCGGCACCCAGCCCATCCGGGTGGACTTCCGCTGTATCGCGGCCACCAACCGCTCGCTGGAAAAGTTGATTGAGGAGCGCGTCTTCCGCCCCGACCTCTATTACCGCCTCAACGTCTTCCGCATCGAGATTCCACCCCTGCGCGAGCGCCGTGAAGATATTCCGCTGCTCGTCGACCACTTCGTTCGCAAGTTCTCGCTCTCCATGAACAAGCGCATCCATCGCGTCGTTCCCGAAGCCATCGCGCTACTCGAGCAGCAGGAGTGGCCCGGCAACGTCCGCGAGCTGGAAAACGCCGTCGAGCGCGCCATGGTCGTGGCCCAGGAGCCCGAACTCCGCGTGCAGGACTTCCTCCTCAAGCCGGCCCCCGGCCTCAATGAGCCCCGCACGCTGGAGGACGCCGAGCGCATCCACATCCTGCGCGTGCTCGAACAGTGCGGCTGGAACCAGACCCGCGCTGCCGATGTGCTGGGCATCGATCGCGTCACTCTGCACAACAAGCTCAAGAAGTACGGCTGGACCCGGCCTGCGGCCGTCAACCAATGAACTTTCTCCATCTGCTGCCGGTGGGCAACGTCGAGGCCGCTTGGCTCGAGGGCCTCCGTCCTGCCCTCGCCCAAGCCTTCGGCGTGCCCTGCCGGCTGCTCCCCGGCGCCCTGGATCCCGCCTTCGCCTTCCAGCCCAACCGGCAGCAGTACCACTCCACGGAGATTCTTGACCGCCTGCGTGCTCGCCTCCAGCCGGACACCTGGCGGCTCTTGGGCGTCACCTCCGCCGACCTCTGCATCCCCATCCTGACGTTCGTTTTCGGCGAGGCCCAGCTCAACGGCGCCTGTGCCCTGGTTTCCACCCATCGCCTGCGCCAGGAGTTCTACGGACTGCCGCCCGACCCGGCGCTCCTCCGCGACCGCCTGCTCAAGGAAGCCATCCACGAGCTGGGCCACACCCTCGAGCTTCAGCATTGCGACGACTACACCTGCGCCATGGCTGCCGCCCATGCCGTCGAGTGGATTGACCTCAGGTCCCCGGGCTTCTGCCAGCATTGCCGCGCCCGCATCCTCAGCCAGCAGGCGGAGAAACAATGGGTAAGCGCCCGTTGAGTTCTTCATCACCCGCCGTTGTGAATTGCAGCAGTCGCTAACCGACTGAACCTACTGCCCAGCCGTACCAATCTCCCGTCGTGCTCTTGTTGACGGCGTTGAGTTATTCAACAACGCGCCGTCAAGAATCGCCTCTTCCGCCCGCGCGATTTATGCAGAGAAGATTCTCTATTTCCTTTGTTTCGAGCGCGATGAACGCACCGCCCGCCTTGTGTCGCAGTCCTGGCCGCTCGCTTGCTTCTCTAAGGGTGGCAACTGTCACCGAGACGCTCGACAGCCGCCGGAGGTGCCTTATGGTTGTGCTACTCGTCATCGCCACGTTCGCAATCTTGTTGCTCATCGACTACCTGCGCAGCCCTCAACCGGTTCTCGCGCTGCAGCCGCGCCCAGCCGTTCCGCCCGCGCCGGAAGTTGCGGTGCCCCGTACGCGGCCGGCGCTGGTGAATGGTTTCTTTTTGCCGGAGAATCTCCGCTACCACCCCGGTCACGCCTGGGCGCTGAGCGAAGGCCCGCAACTGGTGCGCGTCGGCCTCGACGACTTCGCCGCGCGCCTCACCGGTAAGCTCGACCGCCTCACGCTCCCGCAGCGCGGCCAGTGGCTCCGCCAGGGCGAGAAAACCTGGACCCTGCACCGCGACGGTGCCGCCGTCGACATGGTTTCCCCCATCGAAGGCGAGGTCACCGACGTCAACCCGGCCCTTCTCCTCGATCCCGATCTGGCGCGGCGCGATCCCTACGGTGAAGGCTGGCTGCTCACCGTGAAGGCGCCCGATGCCAGGACCAGCTTCCGCAATCTGTTGGGCGGTTCGCTCGCCCGCTTCTGGATGGAGGATTCGGCCCGGCGCCTGCAGCGGCATGTGCCCGAGGCCCTGGGTGCTGTCGCACAGGACGGCGGCGTAGCTCTGGCCGACCTGACCACCCACATGCCCGATGCCCAATGGACCAGGCTGGCTCGCGAGTTCTTCCTCTCCTGAAGGAATCGCGGCCGATGCCGCCGCAACCGGGCAACCTCCGCCGCGCCGGTCGAAAACTCGACCGGCGCGGCCTGCGTGCCATCATGGCTCATCATCTCAGGCCTGCGATAATGCAAGCGCCGTGCTCTCTCATGGAACGTTCAGGTACTGTAGGTTCGTATCAGGGCACGGCTTCAGCCGTGCCGAAGCGCCTCTGAAGATTGGGGGCTTCAGCCCCAGGAAAGAAAGACACGAACGCCACGTGCACGACGTTCTGATCATCGGCGGCGGAATCGTCGGTCTCGCCACCGCTCTCGAAGTCACCCGCCGCCAACCCGCGCAGCCCGTCCTCGTCCTGGAGAAAGAGCCGCGCCTGGCCGCTCACCAGAGCGGCCGCAACAGCGGCGTCATCCACTCCGGCATCTACTACCGCCCCGGCTCGCTCAAAGCCAGGCTCTGTGTGGAAGGCGCGGCCGCCATGGTCGCCTTCTGCCGCGAGCACGGCATTCCCCATCGGGTCTGCGGCAAGCTCGTGGTCGCCACCGATTCCCAAGAAGCCGCCGCGCTCGGCGCCCTCTTTCGCCGCGGCAACGAAAACGGCGTGCCCGGCCTCGAGCTGGTCGGTCCTGAGCGCATCCGCGCCCTGGAGCCGCACTGTGCCGGAGTGGCAGCGCTCTACGTGCCCGGCGCCGCCATCACCGACTATGCAGCCGTCACGGAAAAATACGCCGAACTCGTCCGAGCCTCTGGCAGCGAAGTGCGCACCGGCGCGCGGGTCCATGCCATCCGCCGGCACAGCGGTCGGACCATCGTCGAAACCACCGCCGGCGAGTTCACCGCCCACCGGCTGATCAACTGCGCCGGCCTGCATTCCGACCGGGTGGCTCGCCTCGCCGGCGCCGACCCCGGCGTCATCATCGTGCCCTTCCGCGGCGAGTACTACCAACTGGTGCCGGAAAAGCGTGCCTTGGTCCGCGGACTCATCTATCCCATGCCCGACCCCAAGTACCCGTTTCTCGGAGTCCACCTCACCAGCCATCTCGACGGCCGCGTCACCGCTGGACCCAACGCTGTGCTGGCCCTTAAGCGCGAGGGTTATCGCAAGACCGATATCGATCCGGCCGACACCCTCTCACTCCTCAGCAGCGCAGCCTTCTGGCTGATGTGCGCGCGCTATTGGCCCGGCGGCCTCGACCAGATGTATCGCTCCTGGAGCAAGCGCGCCTTTACCCGCAAGCTGCAGCGGCTGCTGCCCGAGGTTCAGGAATCGGATCTCGTGCCGGACAAGACCGGTGTGCGCGCCCAGGCCGTGGACCGTGACGGGAAACTCGTGGACGATTTCCGTATCGTCCGCGACCAGACCATCATCCACGTCCTCAACGTCCCCTCGCCCGCCGCTACGGCATCGCTAGCCATAGGCAAAGTCATCGCGCAGATGCTGGACGAGATGGCCTGACCACGCCACACGTAAGTCGCCACACGAAAGCGTAGTCGTTTCGAGAGCCGCGCATGGGGCCTGCCCTCCCGGGCACGCGCACCAGCGGCCCCGGCCGCTGCGGGTTCGTATCAGGGCACGGCTTCAGCCGTGCCGCCTCGCGTCGCATGCGCAGCGGCTTTAGCCGCCGCGGGCTATCGCCGAGAGGCCATCCAAACTGACGGCGGCGCAAACGCACAGTCGCGAAGCGACGGAAACTCGAAAGCCCAGCGCGTAAGCGCTGGGTAAGCCATCCAGAGAGGCCGGAGTCCCGTAGGGACGGCACTCTGCACTACACCTTTGAAAGCCGCGCCCGCCAGGTCGCGAAGCGACGGAAACTCGAAAGCCCAGCACGTAAGTGCTGGGTAAGCCATCCAGGTAGGCCGCAGTCCCGTAGGGACGGCACTCTCAGGATGCTGGTACCATCTCTGCGCCAGTGCAGACATGGGACGACTGACGGGGCTCCTAATCCGCCGCGGGAATGGCCCTCTTTTTCGTTACCTCGCCCTCTTCCAGGATCAGCTCCACCTCGGCCGCATCCACGTCGCTCACCATGGGGATGCCGCTCACCCGGCTGGCCTCCGGCGTCAGCGCCGCGATGTCGCTGCGGCTGATGTACCCCACGGAGAACTTGCGCGCTCCCGCCATCAACTGCCGCAGCCCCTGGGCCAGCCGCTGATAGTACGAGTAGATGCCGATGGCGCCCGTGGGCAACTGGTTGAAGCGGTCGCCCAGCTCCGTTGCATCGTGCGTGTTCGCCGCGATCTCGGTGTGAATTTAGCCGGCATAGCGCTGATTCTTCAGATGCGCGATCATATCAAGTCCCTTCAGCAAGAGGTGGAACGTTTGCGCCGTACGGTTGGGCAAGGAGTGTAAGAGTATGGACAGACTTAAACGGCGACAGATTCGGTTCTCGGCAATCTATCTGATCACGGGACTTTTGGCCCTGTATCTTGTACAGATACTCATCGTACCGCAACAGTCCCAAAGTCTATCGTACAGCGAATTCGTGGCGGAAGTGCGTGCGGGCCGACTTGCCGAAGTCAACATTACCTCTACCGAGCTGATCGGCCTTTTGAAAGAGGATGCCGCCAGGCAGAAGGCCGTTCGACTGATTACCGCGACCCGGCTGCCCGGGATCGATGAATCGCCCTTGGTAAAGGAACTTGAGAGTCACGGCGTCAAGGTGACCGGAACGATACAAGTCCGGTCATGGTGGACCGATTTCCTGTTCTCCTGGATTCTTCCATTGGCGTTGCTCTTCCTCTTTTACGGTTACGGGATGTGGCGCGTGGGGCAAGGCCCCGGATCGCCATTGAGCTTTGGCAAGGCCCGGGCGAAAATCCGCGACGAGTCCGGTGAGCACGAAGTAAAGTTCGCTGACGTGGCCGGCGTGGAGGAAGCCAAGACAGAATTGATAGAGATCGTGGATTTCTTAAGAAATCCACAAAAGTACCAGCGCCTTGGCGGCCGTATTCCGAAAGGAGTTTTGCTCGTGGGGCCGCCGGGAACGGGCAAGACCTTGCTCGCTCGAGCGGTCGCAGGAGAGGCGAGCGTTCCTTTTTTCTCGATCTCTGGCAGCGAATTTGTGGAGCTTTTCGTTGGAATGGGCGCCGCTCGTGTGCGGGATCTGTTCGATCAGGCCAAGCAGAAGGCGCCGTGCATTGTTTTCATCGATGAAATAGACGCCATTGGGAAGGCACGCTCAGCGGGCCGTGGGATGGTCTTTGGACACGACGAGCGCGAGCAAACTCTGAACCAATTGCTCGTTGAGATGGATGGGTTCGATGCCACCAAGGGCGTCGTCATCATGGCGGCGACCAACACCCCGGAGGTTCTGGATCCGGCCCTGCTGCGCGCTGGCCGGTTTGATCGCCAGGTCGTGGTGGACAGACCCGACTTGAAGGGACGGGAGGAGATTCTCCGCGTTCATTCCCGTAAGGCAAAGCTTGCGCCGACTGCCGATCTGAAAACGATCGCCGCACGAACACCTGGAATGGTCGGGGCCGACCTGGCCAACATTATCAACGAGGCGGCGCTGCTGGCCGCCCGTCGCGGTGCCGAACAGGTGGAGCAACGTGATTTGGAGGAGGCGATCGACCGGGTGATGTTGGGGTTGGAGAAAAAGAGCCGTTGCATGTCCCCCGATGAAAAGCAGCGCGTTGCTTATCATGAGTCAGGGCACGCGCTGGTCGCCTTATCGGTCGAGCACGCTGATCCAGTCCATCGCGTCTCCATCATTCCGCGGTCGATCGGCGCGCTCGGGCATATGCTCCAACTGCCCACGCAGGAGAAATATCTGCTGACGAAACCGGAACTGGAAGACCGGATTGCGGTGATGTTGGGAGGGCGCGGGGCGGAGGATATTGTCTACGCTGGGGTCGTGTCCACCGGAGCGTCCGATGACCTGCAACGGGCCTCGGAGTTAGCCCGGCAGATGGTGACGCAATACGGCATGAGCCAGCAACTCGGCCATCTCACCTACGGCGCGCCAATGACTCAGAGGTTTTTGGCGGGGCCGCTTGCGGACTCGGCGCGAAACTACAGCGAGCGCACTGCCCAGCAGATTGACGATGAGGTGCGAGCATTGGTGGATTCCGCGTACTCCCGCGTAAAGAACATTTTGGAACGCCGAAGAAACGATCTGGAGCGGATCGCTACTGAACTGATCCGAAAGGAAACTTTAGACCGCGTTGAACTTCAGGAACTTATTGAGGCGCCCGTCGCGGCGGGAAAAGAGGTTTCTTCCTCATGACGTTTGTCTGGCCGCCTTTCGACGAAATTGTTCGTTTTTCGTTGGCGGCGCTAAGTTCAGTGTTTTTTTACAGTCGAAGACGCAGGAAGTAAGCCGGCCCTCTAATCCGCCGCCGGGATGGCCTTCTTTTTTCTGACCTCGCCCTCTTCCAGGATCAGCTCCACCTCGGCCGCATCCACGTCGCTCACCATGGGGATGCCGCTCACCCGGCTGGCCTCCGGCGTCAGCGCCGCGATGTCGCTGCGGCTGATGTACCCCACGGAGAACTTGCGCGCACCCGCCATCAACTGCCGCAGCCCCTGGGCCAGCCGCTGATAGTACGAGTAGATGCCGATGGCGCCCGTGGGCAACTGGTTGAAGCGGTCGCCCAGCTTCTGCCGCAGCTCCGGCGCCGCCACAAAGACCTCGTCCACCGTGGTCCCGAACCGCTCGATGTAGATGGGCAGGCTCTGCGCCTCGATCGACTTCCCGATCGTCTTGGCCACCATGGCCGCGGCCAGCGGCGAGCGCGCCATCCCGATCAGCTTCACGTACGGCGCGCACAGCGCGAACCCCTTGAACATCTGGTCCTCGAAGGTAAAACCGCCCGCCAGGGCGATGGGCGGAACGTATTCGCCCTTCTTCTCCAACCGCGCCAGGTACTCGTTCAGCAGCGAGAACAGCTCGATCCCCGGCACGCCCCACTCGTTCATCATGCGCCACGGCGACATGCCGGTGCCGCCGCCCGCCGCGTCCACCGTCAGCAGGTCGATCTCCGCCAGCGACGCATACTTCACCGCTCGCGCCAGGTCCGCCGGACGGTACGCTCCCGTCTTCAGCGTCACGTACTTCGCGCCCAGCTTGCGCAACTGCTCCACCCGCTTCAGGAAACCCTCCTGCGTCACCATGCCCACCCGCGAGTGGCGCTCGAACTCGTGGAAGCTGCCTTTCTTGAAGGCCTCGATGACCATGGGGCTCGAGGGATCGGGCAACACCACGTAGCCGCGACGTTGCAGTTCCTGCGCCTTGGCCAGGTCCTTGATCTTCACCTCGCCGCCGATGTCCTTCGCCCCCTGGCCCCACTTCAGCTCCACCGCCGTCACGCCCAGCTTCTCGATGGCGTATTCCTGCACGCCCAGTTGGGTGTCTTCGACGTTGGCCTGGACGTAGACCTCGCCGTAGCCGTCCATCTGCCAGTCGCGGAAGCACTTCACCCGCCAGGCCAGGTCCACGCTGGAGACCACCTTGCCGCCGGCGAACGTGGATTCCATGTCCATGCCTACCACGTTCTCGCCGATGGCGATTCCCGTGCCGGTGATGGCCGCCCCCGCCGCCAGCCCCGGCCAGTTGTTTTTGGCCACGTTGGTGGAGCCCATGGCGGCCAGCGTGAACGGCAGCTTGTAGCGGATGCTCCGGTCGCGCCCGATGCTCACCTCCAGGTCCACGTTGGGGAACAGGGCCTTATTGGAGTCCGGCTCCACACCCCAGGCCCCGGTCGCCCGGCCCAGGATGGTGAAGTGCGACAGATCCACCGGGTAGTCCTTCACCCCGGCCGTGGTCACGATGCCGAAGGGCTGCGGATAGATGATTTCGGCCCCGCGGTACGCGGACTTGCCGATCTCGCACATGCCGATGCAGCCGTCTACGCAGGTGGCGCACATCCCGCTGATCGGCACCACCGAGTCCTCGGTGCGGTTCTTGGTCAGCGTGGCCGCGGACGCATTCAGTCGCGAGTAGCTCATTTCAGTTCTCCTGTCGGGATCTTGAGAAGTTCGCTCTTGCGGCGGACGTCCGCTCGGAACGGTCCGCTCAGTTCGCAGGCGTGGCACGGATCCAGGAAGCACATGGCGTGGTCGTAGCTCTCCAGGCACACGGTGGCGAAGTTCAGGCAGCCGCTACACAGCGTAGTGTCCGCTTGCGGCCCGGCGCAGCGCAGCTCGCACACCGGGCAGATGTAGAGGCAGGCGCCGCACTGCCGGCAGCGCTCGTCCGTCATGTCGAACGGACGCGACACTCGCCGGTCGGCGCCCCGTCCCGCGAATCCGATGGCTCCCGCCATCATCTGCTGCTCGCACATCCGCACGCACAGCCCGCACTGGATGCAGGTCTCGTGTTCCGCCTCGTACCGGCACACGTTCGCGCCGTACCGCGACGCGAGGTCCTGGATGCGCTTCGACGAGGGGCACGTGGCCACGTACAGCTCCAGCAGCAGCTTGCGCGCGCGCTCCACCCGTTCCGAGTGCGTCCACACCACCAGGTTGTCTTCCGCGGGAAGCGTGCACGCGCTCTGCAGCTTGCGCGGCCCGTTGCGCTCCACTTCCACCACGCACAGCCGGCAGGCCCCGGCCGGAGTCAACCCGTCGTCGTGGCAGAGCGTGGGGATGGGAAGCCCCAGATACCGCGCGGCATCCAGCACACTCATCCCCCGCTCGACTTCCACCTCGATGCCGTTGATTCTCATTGTGGGCACGGAACGGCTCCTGTCGAAACCAGCACCGCCTTGGGCTGGCACACCTCCATGCATGCGCCGCAGCGCGTGCACTTCGCCATATCGATGGTGTGCAGCATCTTCTTCTCGCCCAGAATCGCTTCCCCGGCGCACACCTTCACGCACGCCCCGCAGCCGTCGCACAGCGTCGGGTCGATCTCGTAGTAGATGAGCTGCTTGCACACCTTGGCCGGGCACTGCTGGTCGCGGATGTGGGCCAGATACTCGTCGCGGAAATAGCGCAGCGTGGTGAGCACCGGGTTGGCCGCCGTCGTGCCCAGCGCGCACAGCGACGTCTGCTGCATCACCCAGCCCAGGTCCTCCAGCAGCTTCAGGTCTTCTTCCTTGCCGTGGCCGGCGCAGATGCGCGCCAGGATCTCCCGCATGCGCTGTGTCCCCTTGCGGCAGGGGAAGCACTGTCCGCAGGACTCATCCTCCAGGAACTCCATGAAGTAGCGGGCCACGTCCACCATGCAGGTGGAGTCGTCCATCACCACCATGCCGCCCGAACCCATCATCGAGCCCGCCTTGGTCAGCTCTTCGTAGTCGATGGTCAAATCGATCAGGCTGGCCGGGATGCAGCCCCCCGAGGGCCCGCCGATCTGAATGGCCTTGAGCTTCCGCCCTCCCGGGATGCCGCCTCCGATCTCGTAAATCATTTCCCGCAGCGTGATTCCCATCGGTACTTCCACCAGCCCGGTGTTGTTGATCTTGCCCACCAGGGAAAACACCATGGTGCCCTTGCTCTTTGCCGTGCCGATGGATGCGTACCACTCCGCCCCGCGGTTCATGATCACGGGCACGCTGGCCCACGTTTTCACGTTGTTGATCACCGTGGGCCGGTTCCAGAGCCCGCGTTGTACCGGGTACGGAGGCCGCGGCTGGGGCTCGCCCACCTTGCCCTCGATACTGCGCATCAGCGCCGTCTCTTCCCCGCAGACAAACGCGCCCGCGCCTTTCACCACCTGCACGCGGAATCGCATTCCGCTTCCCAGAATGTCGTCTCCCAGCAGCCCATATTGCTCCGCCTGCTCGATGGCCATGCGCAGGTGCTCCACCGCCAGCGGATACTCCGCCCGCACGTACACGTAGCCTTCCTCCACGCCCAGGGCGAAGGCCCCGATGATCATCCCTTCCAGCACGCTGTGCGGATTGCCCTCCAGCAGCGAACGGTCCATGAACGCGCCGGGATCGCCCTCGTCCGCATTGCAGATCAGATAGCGCGGCGCCGGATTCTGCCGGCAGAAGTCCCATTTCGCTCCCGTAGGGAAGCCCGCGCCGCCACGCCCCCGCAGCCCGGAGCGCTTCACCTGGTCGATCACCTGTTCCCAGTTCATGCTCGAAAGAACTTTGCCCAGCGCCGCGTACCCGCCCACCGTCAGGTAGTCGTCTATGTTCTTGGGATCGATGCGGCCGTTGTTGCCGAACAACACCCGCCGCTGCCGGGCGTAGAAAGGAACTTCCTCCTCGCGCACCACGGCTCTGCCGCTGGCCGGGTCCTTGTACAGCAGCTTCTCCACCGGAACGTGGCCGTTGCCGAGGCTGGCGACGATCGCGCGCGCGTCGCCCGGCGCCACCCGGTTGTAGAACGTGCCCTCCGGCCATACGATCATGATCGGCCCGCGCTCGCAGAACCCGTGGCAGCCCGTGCTCTTCACGTCCACGGCGTCCTTCAACCCGGCCTTTTCCACGCCCTTGCCCAGCGCGCTCAGCACTCCCGCCGCCCCCGCCGCCGTGCAGCCGCTGCCCGCGCACACCGTCACGCAGGGACGCTTGGCGTCGCGGATTGCGCTCAGGTGCGCCCGGTACGCCTCGAGTTCGTTAACCGACGCCAACCGTGGCATCGACTTCTCCCGTGGTTTCCGCGGCCGTCTCTTCTTGGGCGCGCTCCGGCTTGCGGTACTTGTTCAGCAGGCCGCGCACCTTGGCCTGCGTCAGGTGCGGATGCGTGTTGGCGTCCACGCGTACCACCGGGGCCAGCCCGCAGCACCCGATGCAGCGCACCGTCAGCACCGTGAACTCCCGGTCCGCGGTGGTGCCCGCTTCCGCCAACTTGAGGATCGTCAGGATGCGATCCAATACCCGCGGTGCCCCGCGCACGTGGCACGCCGTCCCCAGGCACACCTGAATCTGGTGACGGCCCCGCGGCGTCAGGCTGAAGCACCGGTAGAACGTGGCGATGTGATAGACGTCCGTCAGCGGCACCTTCAGTTTGCGGGCCACCCGTTCCAGTGCCGGGTGCGGCAGGTAAAAGTATTTGGACTGGATCTCTTGCAGGATGGCGATCAGGTTGGCGCGTCGGCTGTCGAACTGCTCCAGCAGCGACTCGATCTCCTCGACCGGTTCTTCTTCCATGGTTCCGCTTCCGTGAACGCCCGTTCCCCGCCCTTCACTCCTTGGGACTGCGGCGCAGCGGATGCATCGCAGGCCCCGACCCGCGCCCGACCGGCTCCCGGCAATCCCTCACGGCCGCCGCCGTCTCCAGGAGCTGGCTGGTATGGGGCAATTCGGTCCTGATCTCCGCCAGGTAGATGCGGATCTTCCGCCCCAGATCGGGGTCGGAAAGCTTCCGGATCACCTCGGCGCGCTCCAGCTCGCCACCGCCGTGGCACATCGGACACGGCATCTTGCTCTGGTTCTCGGCCATGGTCGGCACCTCATCCGCCAAGCTGCAGCCGCTTCCTGCTCCCTTAGGCTCGCATCTCGTGCCCCAAGCGGCTGTGACCCCTATCACGAACGCCAGTGACACCCGCGCTCCGCCCTCTCGACCTCGGGCCTGGGGACGGATCCAATGGGGCGATGTAAATCCTGAACGCAGCGAAGGACCTCGGGGGCTTTCCTACGGGGCATTCATGTGGGGTTTTCATGTGGGGCATTCATGTGGGGCATTTTATGTGGGGCATTTATGTGGGGCATTCATGTGGGGCATTTATGTGAGGTATTTATGTAGGGTATTCATGGTGGCCAGGGACGGAATCGAACCGCCGACGCCGGCCTTTTCAGGGCCGCGCTCTACCATCTGAGCTACCTGGCCACGCTCGACCAACCGAGGCAAGCCTATCACCGAGCTGCCTGGCCACGTCACCGCCGGCTGCCGGCCCGGTCGCGCTGGGCCCTGCCCGGCCACGCTGCCAGCGGAAGCTGGCTGCGGCGTGTGCTGCCGGCGGAGACGCCGGCAACTTCGCGAGGAGTGCTGCGGGCGCATCGCCCGGAAGTTCCTGCGGAGGTCTGATTATAGCAAGCGCGCGGATACAATAGCTGCCGTGACGCCGACCATCTTCGTGGTGGAGGACGACGCCGACATCGCCCGCCTGGTGCGCCATCATCTGGAGGGCGCCGGCTACGCCGTGCGCGCGTTCGGCAACACCACCTCGGTGCTGGCGGCGGCGGAAAAGGCGCCGCCCGCGGCCTTCCTGCTGGACATCATGGTGCCGGGCGGCGACGGGCTGGAGCTGTGCCGCCGCATCCGCCAGCACGCCTCACTGGCCATGACGCCGGTCATCTTCCTGACCGCCAAGAGCGGCGAGGCCGACCGCATCGTGGGCCTGGAGCTGGGCGCCGACGACTACATCGTGAAGCCCTTCAGCCCGCGCGAGATGGTGGCGCGAGTGAAGGCGGTCCTGCGGCGCTTCGAGCGCCCTCCTGCCCCGGCGGTGCTGCATGCCGGCGACATCGAGCTGGACACCGGCGCCATGGTGCTCAAGGTGCGCGGGCGGAACGTCCCTACGACAGCCACCGAATTCCGCCTGCTGGACTATCTGATGCGCCACCCCGGGCGCGTGTTTACCCGCGACCAGTTGCTGGACGCCGTCTGGCGCGACACCCACTTCGTCACTCCGCGCTCGGTGGACGTCTACGTGCGCCGCCTGCGCGAGAAGATCGAGAAGGACCCCGAGGACCCGCGCCATCTGCGCACGGTGCGCGGGGCGGGATACCGCTTCGAGGCCGCGAAGTGAGAAGCCGCATTTTCACCAAGCTGCTGCTGGCCTTCCTGCTGGTCATCGCGGTGGCCACGGCGACGCTCGACTTCGTGGTGCGGCGGGCGTGGGAAAACTCCCTGCGCGGCGAGATCGAGCGCTCACTCACCGAAAAGACGCGCCTGCTGGCGGCGCGCGTCCGCCACACATCGACGGAATCCTTGGCGGCGGTGGTGAAAGAAGAGGCGCAGGCCGCAGGCGCGCGCGCCACCGTCGTTGAGAGTTCCGGGAAGGTTCTGGCGGATTCCGAAGGCGACCCGCTGACCATGGAGAACCACGCCACGCGGCCGGAGTTCCGTGCCGCGCTGGCCGGCGGCACGGGCTCCGACGTCCGGCGCAGCCAGACCGTGGGGGTCGAGTTCCTGTACGTGGCCGTGCCCATTGCCGGGGGCGCGGTGCGGCTGGCCTATCCGCTCACCGAGATCGCGGAGACGACGGCCGAGATCCGCCGCGGCCTGCTGCGCGGCTCGGCGCTGGCGGTGCTGATGGCGACGCTGCTGGCGGCGGTGCTGGCGCACTCCATCGCGGGACGGCTACGGCGCATCGTCGAGTTCGCACAGCGCATCGCCTCGGGCGACCTCAGCGCGCGCGTCGCCGAGCGCTCCACGGACGAGATTGCGCAGGTGGCAGCGGCACTGGATGCGACCGCGCGCCAGCTCGAGCAGAGCTTCCGCGCCCTCGACCACAGCCGGCACCAACTGGAAGCCGTGCTCAACGGCATGCAGGAAGCCGTGATCGCCGTAGGTCCCGACGGGCGCACGGAGTGGGCCAACGGCCGCATGCGCGAGCTGGTGGAGGGCATCCGTTTGGGCGCGCCCCTGGTCGAGACCGTGCGCCAGCCGGAACTGCTGAAGGCGGTGGAAGAAGCGGCGGCGCGCCGCGAGGTGCGCCGCGCTCGCGTCTCCGGAGTGGTCCCGGGTCGCACGTTCGAGGTGACGGCCGCACCGCTGGCCGCGGACGGCGCCGTCGCCGTGCTGCACGACCTGACCGAGATCGAGCGCGTCGAGCAGACGCGGCGCGACTTCATCGCCAATGTCTCCCACGAACTGCGCACGCCGCTCACTTCCATCCAGGGCTACGCCGAGACCCTGATCGAGTCCGGCGCCGGCGGCGAAGCCGGTCGCGAGTTCCTGGAGATCATCCGCAAGAACGCCTCCCGCATGGCCCGCCTGACCGAAGACCTGCTGACGCTGGCGCGGGTGGAATCCGGCGAACGCGCCTTCGAACTGCGTCCCGTCGACGCCGGTGAACTGCTGGAAGACGCGGTGCAGAGCTTCCGGGAGACGGCACGCGCGCGCGGCGTCGAGCTGGTGGTCGAGAACCGGGCCACGCGGTCCGTGCTGGCCGACCGCGATTCCATCCACCAGGTGTTCGCCAACCTGATCGACAACGCGCTGAAGTATTCGCCCGCGGGCGGGAGGGTCGTGGTGGGCGCGCGCCAGGATGGGGCCGAGCCCGGCGGGCGCATCGAGTTCTTTGTGCGCGACCAGGGCCCGGGCGTCGCCTCCGAGCACTTGCCGCGCCTGTTCGAGCGCTTCTACCGCGTGGATAAGGCGCGCTCGCGCGAGTCCGGCGGCACCGGCCTGGGCCTGGCCATCGCCAAGCACATCGTGCTGGCCCACGGCGGCACCATCCGCGCCGAGAGCGAACTGGGACACGGGTCGACGTTCGTGTTCACGCTGGTGGGGGCGGAAAAATCCGTAGCTGCGAGTGCCGGGTAGCGAGGTTGTCTCCCAGGTACGCGCCCAACAGCGGGGCGCGAATGTGGGGACAATCGCGACGTGAGTGGTGAATCTTGCGTGGTGGATTTGACTGGCTGCCCTCCCTCGCGCGCCCTCGTTCCACGCAGTTCGCTCGGGCGCGCTCGGGAGGGCAGCAGGAACTTGCCGAGCCCCGCTAGGGACGAATGAAAATAGCCCACCGATTTATCGGTGGGGAACAACAGAGACGGAGCGCAGTCCCGGGAAAGACGGCTGAACTCCGAGCCTGGGGATGGAAGGGCAACCCAAGGTCTTCGCTCCGGTTTCCCGCGCTCCGCCCCGCAAGCAAAGCTTGCGGGGACCCGGAGAAGCCGCGCGGGAGCCCTCTGCGCTCAGGATGACGGCGATGGATTGCGTTGGTTTATCAAGCTGGATTTCGTGGCACACTGTCCGAACTCGGAGCCGCGATGAAACCAAAGACTCTCTATCTTCAACTTTGCATCCTGGGGACAGTCCTTCCCTACTGGCAGTTTATTCCGTTTCTGGGTGAACACGGGCCTGATGCGCGATTGTTCGTCGAAGAGCTTTTTGCCAACCTATGTAATTAACTGAAAACACAACGGTTATCATTGTCAAGAGACATAATTTGTCATTTTCCCGCTAACTCACTGCAAGCAAACCAAATATAGTTGTGAGCAAAATTGCGCAATGGTCCCATTCAATATGCTATTCTGAAATTAGATAGTGAGGAAAGGGCGCGGAGTCCTTCCGCTCCTTGCTGCTTGGCCCCCGATGCCTTCGGGGCGTGGGTGGAACGTCTGAAATCACCCAATCACCAAGCCACCAAATCGCGAAATGTGAGGAGCCCCCATGCCTCGTTCCCCTCGCCTCTCCAGATCCCGGGCCCGCCCCACATCTGCCCGGAAGTCCACTGATCAGAAGCGCAACGGCGAAGTGGCCGAACTCTGCTTTGCCCATCGCGCCGCTCAACTCGGCCTCATCGTCTCCAAGCCCTACGGCGATTCCGCCCCGTACGATTTCGTAGTCGAGGGCGGCGGCAAGCTGCGGCGCGTGCAGGTGAAGTCGGCCTCCGTGGTGGACGGCAATTCCTACCACGTGAACGCCGGCCATGGGGCGAGCAACAAGCGGCAGTATGGACCAAGGCAAGTGGATGTGCTGGCAGCGTACGTAGCGCCGGAGGAGGCGTGGTACTTGATTCCGCGTGAAAAGCTGGGAGGGCGCAAGACGATCCGGATGGCGCCGCACAGGGAGGGCAACGGGAGGCTGGAGCGATTTCGCGAGCGCTGGACCGTCCTCGGCGCGCCGCAGCGAGAGTTGACGCTGGAGACCTGCGAGCTGGCGAGGCGGCCTGGACGAACGCCGTGAGCGGCCTGAGCAGTAATGCCGGCGATGTTGCTGGACCGGCTGAAGAAACAGAGCTAGTACCGAGTACCTAGTACCCAGTTGCCAGTCGAGCAGAGATCACGAGAGCAGCTCTACGGCAGAGTCTGGGAAGGATTTCACTGAGTACCGGGGACCGGGTGCTGGAACTGGGTACCGGATACTTCTTTCAACGGATATTCAACGCTCCGTAACAAAGCGTTAACAAAGTGCGCGTACAACTGACTCAAACACAAAGCCAACCAGCCCAAGGAGAGAGCATGAAACAGAAGGCAGGGTGCGCCGTGATCCTGGCGATGTTGCTGGCCCCGAAAGCAGCCGCCGCGGAGAAGAAACCCAAGCCGGAAACTGCAACCGCCGAAGAGGTCCGGGAGCTGCGCGAGATGCTGCAGGCGCAGAGCGAGGAACTGCGGCAGTTGCGCGAGGAGATGGGACGCATGAGGGCCGAGCAGCAGGCGCGGGCGGCGTCGCGAGAGGCCTCCGACTCGCGCCTGGCAGCCGTAGAAGCGTCGTCGAGCCGGCAGCAGGAGTCGTTCGGGAAGCTGGAGTCGGATGTGAAGGGCGTGCAGGCCGCGATGGCCAGCTCCGCCGCGACCACCCAAGAAGACCAGAAGCGGGTGGCTGCCCTGGAAGGAACGCTGGGCCGCTTCCGGTTCTCGGGCGACGTGCGGGTGCGCTACGAGAATTTCTACCAGGGCGGGACGCAAGACCGGCACCGGGAGCGCATCCGGCTGCGCTTCGGCGTGGAAGGCAAGCTGGGCGAGGATTTCTACGGCGGGCTGTTCCTGGCCTCGGGCGCGGTAGCCAATGGATTTCCTTCTCTCCAGGATCCTGTGTCGACCAACGAAACGCTGACCAGCTTTTTTGAGCGCAAGACGGTGGGCTTCGATCGCGGCTGGATCACGTACCAGCCGCCGGCGCACAAGTGGCTGCAGGTCACGGGGGGAAAATTCGCCTATACCTGGGCCCGCACGCCGCTCACCTTCGACAACGACTTGAATCCGGAAGGCTTCAGCGAAAAGGTTTCGTTCGAGGTGAAGAACTCGGTGATACGCAACGTCACGGTCAATCCCATGCAGATCATGTTCAACGAAGCAGGCGGCGACAACGACGCCTTTGCCGTAGGCGGAGCGGTGAGCACGCGCCTGCAGTTCGGCAACCGGTTGACCATCACACCTTCGTACTCGCTGCTGAACTGGCGGAACGCGGACGTGATCGCGCAGGCCGCGAGCCCGTTGGGCGGCGGCACACGCATCATCAACGCCAACGCGCAGACCAACGCCACGCGCAACTGCGGCGCCGGAGGCGAGGTGGGCTGCCGTGTGACGACCGGATCGCCGACCCGGGAATTTGTTTCCAAGTTCCTGTACAGCGACTTCATCCTGGATGCGAACATCAAGACGCGGTGGAATCGCTGGCCGGTCCGCATCCTGGGCGAATATCTGAAAAACCTGAACGCTGAGAACAAGGACCCGCTGGCCGCGGGCAAGCAGGACTCCGCCTTCTGGAGCGAGGTCAGCATCGGCCAGACGAAGAACAAGAACGACCTGCAGTTCGGCTACATGTTCTCGCGCATCGAGCAGGACGCGGTGATCTCGCAGTTCAACGAAAGCGACAACCGGGCTTCCACCAACATCCTGCAGCACCGGCTGTACGCGTTGTGGAAGATACGCAACAACGTCACCGCGAACTATACCTTCTTCATCGGCCGGACGCTGGACTGCCGCCTGCAGAACGCCGCGCTGGCGAACGGTTTCACCTGCAACACGACGCCCCCGTTCAACACGGAACCGTACCTCAAGCGCATGCAATTTGACGTTATTTACAGCTTCTAGAGGAAACCCAAAGAGGAGAGAGCGGATGCGAACCCTGACGACGATGACAATCTCACTGACGCTGCTGCTGGCGGCGGGCTGCCAGAAGCACGCGATGCTGGTGAAAGTGGATGGCTCGAGCACGGTGTTCCCCATCACCGAAGCGGTGGCCGAGGAGTTCCAGAAGGCGAACCCGAACGTGAAGGTGACGGTGGGCATCTCGGGGACGGGGGGAGGCTTCAAGAAGTTCTGCGCGGGTGAGACGGACATCTCCGACGCTTCGCGGCCCATCAAGCCGAGCGAAGTGGAGCTGTGCCGCCAGAACGGCGTCGAGTACATCGAGCTGCCGGTGGCCTATGACGGCCTGGCGGTGGTGATCAACCCCAAAAACACCTGGGCGGAGTTCATCACCGCCGACGAGTTGAAGACCATGTGGGCGCCGGAAGCGCAGGGAAAAATCACCAAGTGGAGCCAGGTGCGCAAGGGCTGGCCGGACAAGGAACTGCTGCTGTTCGGGGCGGGGGTGGACTCGGGCACGTACGACTATTTCACCGAGGCCATTGTGCACAAAGAGCACTCCAGCCGCGGCGATTACACCTCGAGCGAGGATGACAACGTGATCGTGCAGGGCGTGGCCAACGACGAGCGCGCCCTGGGGTTCTTCGGCTACGCCTATTTCGAAGAGAACAAGGACAAGCTGAAGTTGCTGCCGGTGGACGACGGCAACAAGGAGAACGGGGACGGGCCGATCGCGCCCTCGGTGGAGACGGTGCGCAACGGGACGTACCAGCCGCTCTCGCGGCCCATCTTCATCTACATCTCGAAGAAGGCGCTGGGGCGCGAAGAAGTGGCGAACTTCGTGAAGTTCTACCTCGCCAATAGCGAGAAGCTGGTGCGGGAAGTGGGTTACATCCCTCTGCCGGCGCGGGCCTACACGCTGGCGCAGCAGCGCGCGGACGCAGGCGTGACGGGCTCGCTGTTCGGCGGCAAGGGATCGCAAGTAGGGGTCTCCATCGAGACGCTGCTGGAGAAGGAGAGCGGGGCAGCCGGGAAATAGGGATGCCGGGAAGCAAAGCCAAGAGCCATCCCGAGCTGGAGCAGCCGCGGGCCTTCAAGGAACGCATCATCGGCTGGGTGTTGCTGCTGTGCGGGCTGGTGTCTGTGGTGACGACGGCGGGCATCGTGGCCGTACTGCTGACCGAGACCTGGGGATTCTTTCGGGAGGTGTCGCTGGAACAGTTCCTGGCCGATACGCAGTGGACGCCGCTGTTCGCGGAAAAGCACTTCGGGATCTGGCCGCTGATGGCGGGAACCATGCTGACCACGGCCACGGCGGTAGTGGTAGCGGTGCCGCTGGGGTTGCTCTCGGCCATCTACCTGAGCGAGTTCGCAGCCGACCGGGTGCGGCGGCTGCTGAAGCCGGTGCTGGAAATCCTGGCCGGAGTGCCGACGGTGGTGTACGGCTACTTCGCGCTGACGTTCGTGACGCCGCTGCTGCAGGCGTTGATTCCCGGCCTGGCGGGATTCAACGCGCTGAGCCCGGGCATCGTGATGGGCGTGATGATCGTGCCGGTAATCGCCTCGCTGAGCGAGGACGCGGTGTTCGCGGTGCCCGCCAGCCTGCGAGAAGGGTCGTATGCGCTGGGCGCGGGCAAGCTCGCCACCATCTTCCGGGTGATCTTGCCGTCGGCGTTTTCCGGGATCGCGGCGTCGGTGATCCTGGGGCTGTCACGGGCCATCGGCGAGACCATGATCGTGGCCATCGCCGCGGGCCAACAGCCAAGGCTGACGCTCGATCCGCGGGTGCCCATCGAGACCATGACGGCCTACATCGTGCAAGTGAGCCTGGGCGACACGCCGACAGGAACGCTGGAGTACCGCACGATCTTCGCCGTCGGCATGACGCTGTTCCTGATGACCTTCTGCCTGAACCTGGTGTCGCACCGTTTGCGGCAGCACATCCTGCGGGGAGGGCTGCAATGAGCAGCCCGGCGCAGACGGCGTCCGCGGCGGGCCAGCGGACGTTCTTCGGCAACCGCAGCCTGACCCAGGGCGGACCGCGCCTGACCGGAGAACACGCTTTCCAGGCGGTGTGCCTGGCGGCCCTGGGCCTGCCGCTGCTGGTGCTGCTGGTGCTGTTCGCAGACGCTTTTCGCGACGCCCTGCCGCGACTGACCTGGGATTTTCTGACCAGCTATCCGTCGCGGCGGCCGGAGGCGGCGGGGATCCTGGCGGCGCTGGCCGGAAGCGCTTACCTGATGGTGCTGACGGCGGTGATCGCCATCCCGCTGGGGGTGGGCGCGGCCATTTATCTGGAGGAGTATGCGCGGCCCAGCCGCCTGACGGCGCTGATCGAGGTGAATATCAGCAACCTGGCGGGGGTGCCGTCGATCATCTATGGACTGCTGGGCCTGGAACTGTTCGTGCGGGCGATGCAACTGGGGCGCAGCCTGCTGGCGGGGGCGGCGACGCTGGCCCTGCTGCTGCTGCCCATGGTCATCATGGCTTCGCGAGAAGCGCTGCGGACCGTGCCCCATTCCCTGCGGGAGGCCAGCTATGCCCTGGGAGCGGACCGCTGGCAGGGATTGCGGCGGGTGGTGCTGCCCATGTGCATGCCGGGCATCCTGACCGGCATCATCCTGTCGCTGGCGCGGGCCATCGGGGAAACGGCGCCGCTGATCACAATCGGGGCGCTGACGTACGTGGCCTTCGCGCCCAATTCCATCTACAGCGCGTTCACCGCGCTGCCCATCCAAATCTTCAACTGGGTGTCGCGTCCGCAGACGGATTTCCACGTGAACGCAGCGGCTGGTATCGTGGTGCTGCTGGGCCTGATGCTGGCGCTGAACGGGGTCGCGATCTGGTTGCGCAACCGCTTGCAGAAGCGGATCTACTGGTAGAACCGATGAACGATAGCGGGCCCATCGTGCGACTGGACACCGCGGCGCTGCGCCAGGCGCCGCCGGACAAGCCCGCTGGGGAAGGGCTGCCGATCAAGATGCGCACCGCCGAGCTGCACGCGTGGTTCGGGCGGCTGGAGGCGCTGCAGGGCATCACGCTTTCCGTGCCCGACCGCCGCGTCACGGCGATCATCGGGCCATCGGGATGCGGAAAGTCCACGTTCGTGCGCTGCCTGAACCGGATGCACGAGGTCGTGCCGGGGGCGCGCGTCGAGGGCGAGGTGTACCTGGACGGGCAGGACATCTACGCTCCCAAGGTCAATCCCGTGCGGGTGCGCCAGCGCATCGGCATGGTGTTCCAGAAACCGAACCCCTTCCCCACCATGACGATCTACGACAACGTGGCGGCCGGGCTGCACCTGAACGGTTTCCGCGACCGCGGCGCGATGGATGAAGCGGTGGAGCGCTCCCTGCGCATGGCGGCGCTGTGGGACGAAGTGAAGGACGAACTGCGGAAGAAATCGGGCTCGAGCCTTTCCGGCGGTCAGCAGCAGCGTCTGTGCATCGCGCGCGCCCTGGCGGTGGAGCCGGAAGTGATGCTCATGGACGAGCCGTGCTCGGCGCTGGACCCGATCTCGACCGGCAAGATCGAAGAGCTCATCTTCACGCTCAAGGAGCAGTACACCATCGTGATCGTGACCCACAACATGCAGCAGGCGGCGCGGGTGGCCGAGTTCACCGGCTTCTTCCTGCTGGGAAAGCTGATCGAGTTCGACCGCACGGAGAAGATCTTCACCAATCCGTCGGACAAGCGGACCGAAGACTACATTACAGGCAGGTTCGGATAATGCGCACACGTTTCCAGCAAGGACTCGACGAGTTGAAAGTCAAACTGCTGCGCATGGGGGGGATGGCAGAGCAGGCGGTGGAGCGGGCCACGGAAGCCTACCGCAAGCGCGACCTGAAGCTGTGCCAGGCGGTGCTGGAGGGCGAGCGCGCCATCAACATGGCGGAGAGGGAGATCGATGAAGTGGCGCTCGACCTGCTGGCCATGCAGCAGCCGATGGCCAGCGACCTGCGTTTCATCATGGCGGTGATGAAGATCAACGCCGACCTGGAGCGGGTGGGCGACCAGGCGGTCAATATCGCGCAGCGGGTGATGGACATGGCGACGCTGCCGCCGGCCGAGCTGCCGGTCGATATGCCGCGGATGGCCGCCACTGCGGCGGGCATGGTGCGGCGAGCCCTGGAGTCCTTCGTGGAAGGGAAACCGGATATCGCCGAGGCGGTCCTGAAGATGGACGACGTAGTGGACCGCATGGACGACGAGATCTTCGTGCGCATGGTGGAGAAGATGCACGCCGATCCGTCGGTCACGCGGCAGGCGCTGGATGCCCTGCTGGTGGCGCGCAACCTGGAGCGGGTAGCTGATCACGCCACCAACATCGCCGAGGACGTGATCTTCTGGGTGAGCGGGGCGGATGTGCGGCACATGGGCGGGGGAGAGCCGACAAAGGAAGTCGTCGCGACGGAGAAGCCGGAAGTACATTGAGGCAAGTTTCCAGTTTCGAGTTTCCAATTCCACAACCACAGCAACTGCATTGCCCCTCGACTACGCCCGCTGATGTTGCAGGTCGCGGGAGCGCGGCCGTGGACGGCCGCGCGACCGCCGGCGAGGACGCGGGCGCTACGTCTGCTGATGGCGGGCTGCGCTCGGCGTGACAGGGTGTTAGGGCGTCCGGGCGAGTTATCCTGAGCGAGATTCCTGGAGCCCAGCCATGTCTTCCCTGTCCTTCAAGATTGGCGATTCGGCCTCGATCACGCGCCCGATCGGCGACAAAGAAGTCCGCGCGTTCGCGGCGTTGTTCGACGACTACAACCCGCTGCACGTCGACGACACCTACGCCGGGCGCAGCCGGTTCGGTGGGAGGATCGCGCATGGGGTCATATGCCTGGGGCTGATCTCGCACCTGATCGGGATGAAGCTGCCGGGCACGGGAGCCATCTACCTGGGTCAGAGCGCACGCTTTCTGAAGCCGGTGCGGGTGGGAGACACGGTCACAGCGAGCGTCGAGGTGACGAAGGTACGCGAGGACAAGCCGATCCTCACGCTGGCCACGCGCTGCGTGAATCAGAAGGGTGAAGTGGTGATGGAGGGAGAGGCGGTAGTGATGGTCGAGTCGCGGATTGCGTGACGGTGTAAAGCGCTTTTCGTTTCTGGCTTCTCGTTTCTTGAATCCCAGGGCTGAAGCCCGAAAACAGGAAGGCCTGAACGCCGGGCTAAAGTCCGGCTCTCCCACCGGTTTAGTTCTCAGTTCTCGGTTCTCAGTCCAATGCGCGATGCCCTTGCTTGACCCTGCGACGCACGGCCTGTAGAACACCCATTACGCTTCCAAATGCCTCTCTATCTCATTACTGGAGTCGCGGGGTTCATTGGGTCGGCGATTGCCCACACGCTGGTGGAGCGCGGCGAACAGGTGCGCGGGCTGGACAATCTTTCCACCGGGCGCCTCGAGAACATCGCCGACATCCGCAACCAGCTGGAGTTCCGCCAGGCCGACCTGCTGGATGCGGCCGCGGCGGCTGACGCGTGCCGGGGCGCCGACTATGTGCTGCACCAGGCGGCCATCCCCTCGGTGCCGCGCTCGGTGGCCGACCCGGTGGGCTCGAACCGGGCGAACGTGGACGCAACCGTGCATCTGCTGGAGGCGGCACGAAAGGCCGGGGTGAAGCGCGTGGTGTATGCGGCGTCCTCTTCCGCCTACGGAGACACGCCGACCCTGCCCAAGCGGGAGGACATGACGCCCAACCCGATCTCGCCCTACGCCGTGGCCAAGCTGGCGGGGGAACTGTACATGACGTCGTTCTGGCGCTGCTACGGGCTGGAGACGGTGTCGCTGCGCTACTTCAACATCTTCGGGCCGCGGCAGGACGCCAATTCACAGTATTCCGCGGTGATGGCGCGCTTCATCACCCGCATGCTGAGCGGCCAGCCGCCGGTGATCTATGGCGACGGAGAGCAGAGCCGGGACTTCACCTACATCGAGAACGCCGTGGCGGCCAATCTGCTGGCCTGCACGCGCCCTGCAGCCGACGTGGCGGGGCGGGTGTTCAACATCGCCGGAGGACAGCGGGTAACCATCAACCAGATTTTCCGGCTGCTCCAGAAGCTGACAGGATTCCAGGGCGAGCCGGAGCATGAAGCCGAACGCGCGGGAGACATCAAGCACTCGCTGGCCGACATCAGCCTGGCCAAGAAGCACCTGGGGTATGAGCCGACGGTGGATCTGGAAGAAGGGCTGAGGCGGACGGTGGAGTGGTATCGGAAAGGCAGTGGCTAGTGGTCAGTGGCCCGTGGCCAGTTAGCGAGGCAACCGAGCGGACCGTTCGGCCGTCGCAGCGCCCTCCCGTTGCCGGCTCGCATGCGCTCGCCGCCGGTCGGGCGCGACTCTAATCGCCGCCTTACCCAGGGCTTGCTCGACGCGGAGGCTTCGCTTCCGCGTACTCGCCGCCCTGGGCTACTTTCGGCCGCCCCCTTCGGGGGCTCGCGCTCCTTCGCCCGCCGCGGCGGGCCCGGGTCGCGAGCGAAAGGCCAAGTAGCCGAGATTCGGATTCTCAAGAGCGAAGCCCGGCAACGCAGGAGAAGGAAACCCCGGGTCCCTCGCTCAGGTTTCCCGCGCCGGAGAGAGCGCGCGGGAGCCCTCCCTCGCTCGGGATGACGGCCAGCAAAAGCCAGAGCGGCTGCTACTTCGCCCTGGCTACCTTTTTGGCGGCGCGCATAACGGTCTTTTTCATGCGGCCGCCGGCGGCCCAGTAGAGGCTGATCTCGTGGCCGTCGGGGTCGTTCAGGTAGGCGTGTTTCCATCCCCAGGGCATCATGCGGGGAAGCTGGATGAAGTGCACGCCTTTCTCCTGCAGGCGGCGGCAGAACTCGTCCAAGTCGGGAGTCTCGAAGTAGAGCCGGACGCCCTCCGCAGCCACCGACGCTCCCGGTCCCGCCATATGCAGGGCGATGGTGCCTTCGCCGACGGGCGCGCAGAGCCGGGCGTAGACGGGCTTGCCCTCGTGGCGGAACTCGTCCACCACCTTCATGCCCAGGAGCTTGGTGTAGAAGGGCAGGGCGCGCTCGACGTCGCGCACGTACACCATGGCGTGGTTGAGGTCGAGGCCGCGGGGTGCGGCGCGCTTCCTGGGCTTGGGCTTGGGTTTGGCGGCCTTCTTCGGGCGAGCTTTTTTGGGCATGGCGGACCTCGCGCTCAGGGATGAGCGGGAATTGTAAATGAGCCGGGCTTGGTTCAGGGTTAGTGCCGTCCCTGCGGTACTTGGTCCTGGCACAGGTTTCAGGTCGCGGTGTCTCAGGCCTGACAAACTACCCACGTTTGCCGGCATCCCATCCTGTCGCTCCGAAATCGGGAGCGAACAAGGGTGCGGCAACCGCGGAGACGTAGCAAGCTACGTCTCTACGGGGATCACGGCAGGCCTGGGTGCGGCTGTGGTTAAATAGTGCCGCGCCGATGGCGACGGAACGCAAGATCCGCGTGCTGGTGGCCAAGCCGGGCCTGGACGGACACGACCGGGGGGCCAAGGTGATCGCGCGGGCGCTGCGCGACGCGGGCATGGAGGTGATCTACACCGGGCTGCGGCAGACGCCGGAGATGATCGCCAGCGCCGCGCTGCAGGAAGACGTGGACGTGATCGGGCTCTCGATCCTCTCCGGGGCGCACAACGCCATCGTGCCGCGAGTGATGGAACTGCTGCGGCAGAACAAGATGGACGACGTGCTGGTGGTGATCGGCGGCATCATCCCGGACGAAGACATCGACCGCATGAAGCAGGCCGGGGTGGCCGGCATCTTCCAGCCGGGAACGTCGCTGCAGGAGATCGTGCAGTTCATCCGCGCCAACGTGAAGCCCAGGGGCGTGCCGGCATGAAATGCGCTCTCTGCCTTCCGCTTTCCGCTCTCCGTCGCCGGCGTTCCGCTTGAGTTCCACTTCCCCCAAGCTCGAAAAAACAGGAAGCTGCAACCTCATCCGGCTGGAGTCGGCGGACGGCACCAACCGGCTGACGCGGGAGTGTGTAAGAAAACTCACGCAAACGGCAGCGGAACTAGCGAGCGCCGGGCAGGTGCGGCCGCTCATCATCACGGGGAATCATCGCTTTTTTTCCGCCGGCGCCGATCTGCGTGAGATCGCGGAGCTGACCGGCCCGGCAGCGCTGGCGTTCGCGCGCGAGGGACAGGCCTTGATGGAGTCAATCGCCAGCTTCCCGGCGCCGACGCTGGCGGCCATCTCCGGCTACTGCATGGGCGGAGGGCTGGACCTGGCGCTGGCCTGCGCGCGGCGGGTCGCGGCGCCCAACGCCATCTTCGGGCATCGCGGAGCGGCGCTCGGCCTGATGACCGGCTGGGGCGGAACGCAGCGGCTGCCCGGACTGATCGGCAAGGGCCGGGCGCTGGCGATGTTCGTCGCGGCGGAAAAGCTGCACGCCGCGGAAGCGCTGCGTATCGGGCTGGTGGACGCGCTGGCGGAGGACCCGGTGGCGTTGGCGCTCTCGGCATTCCGCTGGGTCGCCTGATTGCCGAGCCTCGGCGGGTCATTTAACCTAGCAATTCGCCTCTCGCGCTCTATGACCAGCAAACCCAGTACGCCCACGGCGCGCCCGCACGGGCTGATCTCGCGCGTCGACCCCACGTCGGCGCGCTTCGAGAAGAACATGCGGGCCATGGCCGACCTGACAGCGGCCCTCCATAACGAAGAAGAGAAGATCCGCGAGGGCGGCGGGGCCAAGGCCATCGAGGCGCAGCACAAGAAAGGGCGACTCACGGCGCGGGAGCGCATCGCGCTGCTGCTCGACCCGGGGACTTCGCTGTTCGAGCTGGGAATCCATGCGGCGCACGGGATGTACGAAGAGTGGGGCGGCGCGCCGGCAGCGGGCGTGGTGACCGGACTGGGGCGAATCCACGGGCGGCTGTTCATGCTGATCGTGAACGACGCCACGGTGAAGGCCGGAGCGTTTTTCCCCATGACGGCGAAGAAGGTCATCCGGGCGCAGAACATCGCTATCGAAAACCGAATCCCGACCATCTACCTGGTGGACTCGGCGGGCGTGTTCCTGCCGCTGCAGGAGGATGTGTTCCCGGACACCGACGATTTCGGACGCGTGTTCCGCAATAACGCAGTGATGTCCGCGCTGGGCATTCCGCAGATCACGGCCATCATGGGGATGTGCGTGGCCGGCGGCGCGTACCTGCCGGTGATGTGCGACCACATCCTGATGACCGAGGGCAGCGGCCTCTTTCTGGCCGGGCCGGCGCTGGTGCAGGCGGCGATCGGGCAGAAGATCTCGGCCGAGGAACTGGGTGGCGCGCGCGTGCACGCGGAAATCTCCGGCACCATCGACTTCCGCGAGCCCAACGACGAAGCCTGCCTGGCGCGCATCCGCGGTCTGGTGGAGAAAATGGGGCGGCGGCCGGGGGCGCCGTTCGACCACAAGAAGCCTGAACCGCCGGCGTACGCGGCGGAGGAACTGTACGGCATCTTCGAATCCGATCCGGCGCGGCAGTACGACATGAAGGAGATCATTGCGCGCATCGTGGACGGCAGCCGCTTTGACGAGTACAAGCCGGAGTACGGCGAAACGGTGCTGTGCGGCTACGCGCGGGTGAACGGCTGGGCGGTGGGCATCGTCGCCAACCAGAAGACGCACGTCACGCAGCTCGACCACGCAGGACACAAGCGGGTGGAGTTCGGCGGCGTGATCTACACCGAGTCGGCGGAGAAGGCGGCGCGCTTCATCATGGACTGCAGCCAGAACCTGGTGCCGCTGGTCTTTCTGCACGACGTCAACGGGTTCATGGTGGGACGGGACGCGGAGTGGAGCGGCATCATCCGCGCCGGCGCGAAGATGGTGAACGCAGTGTCGAACGCCGTGGTGCCCAAGATCACGGTGATCCTGGGCGGATCGTTCGGCGCCGGACACTACGCCATGTGCGGCAAGGCGTACGACCCGCGCTTTGTGTTCGCCTGGCCGACGGCGCGCTACGCCGTGATGGGCGGCGACCAGGCCGCGAGCACGCTGGTGGAAATCAAGATCAAGCAACTGGAACGCGGCGGCAAGAAGCTGAGCGAGGAGGAGAAGCGCGCGCTGTTCCAGTCCGTGAAGCAGACCTACGACGAGCAGACCGACCCGCGCTACGGCGCGGCGCGGCTGTGGATCGACAAGATCCTGGATCCGCTGGAGACGCGCGAAGCCATTGCGCTGGCGCTGGAAGCGGCGGCGCTCAACCCGCATGTAGCGGAGTTCAGGACGGGAGTGCTGCAGACCTGAGCCGTGCCCATCCTGCCGCTCATCTTCGTGGTGTTCGTCGGGGCAGGCGCGTTTCTGCTGCTGAAGTCGGCCGGAGGCAGCGGCGGGCTGGCGACGCTGGGACGCGTGGTAGGAGCGCTGGTGATTTCGCTGCCGCTGGGACTGCTTACGTATGGAGCGCTGGGAATCGGCATCGCACGGTATCGTCAAGTGGGGCGCTTCTACAGCGTGCCGTTTGGCGGCTACGCGGTGAGCGACGCGGCGTTCGCATGGAGTCTCGTGACCTGGATGGCGCCGTGGCTTGCCGCAGTGGTGCTGGTGACGCGCAGGCGGCTGCGGCGCGGGCGGGACGGTGAGCGATGAGCGCGGTGAAGCTGATCGAATGCCCGCGCGATGCCTGGCAAGGGCTGAAGGGCGTCATCCCGACCGAAGTCAAGGTGGCGTACCTGCGGGCGCTGATCGAGGCCGGGTTCAAGCACATCGACGCGGTGTCGTTCGTTTCGCCGGCGGCGGTGCCGCAGATGGCGGATTCGGAAGAAGTCTTGCGGCAATTGCGTCCGCCGGAGGACGTCGAGATCATCGGCATCGTGGTGAATGAGAAGGGCGCCGACCGCGCGATCGAGACCGAAGCCGTGAGCACGCTGGGATTTCCATACTCGGTCTCGCCGACGTTCCTCGAGCGCAACCAGAAGCAGACACTCGAAGCGGCCCTCGACGAGCTGGAGAAAATCGACCTCAAAGCGCACCAGGTCGGACTCGATCTGGTGGTGTACATTTCGATGGCCTTCGGCAATCCGTATGGCGACGAATGGAGCACAGAGGAAGTGGTGGAAGCCGTCGGCCTCCTGGAGAGCATGGACATCCGCGCCGTGTCGCTGGCCGATACCGTGGGCGTGGCGGATGCGGCGAAGATCGCGGACGTCATCGGCGCGGTGACGGCGAAGTACGGGTACCTGGAAATCGGCGCGCACCTGCATTCGCGTCCGGAACAGACAGCCGAAAAGGTCCTGGCTGCGTACGAGGCGGGAGCCCGGCGCTTTGACTGCGCGCTGGGCGGACTGGGCGGATGTCCGTTCGCGCAAGACCTTCTGGTCGGCAACATCGCGACGGAGCGGGCGCTGGAGGCGCTGAGACAGCGAGGCGCGGAAACGCCGCAGCTCGCGGCGCTCGATGGCGTGTTGCGCATGTCGGCGGAAATCGGTGCGGCGCATCAGGCGGAAGTGAAACAATAGCGACCCCATGGAACTGAAGACCGTTTTGCTGGCGGAATCCGGCGGCATCGCGACCCTCACGTTGAACCGGCCGGAAAAACGCAACGCCATCAGTTTCGAGCTGATCGACGACCTCACGGCAGCGCTGGAAGCGGCGCGGCAGTCGGCGTCGCAGGTGCTGGTGCTCACCGGAGCCGGCCAGGCGTTCTGCTCCGGCATGGATCTGGAAAGCCTGAAAACGCTTAGCGCTGAAGGTCGCTCCTTCGAGGAAAACTTGAAGGACTCAGAAACCATGGCCCGACTGTTCCGCTCCATCTACGATTTTCCCAAGCCGACCATCGCGGCGGTGAACGGGCCGGCGATCGCCGGAGGCATGGGCCTCGCCACCTCGTGCGATTTCACGCTGGCCTCCACCGAGGCCAGGTTCGGTTACACGGAGGTGCGCATCGGGTTCATTCCCGCCATCGTATCTTCCCTGCTCAAGCGCCAGGTGGGAGAAAAACATGCGCGCGATCTGTTGCTGACGGGGCGCATCTTCGGGGCGGAAGAAGCCTACCGCATGGGACTGGTCAACGAGGTACTGGAGCCGCAGAAGCTGATGCCCCGCGTGCGCGAGCTGGCCGCCACGCTGATGGAAAACAGCCCCACGTCGATCCGGCTCACCAAAGCGCTGCTCTCGGAATACGCGCGCGCGCAACTGGACCAGGAGATGAAACTCGGCCAGGAAGAGAACGCGCGCATCCGGGCGACGGCCGATTTCCGCGAGGGCGTGACATCGTTCCTGGAAAAGCGCAAGCCGAAGTGGACGGGGAAATGAGATTGGCCACAGAGTCATAGAGGCGCCGAGAAATCTGGTGATCGGGTCATCTCTTCATCTGGTCATCTGAAGAACCATGTTCAGCGAAACCAAGCTCCGCGTGCGTTACGCCGAGACGGACCGCATGGGCGTGGTCTATCACTCGAACTTCGCCATCTGGTTCGAGGTGGGACGGGTGGAGGCGCTGCGCCAGATGGGCTTCCAGTATCGCGAGATGGAGGAGAAGGACGACTGCCATATCGCGGTGGTCGACCTGCGGGTGCGCTACAAGGCTCCGGCGCGTTACGACGACGAGATCGTAGTGCGCACGGAGCTGCGCAACCTGCGCGATTCCCTGCTGCACTTCGGGTACGAAGTGCGGCGCGCCGCGGACGGTGAGCTGCTCGCCCAAGGCGAGACCACCCACATCGTGGTGGACCGCAACTTCCACAAGCGGCCGCTGCCGGAGAAGTATCTCACGGCGTTCCGCAAGACCATTGAGCGTCACGGAACTTGAAGAGGAAAGCTTCATGATTGACAATCGCAAGCCGCGCCGCTGGCCTGCCGCGCTCTTGCTGGTAGGGGCGGCGGGAACGCTGATCATTCTCCACGCCAAAATGAACGAAAACGCACGCCGCGCCGCCGATCTGGCTGCCATCGAGGAGCTGCATCAGAAGGACATCGCCGCCACCAAGACGTACGACGTCGAGACGCTGGTTTCGCTGTGGACGGACGACATTGTGGCGCTGCCGCCGGACGGCTCGCCGACCATCGGCAAAGCCGTGGGCCGCAAGCAACTGGAAGCGGGCAAGGCCGCCAGCGCCGCCTACGAGGTGCTGACCTACGAGCAAAAGTGGGAGGAAGTGACGCTCGCAGGCGACTACGCCTTCGAGTGGGGCACCTTCACCAGCGCAGTGCGGCCCAAGGCGGGCGGCGACGAGATCCGGCAGAACTACAACGTGCTGCGGGTGCTGAAGCGCGCCGCGGACGGGTCGTGGAAAGTCCACCGGACCATGTGGAACGCGTCGAAGTGATCCCCATCAACGGCAACGACCTGACGCTCGAGCAATTGCGCGCCGTAGTGTATGACCGGCAGCCGGTAGGACTGGATCCGGCGGCGCGCAGGCGCATTGCCGGGGCGCGGGCCGCCGTCGAAGCCTTGCTCAAAGGCGAGCGCGTGGCCTACGCCGTGAACACCGGCGTGGGCAAGTTGAGCGACGTGCGCATCGCACCGGGCGAGATCCGCGAGCTGCAGGTCAACCTGCTGCGCTCGCATGCCGCGGGCGTGGGCGAGCCGTTGAGCGAAGCAGAAACGCGGGCGCTGGTGCTGCTGCGCGCCAACTCGCTGGCCAAAGGCTTTTCCGGAGTTCGCCCGGAGGTGGTCGAGGCACTGTGCGCACTGCTGAACCGCGGCGTGCATCCGGTCATACCCTCGCAAGGGAGTGTGGGAGCGAGCGGCGATCTGGCGCCGCTGGCCCATCTGGCGCTGGTGCTGATCGGCGAAGGAGAAGCGATTCACAACGAGCAGCGCGTGGCAGGCGCGGAGGCCCTGCGCCGGGCGAGTCTCACCCCGTTAGTGCTCGAGGCCAAGGAAGCCATCTCGCTCATCAACGGCACGCAGGCCATGCTGGCGGTGGGTGCGCTGGCGCTGCTGGAAGCGGAGACGCTGACCGACAGCGCTGACGTCATCGGCTCACTGTCGCTGGACGCGTTGCGCGGCACTGACGTGGCTTTCGACGCGCGCATCCACCAGGCGCGTCCGCATGCCGGCCAGGTTCGCGTGGCGGAGAATCTGCGGCGCATGCTCGAGGGCAGCCAGATCCGCGAGTCGCACCGCGATTGCGGCCGGGTGCAGGATGCCTACTCGCTGCGCTGCATACCGCAGGTGCACGGCGCGGTGCGCGACACGCTCACGCATTGCCGCCGCATCTTCGAGATCGAGATGAACTCCGCGGTGGACAATCCGCTGGTGTTCCTGAATCCGGGTGCGAACGCCGAAGTGCTCTCCGGCGGGAACTTTCATGGGGAGCCGGTGGCCATGGCGCTGGACTTCCTGGGCATCGCGCTGGCGTCGCTGGCGGGCATCAGCGAGCGGCGCGTGGAACGGCTGGTGAACCCGGCGCTCAACGAGGGCCTGCCGCCGTTCCTGGCCAAGCATGCCGGCCTGCACTCCGGCTTCATGATGGCGCAGGTGACGGCGGCCGCGCTGGCCAGCGAGAACAAGGTGCTGGCGCATCCTGCGTCCGTGGATTCCATCACCACCTCCGGCAACAAGGAAGACTATGTTTCCATGGGGATGGCGGCGGCGCTGAAGCTGAAGCGCATCGTGGCCAATACGCGCAACGTGCTGGCCATCGAAGCGGTGGCTGCCGCGCAGGCTATCGACTTTCTGGCGCCGCTCGCGCCCAGCCCGCGCGGCCAGAAAGCGCATGCTGCGATACGTTCCGTCAGCCCGGCGGTGGAACAGGACCGCGTGCTGGCAGCCGATTTCGCACGCGTGGCGGAACTCGTGCGCAGCGGCAAGGTGGCGGCGGCGCTGGCCTAGAGGTTGGCCACCGAGGCACAGCGGCGCAGGGAACGATTGGGTGAACTGCGACAACTTCGATTCGACATACGCCTTCCAGCCCAACACCACGCAGCCCGATCAAGACCTGGTCGTCACCAGCACCGGCACCCGCCTGAACGACAAGGGGAAAGTGGTCCCGGTTAAGAAGCGCCAGGTGTACGTGTTCAGGGGTGGAGAATACAAAGCGGCGCCGTGAGGGCGTCTGTGGACCAGCTCTTGCTCTTTTGCCTCGTCGGAAGCGGACTCGCTAAATCGACGGCCGGACGCATTCTCTCCTGACCCGGGGTGCGTTCCAACAACGGAACGGCCCGAACGGTCTTGCTCATTTACCCGCAACTTGTGATAGGGTCGGCGCGGATACGGTAATGCTCCGGCAGTTGTTCACATTCGTGCTTGTAGTGGCTTCCGTTCTCGCTCCGTTCGGGGTTTTCGCACAGAACAACCTGGGCTGCCGTTTGCGGAGCGTCACGGTAACGGTCGCCGACGCGAAGGGCAAACCAGTGACGGGGCTCACAGCGAATAGTTTTCAGGGCCAGTTCCGGGGCCAGCCCGTGCGGATCCACCACGCGAGAATGACTTCGGGATCTCCCCGTTTCGTGGTCGCTCTCGATATCTCAGGCAGCATGGAGCGGAGCCTGCGTCCGTCGGGCATTGCCTGGACGATCGCGGGCAATGCCATCGAATCCGCTCCTCCCGGTAGTGCGGTCGGTCTAATCCTTTTCAACGAAAAGATCGGGCTTCGTATTGGGCTTACACAAGACCGAGCGGCCCTGCTTGAAGAGCTGAAGGCTGCCATGACGACTAAGGGAATCATCAAGGGGCGCACCGCAATCCGCGATGCTGTTATGGAAGCCGTCGCCATGCTGGGTCGACCAAGGCCGGGAGATGTGATCTACCTGATCACCGATGGCGGAGACAATATGAGCTGGACGAAAGAGAGTGAATTCACCATGGCCGTGGCGACGTCCGGGGCCAGAATCTTCGGGGTTCTTTTCGCGGATCTCTTTCCCACAACTCCGGAGGAGCGGGAAGGGCCAGGTCTTATGTCCGGATTGAGCAAGATGTCCGGTGGAATCACGGTGGTGTGGAGTTCGAACTTGACTCCCGGAGGCCGCCGCACTCTGGATTCGTTGCTTCGTCGCCTCTATTTTGACATGCAGAATTATTATGAGCTCATGGTCGAGCTGCCAGCGGAGATTGACAAACCGCACGACTGGAAACTGCACGTGGTTGATGACCACGGCCGTAAGCTGAGCCGATACGAGGTCTTCTACCCGCGCACTCTGGCTCCCTGCCCATCAACGGTTCAGACAAACGGCGTCACGAGGTAGCCGAGGCGGTAGCCGACGCGAGATTCGAAGCTCCTTGCTGCCCAGAGGCTGGTCCCGGGTGTTAGGTGCTCCGGCTGAAATGTCGTTCTGAGGAGCGCAGCGACGAAGTATCGGTGCGTTCGCGCGGGTAAGGCCGCAGCCGCAACGGCAAAATGCATAGATCCTTCGCCCGCCAAGGCGAGTTCAGGATGACACCCTAACAGTTATCTGCGTCATCCGCCTCAATCTGCGGTGACTGTTCAGGACTGCGGAACCGCAGGCTGCACCCCATCCAGGCCGAGCTGTTTGGCGATGCCCTGCATGGCCTGGATGCAGAAGGTGATGTGCTCTTCCAGGTCGATACCCAGGTCCTGGGCGCCGGAGAGGATGTCTTCGCGGCTGACGCTGCGGGCGAAGGCCTTGTCCTTCATCTTCTTGCGCACCGATCTGGCTTCGACCTCGGCGAGCGACTTGTTGGGCTTCACCAGCGCGGTGGCGGTAAGGAAGCCGGCCAGCTCGTCGCAGGCGAACAGGGCCTTCTCCATGGGCGTGACGCGCGGGACGCCGGAGTACTGCGCATGGGAGAGGATGCAGCGGCGCAGGGCTTCAGGGTAGCCGCGCTCCTCCAGGATCTTGTTGCCCACGAAAGGATGCTGGTCAGGCGTGGGGAACTTTTCGTAGTCGAAATCGTGCAGCAGTCCGCAGAGGCCGTAGAGTTCTTCGTCGGCGGCGGGGTCGGTGCCGTCGGCGGCGAAGCGGCGGGCGTAGGCGCGCATACAGGCCTCGACCGCCAGGGCGTGTTTCCTCAGGCTCTCGGACTGGGTGTACTCACAAAGTAAACCCCAGGCATCGTCCCGCGTCGGCATCATTCGTCTCCCCGGTTTTCGCCCGGTTTTCTCCGGTTTTCATGGCGGCATCCCGTGGGGTTTTACCCCGTGTCAACCGAGTTTCCGCCCACTTTTCTGTTGACAACTCCGGCGGCGGTGCCGCAAAGTACCGCCAGCCTGCAAGTGTATCGCAGGCGGGATGCCCGGCTCTGGCATCTTCCACAACCCGGCATGGCTACAACTCTCGCGCCCGTCGACTCGCGGGAAGTCGTGAGATGTGACCGTTGTCATCTGGTCCAGTTCCGGACCACGAATAATCTTTGCCGCAAGTGCCACACTTCTTTGGACGCTGAGGAACCCGAGCCTCAGGTGGCGGAACCGGCCGCGGAAGCGGCGCGCCCGGAAAACGGCAACGGCCATTCGCATCTGCAACTGGCGGCGGCCATCCGCACGCTGCGGCAGCGCACCGGATTGAGCCAGCGGCAACTGGCGCTGCGCATGTCCGTCCCGCGGACCTACGTATCCAAGATCGAAAATGAAAAAGCCACGCCCACGCTCTCATCCATCGAGCGGCTGGCGCGAGCCCTGGAGGTAAGCGTGCCTGAACTGCTCAACGGCGGCCACAGCCGCGACGCGGAGATCCGCGAGCTCATGGCCGACGACTTCATCGCCGAGCTGATTCCCTATCTGCAGAAGCTCGACGGCATGCAATTATCCAGCATTCTGGCGCAGGTGCGCGACCTCTCGCTGCGCCCGCGGCGCCACTCCTAGGGTTTTCTCCGGGCAGCTCGCTGAGCCGACCGGGCCGGGGTTCTCGAGACCCCGGCCCAGTTTTTTCGCCTACGGGCTGCGCACCGATTTCGACTTCCAATGGAAGACGATACGGCCGCTGATTTCGCGCGGCCGCCCGATGTGCGTCCCCGAAAACACGCTCTCGAAATTGAACAGGTAGAAGCGGTCGAGCAGGTTCTGCACGTCGAGTTGTAGGGAGATGGGCCAGGAGCTGTCGCGCAGCAGGTCGATGCCGGCCATCACGTCCAGCGTGGCCCGCGGCTTGATGCGGAAGCGCACGGTATCCAACTGTTCGACGATGCGCGGATCGAGGCCGACCAGGTCCGCCGGATCGAACTCCGAGGGCACGCCGCTGTCGTAGCGCCCGGTAAGGCTCGCCCAGGCGCCCGAACGATGGGAGTAGGTGACGCCGAACTGGCCGCTGTTGCGCTGGTCGTGGTCGGCGTTGAACTGGATGCCGGGAATCAGAAGTTCCGCCGCCTCCTCCCCGAGGAACAAACCGCCTACCAGAGGCGTGGTGGCAACCGCCTTGGAGTTGGCGTAGCTGAGGAAGGCGGTCCAGCCGCGCACCAAGGCGAGATCCAGGCGGACCTCACTACCGCGCACATCTCCGCGCGCGATGGCGATGGGGAAAATGATGCCCGTGTTGAGAAATTGGTCCTTGTCGGCGTAGTTGTGGATGTTCTTGACGTAGCGAGCCACGTCCAGGCGCACGTATTTGCCCAGTTGCTGTTGCACCCCGAACTCGTAGAAGTTCTGCTCTTCGGGCGGCACCACGCGGACACCCGCGGCACTGCCCAGGGGCGAGAACACCGCCCCTGCCGGGGAAGAAGAAAGCAGCAGGTTCTCTACCGAAGGCGTCTGGAACAAGCGGTTGTAGGAGCCGCGGAAGACGGTGCCGGTGCGCTTGATGTAGTAGGCCAGGCCGACGCGCGGGCTGACAAAGTCCTTCTCGGCGACGATGCGGTAGTTGTCGTAGCGCAGACCGGCGTCAATGGTCAGCCGGCCGGCCAGGGTGAAGCGGTCCTGCACGAACAGCGCCACTTCCCGCCCCGTCTCCTTCTGATGAAACACGAAGGGGCTGGTGATGGGAAAGGCGGATGCCGGATTGGCGGGATCGGCAAGGATGGCGGGGTCGGTGGCGGCCACGGTAAAGAACTCGCTCAAGGGAATGCGCGCCACCTGGACGCCGAACTTCAGGCTGTGGCCGCCCTGCTGGCGGCTGAGGCTGGCTCGCAGACCCTCGGTGCGCTGGCGGCGATTCTGTTCGGCGAAGAAGGGAAAGCCGGTCTGGTCAGGGTCGAGCAGGCGCGCGCTCGACGACCGCCGGTAGAGCACGATGTCGCTGACCGTCTGCGGATCGAACAGATGGGTCCAGGAGAGCGACTGGGCGTCGTCGCGCAGCTCCTGTCCCTGGCGCTGGCCGGCCGCCTGCTGCTCCGCCGTGTTGGGCACCTGGAAGTTGGTGCCGTTGGTGGTGAGCGACAGGCGCAAGGTGTCCTTTTCCCTCGGGACCCAGTCGAACTTGACGAACAGGCGAGCGTTGCCACCTTCGTTGCGGAAGTTCTGGATTTCCGGCGGGTCCAGATAACGCTCACTGCGGCTGCCCGCGGAGGAAACGAAAACGCCGAACTTTTGCGTGTGTCCGCCGAACTCGGCGCCAGCCTCGGCGTGGCCGAAACTGCCGCCGCCCAGGAACAGGCTGCCGCTCCAGGGCATCTCCAGTCCGGACTTGGTGTTGACGTTGATGACGGTGGCCAGCTTGCCGCCGTATTCGGCGGGCACATTGCCGGTGAGGATCTCCGCGGAGCGCAGGTTGCGGGCGTCGAGCGCCGTAGCAAAGGTGGCCGCCAGATTGTCGGTGACCGGGACGCCATCCACCACGTACTGCACCTGGGACTCCGAACCGCGCGGGTGCATGCGGCCGTTGTCGTCCTGCACCACGCCGGGAACGCTCTGCACGACGGCCTCCAGGCCGCGCCCGGCCTGCGCCAGTCCCAGCTTCTGCAATTGCAGGTAGTCGATGTCGTGGTGCGTGGAGGCGGAAGTGGTTTCCAGCAGCGGCCCCTGTTCCACCACGGTGACCTCCTGCTTGGCTTCCGCCAGCGCCAGTTTGGCGTTCAGGATGAGAGGGATATTGGAACGCAGCTCGCCGGTGGCATCGTAGTGCTCGAAGCCCGTCGCCTCCACGTGCAGCGTGAAGGGCGAAAACGGGACGTTGACGAACTTGAAGTATCCGTTGGCATCGGTCTGGACGTTCTGGCGGTAACCACTGATGGCAGCAGTGAGCGTTACGGAAGCGCCCGGGATTACCGCGCCGGTCGGGTCGGTGACGGTGCCGGTAACGGTGCCGACACTCTGTGCGAACAGCGACGCTGTAACTATCACAATGCATAGCCCGGGCGCGAATGCGCGCGCCAAAAAGGGCCTGTGTCCAAAGCTCATGAATCCTCCGGATCGATCGCTTTCCAATCTGTCCTCATATGTGAGATGCGGCGTGCGCCGCTGAGAACGGGCAGCAAGAGCGGCTGCGCCAGCCCGTTTCGCTTTCGGACCGGACTTAGACGGACGGAGGCGAGTGCTTGGGAGCGGTCAAATAAACGACGACCGAAGGAACGGGAACTGCGTTGTACGCGGATCTCGCGGAATGCGCGAGCGGAGCGATCGCAGCCACGGCCGGCCCGGCGACTCCGAAGCCCTTGTGATTGCCGCGCGAGGAAACGAACAGGCAGTGCTGATGGTGAATCTGCGTGTCGCCGACCTGTGAAGTCGTGACCTGTCTTGCGACTTCCGAGGCGGGCTCCGCCACAGCCTTCCCACCTTCCACATCGATCAACTCACCGTGTTGCGGGCAGGTGGCGTGGCGCACCGCCAGTTCGTGTGTCGTCGCCACGAGCTGGCTGCCCAGGAGGCAGACGATCAGCAGGACCAGGAAGAGCGCGGGCTGCCTTCTGCGCGTGCCGAAAAAGGCTGGGGGCATGCTTTCGGATTGGATGGGAGGCCTCGGGCTTGTGGTTGTCCCAGTCAACATCGTCGCGAGTTCGCGGCAATCCGGGGGAGCAGAAGTGGAGCCCCGGGAGCGTTCAGGGCCGCCCGGCTAGGATGGCAGAGCGCATGCCGGGCGTCAATTGCCAGCCCGGGATTGAATGTGCTAGGTTGGATTGCACTTTATACCATAGAGGAAGCGTTGCGCACCTCCATTCCCGAAGGACTCGACCGCAAGGAGGCGGAAATCTACGCCGGGCTCGACCCCGGGCGGTTGCCGCAGCACGTGGCCATCATCATGGATGGCAACGGGCGCTGGGCGAAACGGCGGCACCTGCCGCGCATCGCCGGTCACCGCGCAGGCGCCGACGCCGTGCGCTCGGTGGTGGAAACCGCGGCGCGCGTCCGAGTTCCGGCCCTCACCCTGTATGCCTTCTCCGCCGAGAACTGGCAGAAACGGCCCGGCGCCGAGGTCCAGTTCCTCATGCGCCTGCTCAAGCACTACCTCAAGCAGGAAGTGCCCACGCTCAACCGCAATAACATCCGTCTGGAATACATCGGACGGCAGCACGAGCTGCCGGCGGACGTGCAGGAACGCATGCGGTGGGCGCGCGAAGCCACGCGCCGCAACACCGGCATGGTGTTGACCCTGGCGCTGAATTACGGTGCGCGCCTGGAGCTGGTGGATGCGTTCAACGACATCGTGCGCGCGGCGGCCTCCAACGGCGGCGTCAACCATCTGAAGGTCGATGAGGAACTCATTGCCCGGCACCTCTACACCCGCGCCTTGCCCGATCCCGACCTGGTCATCCGCACCTCGGGCGAGATGCGCTTGTCGAACTTCCTGCTCTGGCAGGTGGCCTATGCGGAGATCTACGTGACCGAGACGCTGTGGCCCGACTTCCGCGGCCGCCACCTGCTGGAAGCCATCGCCGAGTTCCAGAAGCGCGAACGGCGTTACGGCGGCCTGGTGTCCTCCAACGGCAAGCACTGAGCGATGAAGCGCGTCGCGACCGCGGTGGTGCTCATCCCGCTGGTCCTGGTGGCGGTGTTCCGTGCGCCGTTATGGGCCTTTGCCATCCTGGTCGGCCTGATCGCCTTGTGGACGGCACGCGAATACCTGGACCTTCTGATGCACTACGGTGTCCAGCCATTCCGACGGCTCACACTCATCCTGATTGCGACCGCCTTTCTGGTTCCACTCGGATTGGAAGGCAGTCTCGGGCAAGCGGACTGGCTTGCTATACCGGTTGTGGCGGCCACATTGGCGGTGTACGGTGCGCCCTTTTTCTTTCTCATCGCCGGCTTTCGGCGCGAGAACCTGCCCGGCACCTTGCCGGCAGCCGCACTCTCGCTGTTTGCGTTGCCCTACATAGCGCTCCCCTTGCTCTCTGTGGTGCTGATCCGGTTGCTGCCGGCGGGCGCGTTCTTTCTCGCTCTGTTGCTGATCCTGGTCTGGGGAGGCGATATCGCCGCCTACTACGTCGGCCGGACATTCGGACGTCGCCGGATGGCGCAGCGCATCAGTCCAAAGAAGACGTGGGAAGGTGCCGCCGCTTCGGTCATTGCCGCGGTCGGCCTGGCAATTGCCCTGGCGCGCTACGCACCCTGGATCGGCCAGTGGCTGAGCCAGTCGCCTCTGGTCTTGAACTTCGGGCCCCGCGGGTTGCAGGCGCCGCCCCTGTGGGTTCCGCTGCTGCTCGCCGTGGCAATCAACGTCGCTGCCCAGCTCGGGGATTTGGCGGAGTCTGTGCTCAAGCGGGGCGCCGGCGTGAAGGATTCCGGCGCTTCCTTGCCCGGCCACGGCGGCATGCTGGACCGCATTGATGCCCTGCTCTTCGCGGCTCCTGTGGGCATGGTAGTATTCGTTTTCACCTACAGCTACTTCATTCCTCCGTCCTAGCTGCGAGCGACCGGCTTTGACCAAGCGCATCGCCATCCTGGGCTCGACCGGTTCCATCGGGAACAGCACGCTCAGCATCGTCGAAAGCTACCCAGAGCGGTTCGCCGTGGTGTCGCTTGCCGCGGGAGGTAACGTTGAAGCGGCCCTGGCCCAAGCCAGGCGATGGAAGCCCCGTGTGGTTTCGATGGCCACGGCCGAGGCTGCCGAGCAACTGACGAAGAAACTAGCGGCCGAGGACCTCCAATCCGTTGAGGTGGTCAGCGGGCCGGAGGGCGCGGTGCAAGTCGCAACCCACCCGGAAGCCGACTTCGTAGTCAGCGCCATCGTGGGCGTGGCGGGTCTGGAGGCCACGTATGAGGCCGTCAAGGCCGGCAAGCAGGTGGGCTTGGCCAACAAGGAATGTCTCGTAGCCGCGGGAGAACTGCTCACGACCGAGGCGAAAAAGCAGGGCAAGCCGCTGTTGCCCATCGATAGCGAGCACAACGCCGTCCACCAGTGCATGCGCGGCGGCCGGCTGGCGGAGGTCCGGCGCGTCTGGCTCACCGCGTCCGGCGGGCCTTTTCTGGACGTGCCCATCAGCGAGTTTCCCGGCATCACCGTAGAGCAAGCATTGAACCATCCCACCTGGAAGATGGGGCGGCGCATCACCATCGATTCGGCCACGCTGATGAACAAGGGCTTCGAGGTCATCGAGGCCTGCCGCCTGTTCGGCCTGCCTCCGGCGCAGGTCCAGGTCCTTGTCCACCCGCAGAGCACGGTCCACTCGATGGTGGAATTCGTGGACGGCAGCATCCTGGCGCAGCTTTCCCTTACCGATATGCGCCTGCCCATCCTCTACGCGCTCACCTATCCGGAGCGCGTCGCAAGTGACCTCCAGATGCCCTTGGGTGACCTTCGTCATCTGGATTTCCGCACCCCGGACGTGGCAAAGTTCCCATGTCTGGCGCTGGCCTACCAGGCGGCCGAGGCCGGAGGTGCCAAGACCGTGGCCCTGAATGCCGCTGACGAAGTCGCGGTGGCCGCGTTTCTGGACGGCGACATCCGCTTCGACGAAATCCCCCGTACAATAGAGAGGGTGCTGGATGCAACAAACGCGGCCCGTCCGGAATCTATTAAGCAGGTTCTGGCAATGGACGCCGAGGCCCGCCGACAAGCCCGGGAGCAGGTGGCCCGCCTGGCCGGCCGCCGTACCGCGGCCTCCCGCGCCGCAAGGTAGAAAACGGGAACTCCGGTAGAATAGAGGTCGTTTAGCGTTCTGTGATCGAAATCCTGTTCAGCAATATCGTTTCGGTGGCCATCGTGCTCGGAATCATGATCCTGGTGCACGAGTGGGGCCACTACGCCGTCGCCAAGCTATTTGGCGTGCGCGTGGAAGTGTTCTCGGTCGGGTTCGGCAAACGGCTCTGGGGCGTCAAGCGCGGCGACACCGACTACCGCATCAGCGCCATCCCCTTGGGCGGCTACGTCAAGATGGCGGGCGAAAACCCCATGGACGAGATCAGCGGGGCGCCCTACGAGTTCATGTCGCACCCGCGCTGGCAGCGGTTGCTCATCGCCCTGGCCGGGCCGGCCATGAACATCCTGCTGGCTGTAGGCCTGCTCACCGGCGTTTACATGGTGCGCTACGAGCACCCCGTCTTCCTGGACAAACCCGCGCTCATCGGCTGGGTGCTGGAAGACTCCTCGGCCGCCAAGGCTGGTATCGAAGCCGGGGATCTCATCGTCAAGATCGACGGCATCGAGAACCCGACCTGGGAGCAGGTCTTCCCCCAGGTGATGCTGAGCCCCAACCAGCCGATTGAAATCACGCTGAAGCGTGGCGATCAGCTCCTGGTGAAGACCATCCGGCCGGACGCCGTGGGGCCCTCGGAAGTCGGCAGCCTCGGGCTGCTGCCCGACAAGCCCAACACCGTGACCGCTCTGGAGCCGGGATTGCCCGCTGAGAAAGCCGGCATCCAGGTAGGCGACGAGATCGTGGGAATGAACGGGATTCCCATGCGGTCCATGCCGGCACTGCAGCGCTATCTGCAGCAGAACCGGGAAAAGCCGGTGGTGGTGAACCTGGTGCGCGACCAGCATCAGCTCAATATCACCCTGGCGCCCGTGAAGGCGGAGCTGGAAGGCGAGCAGTTCTATCGCATCGGCATCTACTCCGACCCGCAGGAGATTCACCAGTTGCCGTTCGTGGCAGCCCTGCAGAAGTCCATCGAGCAGAACAAGAAATACTCGCTGCTCATCGTGGAGCTGGTGCAGCGGCTGGTGCAGCGGCGGGTGTCGCTCCGCCAGATCGACGGCCCCATCGGCATCGCCGGAGCGGCCGGCGCAGCCGCTCGCCAGAAAGGCTGGATGCCGCTGCTCACACTCATGGCCATGATCAGCCTGAACCTGGGCGTGTTCAACCTTTTCCCCATTCCCATCCTGGACGGCGGCGTCATTCTGATGCTGCTGATCGAGAGCGCCATGCGGCGCGACATCAGCATCAGCATCAAGGAGCGCATCTACCAGGCGGCGTTCGTCTTCCTGGTGCTATTCGCGGCCATCGTGATCTACAACGACATCGCCAAGACGCTGCCCGGGCTGGCCAAGTACGTGCCCTGAGGGCTCGCGCCGTCGGGCTATCAGAATGAAAAGGGGCCGCTGAGATTCAACGGCCCCTTCCACTTCTGCCGATTTCTTCCGACTACGTGCAGCCGGTGAAGGCCAGCGTCTCCGCGGTGAGTGAAGCTGCGGGCGTCACCGTGAGCGACCCGCCACCCGACTGATTACTGGTGGAGAGTGTCGAGGGGCTGCAACTCTCGGTTCCTCCCGACATGGGCACGAACGCCTTCCCTTCCACCGTGAACACCACCGGGTCGACCGTATTCTGGGTGTAGGTCGTGCCGCCGGAACTGAACGCGCCCACGTTGGGATGCGCGCCCGGCACCATCACCGTGTAACTGGCGCAAAAGGTGTTGGCGGGACACGCGGCGTCGGACGCCGTCGGGAAGCTCAGCGTGGTGGCGGACTGCGCCGGCAGAGGCACCGTGACGCTCAGGGGCTGGCCCGGGATGGGCTGCAGCGCCGAGAGCTGAATGTCTGCTGCCGTCCCGGCGGCTCCCGTAGTCGTGGTCACCTGGCCGGCGATGGAGGCCGCAGCACCGCCCGTGGTCACCAAAGGCACGTTGCCCAGACTGTTGCCCGGCTGGACGCCGGTGGTCACGGTCGCAGCGAAGGCATTATTGGAACCATCCACCGCAGCCACCACCACGTCATAGGTTCCGGGAAGGACCGGGCAGAAGGTGAACTGGCCGTTGCTGTTCGCCGTGGTCTGTTGGATTACACGGTCGATACCGCCCACGTTCTGCTCCAGCGCCACGACAATCGTTCCGCCTGAGATGGGCAGGCCGGTCGCGGAATCCACCACCGTCCCGCTGATGGCGTTATTGGTGGTGTTGACTTCACCCGCATGCAGTACTGGCTTCAGCCGGAACTGACCGTTCCCTTGGATCACGACCGAGGAACAGGCGTTGAAGTCGATGTTCAGCGTCGACGTCTGCCCCTCCTCGACCACAAAATTGCCGCCGGCGAGCTGCCCGGACGGGATCTTGATGCCGGTCTGCGCTTCGCTGGAGAGCTGCAGCGTGTGCACGCTGCCGTCTGCCGCGAGCACCACGCAGTTGGCGGCGTTGCCCGTGCACTGGTTCCCGGAAAGCGTCGCACCGGAGTTGTTGTCCAGCAGGATCAGGCGGATCTGCTGGTAGGTTCCCGCCGTGATCTCCGTGCCAGGAGCCAGCGTCGCCAGGAAGCATTCCGCGTTTCCGGCAGCCAGCAGATCGACCTGGACCGGGTTGGCCGCCAGGTTCGGCGTCAGATTGACCCAGCCCCCGTCCCCGGCCCCAGCCGAGGAACTGGAGTGAATCCGGACCTCCTTGATGGTTACGTAGACGTGACTGTACGGACCTTGCGGCGCTTCGCAGGTTGCCGGGTCGCTCACCTTCACTGCGACCGTGCCGGTCTTGTCGGGATCGATGGTGATCTCACCCTTGCTGCTGCAAGCCAGCAGGACTGCACCCGCAGCCACCAGCGAGAGCAAAGCCAGAACCACGATGAGTGCGTGTTTTCCCTGTGTCATTAGAACGGCCTCCATGTGCGCGCCCTGCGCGCGGCGTTTTCGGGGAGGAGGCGGGGAACATTCCCGGAAGGGACCGAAAACGGATGTGCAAGCCTACCACCGGATGAGTGCCTGGTAAAACCAGCGCCCGGCCAGGCATGGTCCCAGCTTCCTCGAGTTGCGGCTCGGCGTGTCGCCGATGCCCGCAGTGCATGCGTAAAGTTACGACAGTCTTAGGATTCAGCAAGATAAGCTCGGGGTTGCCCGCCACAGGCGGCTCAAAGCCACATGCTAAACTAACGTACATGGCCGAGATCCGACGCCGGCAGACCGTGACTGTACTTGTGGGTGGGGTGCGCGTGGGCTCGGACGCGCCGGTGGTGGTGCAATCCATGACCAACACCGACACGGCCGACATTCCCGGCACCGTGGCGCAGGTGGCGGCGCTGGCCCGTGCGGGCTCCGAGCTGGTGCGGGTCACGGTGAACAACGACGATGCCGCCGCGGCCGTGCCGCGGATCGTCGAAGAACTCGACCGCCAGGGCGTGCGCGTGCCCATCATCGGCGACTTCCACTACAACGGCCACATCCTGCTCAAGAAATATCCGGCGTGTGCGCGCGCTCTGGCCAAGTACCGCATCAATCCGGGCAACGTCTCCATCGGACGCAAGGACGACGACAACTTCCGCACCATGATCGAAGTCGCGGTCCAGAACCAGAAGCCGGTGCGTATCGGTGTGAACTGGGGCTCGCTGGACCAGGCGCTGCTCACGCAGATGATGGACCAGAACTCCCGCCGTACCGAGCCGCGCGACGCCCGTGAAGTCACCCTGGAGGCCATGATCGAAAGCGCGTTGCGCTCGGCCGCGCTGGCGGAAAAATACGGCCTGCGCACCGATCAGATCATCTTGAGCGCCAAGGTCAGCGGCGTGCAGGACCTCATCGACGTCTACCGCGCTCTGGCGGCGCGCTGCCGCTACCCGCTGCATCTGGGCCTGACCGAAGCCGGCATGGGCGCCAAGGGGATCGTGGCCAGCACCGCCGGCATGGGCGTGCTGTTGCAGGAAGGCATCGGCGACACCATCCGCGTCTCACTCACGCCGGCCCCGGGCGGCGACCGCACCGAAGAAGTGCGCGTCGCCCAGCAGATCCTGCAGTCGCTGGGCATCCGCAGCTTCATGCCCCAGGTGACCGCCTGCCCCGGCTGCGGCCGCACCACCAGCACGTTCTTCCAGGAGATGGCCGACCAGATCCAGACTTACCTGCGGGAGCAGATGCCCGCCTGGAAGGGTCGCTACGCAGGCGTCGAGGAAATGAAAGTGGCGGTGATGGGCTGTGTGGTCAACGGCCCGGGCGAGTCCAAGCATGCCAACCTGGGCATCTCCCTGCCCGGCACCTTCGAAGAACCGAAAGCGCCCGTCTACGTCGACGGGCGCCTTTTCACCACGCTCCGGGGAGAGAACATTGTGCCGGAGTTCATCAAGATCCTGAACGAGTACGTCGAGTCGCACTATTCCGTGCGCGCCGAGGCCGCCAGCGCCGTTTAGCGCTATACCGCCAGGGCGAGGAGTCCCACCGACGCGACCGCCCACAGTGCGAAGCCCACCACGATCAGCGTGACCCGCACCGCCATGTTGTCGATGATGTGGTTGTATTCGCCGCTCATTGCTTTCACCATTCCTTTACTCCCCGTCCCTCTGCCCTTCTTAGACGGGAATACGCGCGAAAGGTAAGACAGGTTCCTCCCGCCCGGCGAAGCCTGGGACGAAGCGGTCAGGCACGGTTGCGAAACAGCGAATCCGGCGGCGGCTGGGCGATCGTCTCCAGCTCCGGGTAGTGCCGCACCAGCGTCTCCGGCGCCGCCACCGGCTGGCCCGTGAAGGAGTGCTTCAACTGCAGCGCATTCACCGTCGCCTTTCCTTCGAAGTGATTGTTGGCGATCACGAACACCAGGTCGGTCTTGGCTGCCACCGAGCGGATCTTCTTCTCCCAGCCGGCCAGTTCTGCATCGCTGTAGAGGTAGTTGTAGCGGTCGGCGCCCGTGGGACTGTCGAACCACTGGTCGTAATTGCGGCCATGCAGCCGGATGTAACCAAGCTTTGAGGTGGCGTGGGCGGTCGGCTTGAGCGAGCGCCCAATCAGCGGCTGGTCGATGTTGCAGAACGCCACGCCTCGCTCGCTGAAGTAGCGCAGGATGCCTTCGTTGTTCCAGCTCGAGTGCCGCACCTCGACCACCTGCGGATATTCGCGGAAGCGCCCCAGCAACCCTTCCAGGTAATCGCGGTTCTCATTGGTGTTTTTGAAGGAAAACGGGAACTGGATGAGCAGCGCGCCCAGCCGGCCTTCGGCGGCGATCGAGTCCAGGCCCTGCCGCGCCAGGCTTTCGTCTTCGGCGCCGGGCGCGATCGTGGAGGCCGTCGTGGACTCCACCTCGGCGTGCGGGGAGTGCGTGAACGAGCGATGCAACTTGGCCGTGAACAGAAAGTCTGGATTGGTTTCGCTTACCTTGCGGCACCACAGCTTGCCCAGCTCCGGCCGGATGTGCCCGTAGAACGACGTGTTGATCTCGATGGTGTCGAAGTAACGCGCCAGGTAAGCTGCGGGATGCTCTTTCTTCTTCAGGCCCGGCGGGTACACGACGCCTTCCCAGTCCTTGTATGACCAGCCGGCGGGACCGATCAAGATGCGCACGCGCGATTCACCCGGAGTGTGCAGTCCGGAACTCATGCTTGCATTCTAGCTGCCTGTCCGTGTTCGCGAAGTCCCGCTCGCGCCCGAACCGCTCGTTCAACAAGAAAAAGGGGCCCCGGCTTTTGGGGCCCCAACGGAAAGAAGCTAGCCTGGAGAGGAGCGGCGTTTAGGCCTGTGCTACCGGCCATTCGCCGGGAAAACGATAATCGTCAATGCGGACTGCAACACCGGGCAGGTCCGTTCGGCCGCCGGGTTGCACCTTGCGGACTACCTTGCCCATGCACAGGACTTCGGTAGACACGCTGCCGATGGCGTCCATTTCGAGCACCAGAACCACTTCCACCGGGGCCGTGGGTTCCAACGTCTCGGCGCCACGCAGCAGCATGCCGGTGCAGCTCACGTTTTCCGTACGGGCTGTCTGCCAGCCGCCCTTTCCGGATGTGCGGTAGCGAACAGGCAACTGCAGCGCGAACCGGCGCGCCCTGTCCTTCACTTCAGTTCTGCTTTCGTTTGCTTGCATTGGACCGTCCCTGAACTGCCTTTGTGCGGCACCTGGGGGCGTGCCCGAGATTCTTTCCCTGGGCACCAAGAATACGGCCAAGGCCCGTGCTTGCAAATGGCCCGATTGGGGGGTGCGATGGCACGAAGGTGGCAGGCCTACGCCCTGCCCATGGGCATATCCGTCGGGAACTGATAATCGTAGATGCGCACCGCCAGGCCCGGCATGGGATCGCCTGCGCTGGGAGCGACCCTCCGCACTACTTCTCCGGTGCAATACACTTCCGGGGAGCTCTCCTCCACCACATCGACTTCCAGGCGGAAGATGACCTCAACCTGGGTGCGGGTTTCCACCACTTCAGGCGTGCGGAACAGGATGCCGGAGCAACTGATGTTCTGGCTGCGGGCGTGATGCCACTCCGCCTCCCCAACGGCGCGGTAGCGCACCGGCAGGTCCAGGATAAAGCGACGGGCGCGAGGCTGGCCGCGTTGCCATTCCTGCTTCAGTTCGGCTGCGTTCACCCTGTCCTCCAGCCGCGCCCTGGGGAAGAACTCGCCCGGAGCGGAGTGCACTTGCAGGGTAGAGGCGCGCCCGAAACCGGTCAATCGGATGGCGGTGGAGGGGCGGTTGGCACCAACGTGCCATACCAGCACTGTGCCGCAGAGCCTGCACTGCATGGCCAGCCGCGCCAGGCGCTGAACGCTCGCGGAGGGCGCACGGACCAGGGTCCCCGGTTGCCCAACGCCGGCTGACTGCATCATAATCTGTGGCCCCAGGGGAGGGCTATTGCGCATGCAAGGTCTGGCTCCGCTTTCGCCCGGCTTGTTCTCGCCGCATCCCAACCTGAGCGACGCCATCAATCGGAACATCATCCGGTCGGAGGTGGAAGGCGGCGTTTACCTGGCGGATCTTCCTCCGGAAAGCGGGCTCGAAATCACTACTCAGAACCATTTCTACACTGTCCACCGGCGCGGGATGGGAGAGACATGGATCTCGGGACACCCGGATTTCTGTCCGGCTCCGGTGCAGGTGCGCATCTTGGGGTCGAACTGGGGCGGCTCGATGCTCAAGGTGGCGTTCATCGGCCGCGGCATGCGCCTGGAGTTCCACCACCCGGACTATCGCGTCCCTATCGTGACCTCACGCATTCGCGAGATCCGTGAGATCCGACCCAGCCGCACCGCCACGCCGCACGCACGCGCGTTCAGCAGGTGCCTGCTGAGTGCTGACGGCTCAGCGTGAGTGCGTATCGCTTATGGCTTAGGGCTTTCCGATTTGCGGTGAGGTGCGTTCTCCTTGGCGCCGAGGGAGCGCCACCGCTTGGCCCAGGCGCGTATCTGCTCAGCCAGGCGGATTTTTTCCGGCCAGGTCAGCGCTCTTTGTTCTTTCTGCCACCGGGCCTGTCGCGCCAGCAGTTCTTTGAGCTCATTCATTGGGGAATCTCTTGTCAAATCGCTGCCACGCCTCGGCCAGGCCGTGCTGCTCCGCCAGGCGTTTGACTTCCTCACGGCTGACACTGCCCGATTCAAGCAACGCCAGGATGCGCGCGTAGTCCTTGGCCCGGCCCACACTCAAGGCGATCACTGCCAGGTAATCCGCGCGCACGACCCGCAAGGGAACGCCTTCGAAGTCAGCCGTCTGGGCTCGCTCCACCGCCTCGCGGGTTAACGGGCTGAACACAGGCACGAACTGCACCGGCCACGCTCCTACTTGGATGGTTTCGCGCTCGGGTTGGAGTCCTTTCGCGGTGCAGAACTCGTAAATGCCGCGCAGCGCATCCACCCGCTCCGGCTCCGGTACCTCCACCAGCACATCGGCATCCAGGGTGGCTACCGGCTCGGTGTAGCGCATCTGCGCGGTCGCGCCAAACAGTGCGTAGTTCCGGATGACTCCCCGAGACTGCATCTCGTTGAGCAACTCCGCCAATTCCCTCACGCCCCGAGTCTACAAAAACCCTTGGAGGGTGTCATTCTGACTCTCCCGCACGTAGCGACGGACTTACGCCCGTATGCCTATCGCTTATCGCTCCTCGCCTACTGCTAGCGCCTATAGCTGCTGCCCCAAAAACAAACCGGCCGTCCCCCGGGTGTTTCGAGGACGGCCGGATGTGGCTGGTTCCTGCTCTTCAGTTGCCGTTGATGGTGAAGGGCAGCGTAAACGTGGCCGGGTTCGGAGCCGCCAGCGTATCCAGCGGCCCGGTGCAACCCGAGTTCACGTTCTGATACAGGCTGGCGGAGAAGTCAAAACTCCCGTCAGCGGGCAACGAGCCCTGCGGCCAGTTGTCCTTTACCTTCGAATGCACCGTGGCCAGAAAGCTGCCTCCGGCGGCCACACTCACGTTCTGCAAGCAAAGGTTCTGCTGGTATCCGGTTCCTGTGCCGGACAAGAGCACGTTGAAGTTCGACGTGTCATACTCCCCGGCCGCAGTGTAGCCCAGCACCGCGTTGCCCGGATTCCCGCTCGGATTGGTTGTGAAGCTGGAATCGAGCACGATCCCCAGGTCAAACGCCTGGTCGGTCGCGCAGGTATTGGCAATCAGCACGTTGTCCGAATACTGCCCGGGCTGCGTCCCCGTCACCTTCCCGGCCTTTGCGCCGTTTGCAGGCACAGTCATGTTGGTCGTGCTCAGCATGCCCACGGCGAAATCCTGATCGGTCACGAAGTTGTAGACCTTCAAACAACTCGTGGGATGCGCCAATAGGATGTGGACCTGGATGTTGGTCACCGTCCCCACCTTCGGGCCGGCATCCAGCTTCAGGTTGCCCACCAGGTCGGTGCCGTCGGCGCTGGGAGGCGGGTTGCCCTCGTTGTCGTTGGTAATGGACACGGTTACCGTCGAGACGCCACTCTGTCCCGCCGCCGTAAGCGTAAAGCTCGCGGGGTCAGGCGAAAGCTCCACGTTCCCGCCCTGCTGACTCTGCAGCAGATTGAACGCGATGCCCGAACCATAATTGGTCGCCGGTGAGCCCAGGTTATCCACCCAGTTCACATCGAAGGTGGCGAATTCCCCGATCGGGAACTGGTACGCGTTCACCGTGTAAAAGAGCTGGATGGTTCCCACCGCCTGGCCATTGTTCACGATCACCGGCGAGCCGGTCGCGTTGTTCACTGTGACCGAGATGGAATCTTTCGCCAGCGCGGCTTCGCTCGCCGCAGCCAGCAGCAGCGCCAGCGCCAGCACTGCGTATTTCGTCTTGCTCTGCATTGTCTACTTCCTCCTCATGCGCCGGGTCAGCCGGCTTCTGAACTACCCCGGGGCCAAAGCCCTCTCCTGGGGCTGGCTCCTGAGAGGTGGAGGCCAAGCCTTGCTGGGGATGCCCTGAGGATGGGGCATGGGCGGAAGTTTGAAAATCGGCCACCAGTCTGATTACCCATGGCACGGAGGTGGGAGAAGTAAGCTCCTCGGTTTCAGCAGGATACAGTTGGAGCGTTACCTCGGTTACCCGCATTTCGGTGAGCGGGTTACTCACGTGCCAAGAAAATCGGCCGTCCCCAGGTTCGGAGACGGCCGATTGGCCCACCACAGAACGGTTACTTCTTGTAGCCGATTGCTCCTGCCGTGCACGTACCAATCGTTGTGCTGCTACCGAGGTTCGTAATGGTCGCCGTCACATGGAAAGGCTGGTTGGCCGTCGCGCAGCTCGTTGCAATGTTGCTTGGAGCCGGAGATCCGAGACCGTTCCATTCCAAGTGGTAGTCCACCCACAACGTGTACCCAGCTGGGACAGTGATGTTCTCCAGGTTGTCATCTGCTCCGCTAGGAATGTCGTCGTTCACCTGCTGGAAGTTGGCCGCACTCAGGTCAGGAAACGCCGGGAAGAGTGAGGCGTGAATCGCCTGCGTCCCGTGTGCATGAACGCCGGTTCGGTCAAAGTGGACACTAACGGTCACATCCGAACCTGTGTTATTCGTCCACAGCACGTTGTAGTAGAATTGGCCCGGGTTGGTAGCAACCTCGATATTCTTCTTGTTGGTCACGATTGTGAAGCGGCCACCATCGCCCGAACTGATCGCGTTACCTCCACAGTCGTTAAGGAAATTGAACCCGGAGTCGGTGACGAAGCAACTGATTGCCGATCCTTCCGCAACGTGAACGTGAATGTGAATTGTGTTGTGGGAAATCGGCTTGAAGTTGGCCGCCTGATTTTCCGGGTCAAAACCTACCTGGACGTTGGCCGCATAGTCTCCGGCAGCTAGCGGTCCAGTGCTGATAGTGATGGTGGATGACTGTGTCGTCCCGTTGCAAACCGTGACTGGAGACGGTGCCACTGTGGTCGCGCTCTGGATCGGAGGTGCATTTCCGCTGACGGCTAGGGCAACCGTTGCGCAGTCTGCATCTCCATCGTTATCGACTAACGTCAAGTCCACAGGAATGCTGTCGTTGATCGATGATCCGGCGCTGACGTTGTAGTCGAAGAACCACTCCACCGGGGCAGCGTTGTCTACCGCCGGCACTCCTCCGGTGCTGTTGTGGGCCACAACCTGTAGTTCGTCCTTCGGCGGCGGTCCTACCGCCCACGCTGTCAGGCTCGCCCCGGCGATTAGCACCGCCAGCGCGAGCATCGTAAAGATGCCAAAGCTCGTCTCTCTTCTCATACCTTAGTCTCCTCTTCTCGCCGCGCCTCGCACGCTCATGCCTCTGTCGCCGGCGAATGGTTGCGAACGTTGTTCCAGGCCCAGTGGAGAGGTTCTTCTCCGGGGAAGGCGGTGCGTCTTCTCTCAGCGCGTGGGAGGGGCCCGGTTCTTACAGACGAAGGAGACTTGAGCGGACCGGCAGGAAGGCCTTTCATCATCCACCCTGCCCACCACCTGGGCTGGCGGACGCCAGGGCTGTGGAGCCACAGCCGGTGTGGCTTCCCGCTTGCCCTTGGGGACATCCACAGAGGCGTCGTCGTTGGCGGGATTATCGAGTGCCGCCATCCGGCCCACGGGCGTCAAGGCCACCCCGCGCGGTGCCAACATGAACACCAGCAGCGTCAGGCAGGAGCCGTACACCAGCGGCTTGGCATTCAACCGAGCGAAATCCATCTGGTTCTTGCTCGCTCTTGCCGGATCCTGCCGGCTGGTTGACGAACGTTGAGGGCCCCTAGCGACAACTCATGTCTTGTCCACGCTCCTGCTTCGCTTGCCTTGAAGCCGGTCAGAACGAAAGTCGTACTCAGAGAACTTGGCCGGCGCGTAGCCGGCTTCTGCGCCCGACGCCTTGGCCAGGCAGAGTTCGAGCACCCGGTCGGCGCACAACTGCGCCTTCGCCGCGCGCAGTTGCTGCACCAGGTCGGCGCACATGCGTGCGATCGCGAGCCGCTCTTCGTCGAACCTGGTCATGGCATTTCCCCTTTGCCTCCGGCGCCTTGCGTCTGCCTCTGCCTTCCGTTGGCGGGAAAGTCGTAATCCGAGAACCTGGCCGCCAGCGCATAGCGGTTCTTCGAACCTTCGCATGGGGTGGAGCGCACCACATGCGCCAGGCAGGACACCTCCGGAGGCGCGTTCGCTCCCGGCGCCCATCGCAAGATCAGCGTGATGGCCAGCGGCGTGTTGGGTGCCAGCGCTTCTTCTGCGTCGAACAGCGCACCGGACGTACGGATGTCGCGGGTTTCGCTGCTGTGCCAATCCGTCTGGCCCAGCGCGCGGTAGTGCAGGGGCAGTTGGATGCGGAAGCGCGGCGCGCGGGGATGCAGTCCGTCGCGGCCGTTCCACCTTTCCATCCAGCTTCTCCTGGGGTGGGAGCGGGCCCGCTGTCCCTGGGATGTGTGCCGTAGCGGTCCCTACTGGGTGCAGCCTAGCGGTGCCGCCGATTTCTGACAATCGAACGAAGGTGGAGTTTCCCTGGTGCCGCTGTGCCATCGGCTCTGGCCCCGGAGTGGTGCCGGTGCTATGGCTTTCATGTCTCCTTATTCCATTCCCATCGCGGTGGTCAGGACGAGTCGTACGTCCGTTCTAACGGCTGAACTAGCTCAGGACTGTGATTGCTTTGGCTCGCTCTTGCCGGAGGGGAAATCGTACTCGGCAAACTTGGCTGCCAGCCTGGCACCGCTTCCCGGGCCGTCTGCAGGGACCGCCCGCACCACATGCGCCAGACAGGAAACCTCGGGAGGATCCACCACTGGGCCCCGCGCCCACTGCAGGATCACGGTCATCGCCAGCGGGGTATGCGGTGGCAGTGGCTCTGCCGCATCGAAGAGGACGCCCGAGTGGCTGATGTCATGCGTCTGGCTGCTGTGCCACTCCTGCTGGCCGAGCGCGCGATAGCGCAGCGGCAGTTGGATGCGGAAGCGCGGCGCACGCGCACGACGGCCTTCGCCGGTGTCCAATTGCCTCATCCAGACTCTCTCGCTGGGATTTGAGGAGGGCCGCTACCCTGGGAAGTCCCTGCCAAACGGCCTTTTCGAGGTGAAGCCTACGCGCGCAACCCACAATCGGCAATTGACCGAAGGTGGTGCCCAGTCCCGTCCGCTGTGCCATGTTCGCATGGCACCAAGGTGGTGCTCGCCGTTCCGGCCGGCGCAGGGCACCGAATCCTACTGCACGTCCACCAGGTTGTGGTTGATGGCGAACAGCGCCAGCTCCAGGCGCGTCGAGACTCCCAGCTTGTCGAAGATGTTGGTAAGGTGGTGCTTCACGGTGTCTTCGGAAATCGTGAACTTCTGCGCGATATCCTTGTTGGTCAGGCCGGCCACGATGGTCGCGACGATCTCCAGTTCCCGGCGCGTGAGGCCGAAATTCTTTCTGCGTCCCTCGCCGCCCGATGCCAGGGCGGCACGCAGGTACTGCACAAGATCGTTGACGCTCTCCCGGCCCACCCAGAACTGTCCGGACATGACCGTGCGGATGCTCTTCAGCAGCAATTCCGTCGCCGATTCCTTCAGCACCACGCCGCGAGCGCCAAGCTGCAGGGCCTCGACGATCTGCTCCTTGCCCACCGCCGCCGCCAGCACCATGGTGCGCACCGGCACCGCGCTGTCGGCCAACTGGCGCAGCGTCGTCATGCCCGGCATGCGCGGCATGGCCAGGTCCAGCAGCAGAATATCGGGCTTGAGCTGTTTGGCCAGCTTCAGCGCCTCGGCGCCGTCGCCCGCCTCGCCCACCACGTGCATGTCGGGCTCGCCCTCCAGCAGTTTCTTCAAGCCGTCGCGGAAGATGGCATGGTCATCGGCCAGCAGTATGCGGATCTTCTGTGTCTTGTCCATTTATTCCTTGGGCCTCTGGGGAAACAGGATTTCCAGCCGCGCACCGCGCCCCGGAAGCGATTCTATCGTGAGTTCGCCTCCGATGGCGCGCACCCGCTCGCGGATGATGCGCGGTCCCTTGCGCTCCTCTTCCAGTTCTGCGTAGGTCAGGCGCCCCACGAAATCGAATCCGCGCCCGTCGTCGCTGATCACCAGCCGGTAGGAGCCGTCGTGGGCGCTCAGCCGCAGGATCACGCTGCGGGCGTCGCTGTGCTTCAGCACGTTCACCAGCGCTTCCTGCACGATGCGCGCCAGGTCGCGGCTCACGCTCGGCGGCAGGGCCAGCTCCTGCAAATCGGTGTCGAAACGCACCGCGATGCCCGTTTCCAGCCGGAACTTGTCCACCAGGCCGGCGATGTACTCCAGCAGCTTGCGCGGGTCAATCTCCCCCGGCCGCAGTTGATGCATGAGCTCGCGCAGGTTCAGGACCTCGCGATGCAGGATCTTCTGCACCGTGGTGAGCTCCTCGGCCACGCGCGCGGGATCGCTCAGGTCTTTGCGGCGCAGCACGTCCACCCGCATCTCCGCCGCGATCAGCGACTGGATGGTGCCGTCGTGCAGCTCCCGCGCCACCCGGGCGCGCTCCACCGCTCCGGCGCGCGAACGCATGCGGCGCAGCAGGTACACGTTGTAGATCGCCGGGCTGACCTGGCGCACCAACCCCTCGAAGAAGCGCAGGCGCGCCTCCGGGTAGCCCGCCAGGCTCGGATCCAGCAGGTACAACCGGCCGGTCCACTCCCGCCCGAATTCGAAGCTGGAAGCCAGCATGGATTGGGCGGGATGTCTCTTCAGCAGGCGCGCGGGCAGCTCCGCGGGTATTCCTCGCAGGCGGCGGCCTTCCGCCTGGAAAGCCACAAAACCGAAGCGGCCGCGGTGACGCCGGGCCGCGTACCAGCTGTGGGCCTCTATCGGGAACAGATAGGTCTCGCGGTCGTCGCCGCTCAGTTCACTGTTCTGCAGCGCCGCTCGCCCGCCTGCGGCGGGACGCGCTTGCCACAGGAAAGCCCGGCCGGTGCTCACCTCCTGCACCGCGAACAGGGCCTGCTGCGAATCGAAAATGCGTATCAGTTCCAGCAGCACCGCCTCCAGGGTCCCGCGCAGGCCGGCTTCCACCCGCGCCATCCCCAACAGCCTGGGAACGATGGCGATCTCGGCCCGCAGGCGCTTCTCTTCCTCCGCCAGATAGCCCAGCAGGAAACCAAGGATCAGCAGGTAGGTGGAGCGCATTACGAAGCGGTTCACGACCAGGCCCTCGCCCAGGAAGCCCTTCAGCGGACCGACCGTAAACAACGCCGCCTCTCCCATCAGCAGCAGGACGGTCGCCATCGCTGTGATCACCGTCTCCACGAATCCCCAGCGATACGCCGCCGCCAGCAGCACAAAGCTGAAGAACAGGAAGAAGGGACTGTTGGGCCCTTCGGTCACCAGGGTCAGGGCCGTGGGCCAGAAGATGTCGGCTGCATGGATCCAGAGACGGAGCTTCGGCTCCCACTGCGCGTGGGCCCGCAGCATGGCCAGCACCGCCGTGCTGTACACCAGATAAAGCAGCAGCAGGAAATAGGCAGCGAAGGAGAAGCGCACCGGCTCGGTCGGAGCCAGGTGAAGGGCCACCATGGCGGTGATCGCCAGGAAGCCTCGGCCGGCCGCCAGCACGCGCTCCTCCCGCAGGCTTTCGCTTGCGGCGTCCGGCCCGGCAAGCCGCGTATACCAGCGTTTCGCGCCACCCAGGGGTAACAAAGGAAGAGTCCGTTTCTCGGCGCATTATCCCCCGACACGGAAAGCCGGAGCAAGGCACTTACGTCAGAAGCTTGGCGAAATTTTCTCTTGACAGGTCACTTCCTATTTGCTAATATTGTGCTGTTGACTGTGTCAGTCAGCTAAGTCCTTGAGAATCAAAGACCGAGGGCTTAAGCTCTTTGAAATCAACGGCTTCTCCCCAGACCGTGGGTTTAACTCCTTTGTTATCAAAGACCCCGGTATAGGGGGCGGCATCGCTTTGGGCAGCGTCTCCAGCCCCGCCGCCGCGCTTCTTACAAGCCCGCTTCGATGCGGGCGCGCGGATCGAGGAAGTCACGCAGCGCGTCGCCCAGGAAGTTGAAGGAGAGCACGGCCAGCATCAGCGCCCCGGCGGGAAACAGCACCAGATGCGGCGCGTCGAACAGGTGCGAGCGCCCGTCGTTCAGCATCGCGCCCCAACTGGCCGTGGGCGGCGGCACGCCCAGCCCCAGGAAGCTCATGGTGGCCTCGGCCAGCACCGCGCCCGCCATCCCGATGGCCGCCTGCACAATCACCGGCTGGATGATGTTGGGCACGATGTGCCGCACGATGATGCGCAGGTCGCTGGCCCCCAGTGCGCGGGCGGCTTCCACGAACTCGCGTTCGCGAACCGCCAGCACCTGGCCGCGCACCAGGCGCGCGTAGCCCACCCATCCTCCCAGGGAGAGCGCCAGCACCAGGTTGAACAGTCCCGGTCCCAGGAAGGCGACGAACGCGATGGCCAGCAGCAGCCCGGGAAAGGAGAGGAAAGCGTTCATCACGATCACGTTGAAGAAGCGGTCGATGCGCCCGCCGTAGAAGCCGGCCACCGAGCCCACGATCAGGCCCAGCGTGAGTGAGACCAGCACCACGCTGGCCCCCACCGCCATGGAGATGCGCGCGCCATACACCAAGCGCGAGAGGATGTCGCGGCCCAGTTCGTCGGTGCCGAACCAGTGCGCGGCCGAAGGGCCCGCCAACCGAGCCGGCAACTCGATGTAGGCCGGATCACGCGGCGCCAGCCAGGGAGCCAATACGGCGCAAATCGTGAACAGCGCAATGAGCATCGCGCCGGCCAAGGCTAACGGATTATGACGGAACTGATTCATTGCCATCGACGAATCGCCGGATGGATGAATTGACGAATTTGCCGGGCCGCTTCCACGGTCCGGAGCGCTTGCAATTCGGCAATTCGTAAATCCGACAATTCCTCAATTCCCCCTGATTCTCGGATTCACCACCGAGTACAGGAGGTCGGTCACAAAGTTCACCGCCACATACGTCAACCCGATGGCCAGGATGCAGCCTTGCACCAGGTAGTAGTCGCGATTGCCGATGGCTTGCACGGTAAGCCTTCCGATGCCCGGCCAGGAAAAAATCGTCTCCGTGACGATGGCGCCGGCCAGCAACGCGCCGAATTGCAGTCCCACCACTGTCAGGATGGGGATCAGCGCGTTGCGCAGGGCGTGCCGGTAGACCACGGTGCGCTCCCTCAGCCCTTTGGCGCGGGCCGTGCGGATGTAGTCCTGGCCTAGTTCTTCCAGCATGGCGGTGCGCATCATGCGCGTCAGAATGGCGGCCAGCGCGCCGCCCATGGTGATGGCGGGCAGCACCAGATGGGCCGCCGTGCCCGAACCGGAAACCGGCAACAGTCCCAGCTCGATGGAAAACACCAGAATCAGGATCGGGCCCAGGGCGAAGTTGGGAAACGACAAGCCCAGCAGGCTGACCAAGCTGATGAGCCGGTCATCCCAGCGATTGCGCCGCCGCGCGCTGTGCACACCCGCGGGGATGGAGAGTGCGATTGCCACCACCAGCGCCGCGATGGTCAAGCCCAGCGTATAGGGATAGCGTTCGCGGATGAGTTCGCCCACCGGGCGGTCGAAGCGCAGGGATTTCCCCAGGTCCCCGCGCACCACGCCCTTCCAGTAGTTGACGTACTGCTGGCCCAGGGGAACATCCAGGCCGTAATCGCGACGCGCCTTCTCGATATCGGCGCTGGCCGCTCCTTCTCCCAGCATCTGCTGGATGGGATCGCCGGGCACCAGGTGGATGAGCAGAAACACCACCGAAACCACCAGCCAGATGACCGGCAGGGTGTACAGCAAGCGGCTTGCGAGGTAGCGGATCACATGCGAGGGCTAGTCGCCGGCGCGCTCCACCGGTGCGGGTCGCGAGCTCTCCACCTTGACGCGGGAGACGCGGCGGCCCTCCATCTGCAGCACCGTGTAGCGATGGCCTTCGAAGTCGAACCACTCGCCGGGCGCCGGGATCTTGCCCAGGCGCGCCAGCACGAAGCCGGCCAGGGTCTCAAAACCCTGCTCGCGCGGCAGGAGCAGTTGGTAGCGCGCCTCCAGGTCGCGGATGTTTTCGCCGCCATCGAGGATCAAGGTGGTCGAACCCAGAGGAAGCGGCGGCTGCTCGGTGACATCGTACTCGTCCTCGATTTCCCCCACGATCTCCTCCAGCGCGTCCTCCACAGTGACCACGCCCGCGGTCGATCCGAACTCGTCCACGACCACGGCCAGGTGGCGCTTGCGGTTCTGGAACTCGGTCAGCAGGTCCGCCACGGGTTTGGTGTCGGGCACCACCAGCACATCGCGCATCACCTGCCGAATGGGAGTGTGGACGCTGGGCGAATCCGGTATCACGCCGCCGCGGAACTTCACCAGTTTCTGGTGCATCAGGCGGGCCAGGTCTTTGGCGTAGAGAACACCCACGATGTACTCCGGGCCCAGCTTGGGATCGTACACCGGCACGCGCGAGCGCTGCTTCTCGATGACTCGCGTCATCGCCTCCTCCACCGACATGTCCCCGGGCAGCGAAAAGATGTCGGGACGCGGGGTCATGATCTCGCGCACCGTCACGTTCCCCAGTTCCAGGGCGCGGTGCAGCATCTCCTCCTGCAGGGGCGGCAGCAGGCCCACGCGCCGGCTGGCGGTGACGATCAGCTTCAGCTCATCCGGCGAATGGACGCCGCCCTCGCGCACCTGGCGCGAGCCGAACAGCCGCAGCACCACCCGCGAAGAACTGTTCATGATGGCCAGGAACGGCCGGAAGATGGTCATGACGACGTCCATGGGTCCCGCCACCGCCAGCGCCAGGCGCTCGGCGCGCTGCAGCGCCAGCGACTTCGGCACCACTTCGCCCAGAATCACGTGCAGGTAGGTGATCAGGGTGAACGCCACCCCGATGGCGATGGCGTGGGCGTACACGGCGGCGTAGGGCACGTGCTGGAACAGGGGCTCGATCACCGCGGCCATGGTGGCCTCCCCGATCCAGCCCAGCGCCAGGCTGGCGATGGTGATGCCCAACTGCACGGCGTTGAGCACTTCGTCCAGGTTCTGGTGCAGCTTCTGCACCGTCCGCGCCCCGATGCGCCGCTGCTCGATGAGCTGCTGGATGCGCGTGTCCCGCACGCTGACCAGCGCGAACTCCGCGGCTACGAAGAACGCGTTCAGCGCCACCAGCAGCAGAACCAGGAACACCCGCAGCAGCACGTAGGTGATCATGGGAAACCATGATTCTATAGCACTCCGCCCGGGAAGGATTTCCACGCCTGTCCATCCCCTGCAAAAAGCGGGAGTTGCCGCTTCCCTTTTTTAGGCACCGGGGTCTAAAAGGGCGTAGGGTGAGGCCGATCGGGCACGCTCCGGGCCCGGACGCTTTCGGGCGCCCCGAGGTTTCGTGCCCACGGAGGGAACCAACCGGCACGATCCGCCGTACCATACGATTAGCTGCTCGCAGCACGTATCCCCGGAAGGCACCGCCAGGAGGCAGTCGTGGCCAACGGCAATGGCAAGAAAAAAAATCGCAAGAAGAAATTCCTGATCATCGGCGGAGTCGTGCTCGGCGTGCTGGTCATGGCCGGCGGGCTGGTGGCCTTCACCCGCGGCGGCGGCACCATCGACCCCAGCAAGCTGGCCAAGGTGGAGAAGGGCGACCTGGCCAAGAGCGTGGTGGCCACGGGCAAGATCGAACCCATCACCAAGGTCGAGATCAAGTCCAAGGCCAGCGGCATCGTCAAGAAACTGATGGTCGACGCCGGTGATACCGTGAAGACCGGCCAGATCCTGGCCGAGCTGGATAAGGAAGAGATCCAGGCCCGGGTGCGCGAAGCGAGGGCCGCGCTGGAGGCCGCGGAAGCCAACCGCCGCGCCGCCGAAGCCGACCTGGAACGCGCCCGCGTGGACGCCCAGGGTCCCGACGTTCCCCTTCTGCTGCGCGCCTACGAGCGCGCCCAGCAGATGGCGCGCGAAGGTGTGGTATCGCAGGCCAACCTGGATGACGCCCAGAAGGCCTACGAGTTGGCGGTGAACAAGCGCGACATCGCGCGCGCCCAGATGGTGGTGGCACGCGCCAAGGTCGCCCAGGCCCAGGCCCAGGTACAGCAGGCTCGCGCCAACCTGGAGCGCGCCGAGGAGGAGTTCCGTAATTCCACCCTCATCGCGCCCATGGACGGCACCGTGCTTTCCCGCAACGTGGAAGTGGGCGACGCCGTCAGCTCCATCCTGGTGCTCGGTTCTTCGGCGACCCTGGTGATGACCATCGGCGACACCCACGAGGTCTACGTCAAGGGCAAGGTGGACGAGAGCGACATCGGCAAGGTGTTCCTGGGGCAGCCCGCTCGCATCAAGGTCGAATCGTTCAAGGACAAGACCTTCAACGGCAAAGTCACCAAAATCTCGCCGCTGGGCGTGGAGAAGGACAACGTGACCACCTTCGAGGTGCGGGTGTCCATTGACAATGCCACCGGCGAGCTGAAGGCCGCCATGACAGCCAACGCGGAAATCCTCCTGGAGGAGCACAAAGGCGTGCTGATGATTCCCGAGGGCGCCCTCATCTACGACAAGGACCGCAACGCATCCGTCGAAGTGCCGGACAAGAAAGGCAAGGACGGAAAGCGCAAGCTGGCGGTGAAGATCGGGATCTCCAACGGCGCCAAGACCGAGGTCCTGGAAGGGCTGAAGGAAAACGACCAGGTTGTCCTGCAGTGACGACAGATTGTCGAGCCCGGCGGCCTGCGCGCCGCCGGGCCGGAGGCGATCATGAACTACCGCCGACTTCTCGGGCCAGCCGCGCTCCTGACCCTTTTGTTCAGTGCTTCCCTGCCGGCTCTGGCCGACGAGGCGACTGGCCAATTCGAGCGCACGCTTCAGGTCACTGGCCCGGTCGATCTCAGCGTCGAGACCGGCTCGGGCGACATCACTGTGCGTCCGGGAACTGCGGGCACAGTTCAGATCCGGGCCCGCATCCACGCCCGCAGCAAGCTGTTCGAGAGCCTCACCGCCACCGAAAAAGTGCAGCGCATCCAGGCGAATCCGCCCATCGACCAGGTGGGCAACATCATCCGCATCGGCAAGATTCGCGATGAAGACCTGCGCCAGAACGTCTCCATCAGCTACGAGGTGGTAACACCCGCCACCAGCAAGCTCCGTTCGTCGACCGGATCAGGCGACCAGTCTGTAGAAGGCGTGGAGGGCCCGGTGCGAGCTTCCACCGGCTCCGGTAACGTGCGCATCTCCTCCATTCGCCAGGAAGTGTTCGCGGAAAGCGGCTCCGGCGACCTCGACCTGAATTCGCTCGCCGGCGGCCTACGCGCCAATACCGGCAGCGGGAACATCCGCGCATTTGCGATCACCGGCCGCACTTCGGCCCAGACCGGATCGGGCGACGTCACCCTTGAGCTCACCGAGTCTTCCGAAGTGCGGGTGCAGACAGGCTCCGGCAATGCGCGCATCCGTGGCGTTCGCGGGGCGCTCGCCGCGGAAACCGGAAGCGGCGAGATCGAGGCGGAAGGCGTACCCACCGCTCCCTGGAAACTGACGGCGGGCTCCGGCGACATCACCCTGCACATCCCCGAGAGCTCCGGCTTCGAGCTTTATGCGGAGACGGGCTCGGGCACGGTGCGCATCGGCCGCCCCATCACCATGCAGGGCGCGCTGCGTCGCGATCTGGTGCGGGGCACGGTGGGCGGCGGCGGCTCGCTCATCCGCCTGGAAACTGGCTCGGGCAACATCGACATCCGCTAGGCGGATAACCAAGACTTCTCCACTGCGTCCAATCTCGCAGGTCCGCAGGCGGCCATGAACCTGTACGAGATCTTGCGGCAGACCTTCTCCACGCTGCGCGCCCACAAGATGCGCAGCTTCCTCACCATGTTCGGGATCGTATGGGGCATCGCCTCGGTCATCCTCATGGTGGGCTTGGGCAAAGGCTTCAGCCGCGACCAGAGGGAGCGCATGAAGACCCTGGGCACCGACTTGGTGATCGTGTGGGGTGGCCGCACCAGCCAGCAGGCCGGTGGCTACGCCGCCGGACGCGAGATCCAGCTCCAGGTGCGCGATGCCGAGATCATCCGCAAGGAATGCTATCTGGTGAAGAACGTCAGCCCCGAACTGCGCCGAGCGGTCTTCGAAGTGAGCGAATTCAATTCTGCCAACCGGCCGGTGCGCGGCGTCTGGCCCGCATTCCAGAACTTCCGCTCCCTGCGCCCCGCCGAGGGCCGCCTGATGAACGACGAAGACGAGCAACAGGCGCGGCGCGTCGTCCTGCTGGGGGTGGAAGCCCGCAACCAGCTCTTTCCGGGCAAGCCGGCCGTGGGCGCCACCCTCTCCATGAACGGCTTTCCCTATACCGTCATCGGCGTGCTGGAGAAGAAGAACCAGAACTCCAGCTACGGCAGCGGCCCGGACAATACCCAGCTCTTCGTTCCCTACTCCGCGATGGCGCGTGATTTCCCGCCCCGTTTTCCCGGCACCTTCCCGGGCTGGATCAACAACCTGGTGTTCGAGGTGGTCGATCCGGAGAACCACGAGGAAGCGGAGATGCAGGTGCGGCGCGTCCTGGGCCGCATGCACCACTTCGACGGGAACGACAAGGACGCGCTCTTCATCTGGAACACCATGCAGGGGTCGAAGCTGGTGCAGCGCATCTTCGACGTGATGACCATCTTCTTCGGCGCCATCGCGGTGACCACCTTGTGCCTGGGCGGTATTGGGGTGATGAACATCATGCTGGTCTCGGTGACCGAGCGGACGCGCGAGATCGGCGTGCGCAAGGCCATCGGCGCGACCAAGCAGGATATCGCCCGCCAGTTCTTCGCTGAATCCGCCGTCATCACTCTGGTGAGCGGCGTCGGCGGGCTGCTGTTCGGCCTGGGGATCTGCATCGCCATGGACAACATGCCTCGGCCCGAGTTCATCCCCGCTCCGGTCATCTCGCCCTGGGCGCTGGTGGTTTCGTTCCTCACGCTCTCCATCATCACCATCGCCGCCGGCATGTATCCGGCCAACCGCGCCGCCGAGATGACCCCGGTGGAGGCGTTGCGCTACGAGTGAACCTATGCTGCTGAGAGAAACCATCGTGCAGGGCTGGCATTCGCTGATGCGCAACCGCCTGCGTTCCGCCCTGACCATGCTGGGCATCGTCTGGGGGCTGGCCTCGGTGGTCATCCTGCTGGCCTACGGACAGGGGCTGGGCGACAGCGTCATCAACGCCATGCTGGGCATCGGCAACAATGTGGTCCACTTCTGGGGAGGCCAGACCAGCATGCAGGCCGGAGGCCAGCGCGCCGGCAAGCGCATCCGCTTCACCTTCGAGGACGTGCAGGCCATCCGCGAAGAAGTGCCGCTGGTCAAGAACGCTAGCGCCGAATATGACGACAACTTCGGCTTCAAGTACAACAATCGCGTCGTCTCGGTGATGGTGAAGGCCGTCGAATACCCCTATGGCGAGATGCGCAAGCTCGATGTCGAGCACGGCCGCTACTTCCAGGAAAGCGACTTCATCGAACAGCGCCGCGTGGTCATCTTCGGTCCGGATGCCGCCAAGAAGGTCTTCGGCAACCGCATCCCGGTGGGTGAGTTCGTGAGCATCAACGGGAGCCAGTTCGAAGTCATCGGCATGCTGCGCCTGAAGATCCAGGACAGCTCCAACAACTGCCAGGATAACGACTGCGCCTTCGTCCCCTACGTGACCCTGCGCGGCCTGATGAGCATCCGCGACCCCGACATGATCCTGATTCAGCCGGTGGACGAGGCCGTGCACCTGAAGGCGATCGCGGCCACCCGTGCCGTCCTGGCGCGCCGCCACCATTTCCATCCCAACGATGAGAAGGCCACGCCGGTCTGGAATACGGTGGAGAACAACATCGAGATGCGGCAGTTCGCCATCGCCCTGGAGGTCCTGATGGGCCTGATTGGCGCCATGACGCTGGGGGTGGGTGGCGTCGGGGTGATGAACATCATGCTGGTTTCGGTGACTGAGCGGACGCGCGAGATCGGGCTGCGCAAGGCCATCGGCGCCCGCCCGCGCCACATCCTGATGCAGTTCCTCATCGAGTCGCTGGTGCTGACCTTCGCCGGCGGGCTCATCGGCATGCTGCTGGCCATCGCCCTTACCCACATCATCCCGCCCATGCCGCTCTACAGCGACTTCTACAAGACGCCCAACAACGAGGGCGATATCATCCTGCGCGCCTCCGGTTCTGTGATGGCCATCTCGTTTGTGATTCTGACGCTGGTCGGCGTGGCGTCCGGCTTCTGGCCGGCGCTCAAAGCGGCCAGGCTCGACCCCATTGAAGCCTTGCGTTACGAATGACGGATCGGGCGCCTCGCGTTGACCGCCCCCGAGGCCCGGTGCTATAAAAATGTTTCGTCCCGCCAGTGCCGCGTGCTCTGGGGGACGCGCGGCGCGGCCAAGCTACCTCTGTTCCCTTCTAGTGGAAGCGCGTCACACCCCTACATGAGGTTGGATTTCGGAGGTACTATGCGCACGGTCCCGGCGGCGCTTGTCCGCCCTGCCAAGGCCCTCATCGTGGCTCTCTCGCTGCTGGCGCTTCTGGCAGCGCCCGCGTTCGCCCAAACCCCGGAGCACCAGCCCGGCGGCGAAGCGTCCCTGATTCTGCCCGACGTCTCCCAGGTCCACTTCCTGGGCGTGGATGGCCACCGCCTGCTGCTGGTGGGCATCCTGTTCTGCATCCTCGGACTGGTGTTCGGCCTGGTCATCTACATGCAGCTCAAGAACCTGCCCGTGCACCGCGCCATGCGCGACATTTCCGAGCTCATCTATGAGACCTGCAAGACCTACCTCGTCACCCAGGGCAAGTTCATCCTAGTGCTGGAAGCGTTCATCGCCGCCGTCATCGTCCTCTACTTCGGCGTGTTGCTGAAGTTCGAGGCCATCCGTGTGGTCATCATCCTGCTCTTCAGCCTGGTGGGCATCGGCGGCAGCTACGGCGTGGCCTGGTTCGGCATCCGCGTGAACACCTTTGCCAACTCGCGCACGGCGTTCGCCAGCCTGGGCGGCAAGCCCTTCCCCATCTATGCCATCCCGCTCAAGGCGGGGATGAGCATCGGCATGCTGCTGATCAGCGTCGAGCTGCTCATCATGCTGTTCATCCTGCTGTTCGTGCCCGGCGACTACGCCGGCCCCTGCTTCATCGGCTTCGCCATCGGCGAATCGCTGGGCGCGGCCGCGCTGCGCATCGCCGGCGGCATCTTCACCAAGATCGCCGATATCGGCTCCGACCTGATGAAGATCGTCTTCAAGATCAAGGAAGACGACGCCCGCAACCCCGGCGTCATCGCCGATTGCACCGGCGACAACGCCGGCGACTCGGTAGGCCCCACCGCCGACGGCTTCGAGACTTACGGCGTTACCGGCGTGGCCCTGATCACCTTCATTCTGCTGGCGGTCAAGGATCCCGTCGTCCAGGTGCAGCTCCTGGTGTGGATCTTCCTCATGCGCATCATGATGCTGGTCGCCAGTGCGGGCGCGTACTTTCTGAACGACCTGGTAGCGCGGGCGCGCTACGGCCACGCTACCGAGATGCACTTCGAGGCCCCGCTCACCACGCTGGTCTGGCTTACTTCCTTCGTCTCCATCGCGCTGACCTACGTCGTTTCCTACTTCATTATTCCGGAGCTCGGCGGCGATGGCAGCCTGTGGTGGAAGCTGGCCAGCATCATCTCCTGCGGCACCCTGGCCGGCGCTCTCATCCCCGAGCTGGTGAAGGTCTTCACCTCGACGCAATCCCGTCACGTGCAGGAGATCGTGACCTCGGCCCGCGAGGGCGGCGCCTCGCTGGATATCCTCTCCGGCTTTGTGGCCGGCAACTTCTCCGGATACTGGCTGGGCCTCTCCATGGTCACGCTCATGGCCATCTCTTACCTGGTGGCCTCGCAGGGCTTGGAAAGCGTGATGGTGGCGGCGCCGGTGTTCGCCTTCGGCCTGGTCGCCTTCGGCTTCCTGGGCATGGGCCCGGTGACCATCGCCGTCGATTCCTACGGCCCGGTCACGGACAACGCGCAGTCCATCTACGAACTGTCGCTCATCGAGCAGATCCCCGGCGTGAAGGAGGAGATCCGCAAGGAACACGGCTTCGACATCAGCTTCGATCGCGCCAAGCACATGCTGGAGGAAAACGACGGCGCCGGCAACACGTTCAAGGCCACGGCCAAGCCGGTGCTCATCGGGACCGCCGTCGTGGGCGCCACCACCATGATCTTCTCCATCATCATGGCCCTTACGCAGGGCCTCACGGTGAACAAGGAACTGCTCTCGTTGCTGCATGCTCCCTTCGTGCTCGGCCTCATCACCGGAGGCGCCATGATCTACTGGTTCACGGGCGCCTCCACCCAGGCCGTCACTACCGGCGCTTACCGCGCCGTGGAGTTCATCAAGGCCAACATCAGGCTGGAAGGCGTGGAAAAGGCCTCGGTCGAGGACAGCAAGAAGGTCGTCCACATCTGCACGCAGTACGCGCAGCGCGGCATGTTCAACATCTTTCTGGCAGTGTTTTTCGGCACGCTGGCCTTCGCCTTCGTGGAGCCGTTCTTCTTCATCGGCTACCTGATTTCCATCGCCATCTTCGGCCTCTACCAGGCCATTTTCATGGCCAACGCCGGCGGCGCCTGGGATAACGCCAAGAAGATCGTCGAGGTCGAACTGAAGCAGAAGGGCACGCCCCTGCACGACGCGACCGTGGTGGGCGACACGGTGGGCGATCCCTTCAAGGACACCTCGTCGGTGGCCATGAACCCCATCATCAAGTTCACCACGCTGTTCGGGTTGCTGGCCGTGGAACTGGCCGTCAAGCTGACCTACGATGCCGGCGCCGCCGCCAGCCATGTGCTGGCCGCCGCGTTCTTTGCCGTTTCGGTGTTCTTCGTCTACCGGTCGTTTTACGGCATGCGCATCACCCACGCCGCCGAAACAAAGCCAGAGATGATCGGAACGACGCCGGGTGTACCCTAGAGCTTAGGCGCGCCCTGCCGGCTGCATCGCGATGCGCGCCATCACGTTCTCCACCACTCGGTCGCAACGCGAAGCGTGGAACTGGAACGCGTCCACGCTCTTCGCGCCCGCGCGCGCATAAAGTTCCCTCCGCAGCAGGGCATGCGCGCGGTGCAGGCGTATCTTCACGTTGGACTCCGTGAGGCCCAGCGCCTCGGCCGTCTCCGCCGTGCTCATCTCTTCCACGTCTCGCAGCACCAGCACCGACCGGTAGGCGGCCGGCAGCGCCTCGATGGATTGCTCCAGCAGCCGGGCCGTTTCCCCCTGGGCGGCCGCTCGTTCGGGTGTCTGCTCGGGCTTGCTGAGGCTCGCCATGATGTCTCCTTCCAAATCCGCAATGGAATCCAGCCCGTCGAAACGGCCGCGCTTCTGCGCCCGGGCCAGCGCCTCATGCACGGCGATCTTGGTCAGCCAGGTGGAGAACTTGGCGCGCCCGGCGAACTGGTCCAGATGCTCGTAGGCGCGCACGTAGGCTTCCTGCATGACGTCCTCCGCCTCCGCGTCCTCGCGCAGGATGGCCCGCGCCACGCGATACAGGCGCTGGTTGTAACGCCGCATCAGGATCTCGAACAGCGCCCGGTCGCCCGCCAACACGCGCGCGACGATCTCTTCGTCGCTCAGATGGGCAGCCGCGCCCACCGTCACCACCTGCTCCTCAGGCATGACTGATCTCCTGTATGCAAGAGAGCGACTCGCCGCCCTCGAGGTTACAGATTTTTTCTGCGGGCGGGGCCCTCAGGGCTTGATGACCGGGCCGTAGTAGCCCTTCATCTTCTCGCGCACCCGCTTGGCCAGCTTCTCGATCTCCTCGGCCTTCTTGATGACGTCGAGCGAGAGCATGTTTTCGTCGGTCTTGTCCACGTACTCTTTGAGTTGCTCGGCCAGCCCGAGGAGTTTCTCGGTGTCGCTCTTCAGCTCTTCGTGCCGCTGCTTGTTCAGCGCCTTGGCCTGGCGGCGCTCCATCTCGATCTGCTGCGGATCCTTCTCACGCCGGCGACCCGGGGGAAACTGCGGCTCCAGTGGCGTCGCGGACATCTCGGCGCTGGTATCCGGCGGTTCTTGCGGCTCCTGGGCCAAAGCCGGCGATCCGGCCGGCAGGATCACCAGGAAAAGCAGAGCGCCACGCGCATAGGAAAACATGAGGTCCTCACAAAGGAATCACACCGATTATACGGTGCGCTATGGAAGCGCACCGAACCCGCCCGGAGGCCGGAGGCACGGCAAAACTCTGGCATAATCTCCCTTCCTCATGGACACCGGATTGAAGGCCCGCGCCGTCATCGTCGCCGCCTCCAGCCAGGGGATGGGCCGCGCCGCCGCCGAAGCCTTCGCGGCGGAAGGCGCCAGCGTTGCCCTGTGCGCCCGCAACGAAAAGACCCTGGCGTCCACCGCCGAGGAGATCCGCCGCCAGCACCGCGCCCGCGTGTTCGCGCAGGCCCTCGATGTCACCGACGCTGAAGCCGTGGCGCGCTTTGTCGAGTCGGTGGCCCGCGAGTTCGGGCGCCTCGACGTGTGCGTCACCAACGCCGGCGGCCCGCCCGCCAAAAACTTCCTCTCCACCTCGGAGGACGACTGGCGAAAGGCCGTAGCGCAGAACTTTCTCAGCGTGGTGCACTTCGCTCGCGCCGTGTTGCCTCACATGCAGCGCAATCGCTGGGGACGCCTCATCACCATCACGTCGGTCTCAGTCAAGCAGCCCATCGCGGACCTGGTGCTCTCAAACGCCGTACGCGCCGCGGTCGTAGGGCTGGTGAAGAGCCTGGCCAATGAGTTCGGCAAGGACGGCATCACCGTCAACAACGTCGCTCCCGGATACACCGCCACCGACCGCCTGCGGGAGCTCGCAGCCACGCGCGCCTTGGCGGCCGGCATCAGCGTGCAGCAGATGTACGAGCGCTGGGCCACCGACGTCCCCCTGCGCCGCATCGGAGAGCCGCGAGAAGTCGCCGACGCCATCGTCTGGCTGGCCTCCGAGCGCGCTTCCTACATCACCGGGCAAACGCTGCTGGTCGATGGTGGCAGCTACCGTGGCTTGTGACCTGGAATGTGCTTCCTGCAGAGTAGAATGTCTGCGCCCTAACCAGAGAGGAGACTCGCTGATGCAACGTCGCAAGTTCCTGAAGTCGTCGTCGGTCGCCCTGGCCGGCGCGGCGCTGGCTGCGCCCGATACGGCGCGCGCCATGATGCGCGCCGAGAACCAGGCCGGAAAGCTCCCCACCACGGAGTATCCACCGCTCACCGGTCCCTTCCGTCTTCCTGCCGAGTGGTACCAGGCGACCACGCGCCGCTTCCAGCAGAAGCTCGTGGAACAGAAGCTCGATGGCGCCGTCATCACCAGTTCCGACAACATCCAGTACCTCACCGGCGCCTTTGCCACCACCACCGAGCGCGCCATTTGGCTGTTCGTGCCCGCGAAAGGCGACCCGGCCATCTTTTATCCCGGCCTCGACCGCGACCTGTGGCAGACCTGGTGGATCAAGGATGGCGAATGGTATTTCGACTACCACCATCACGGCCCCTACAACCGGGTGGTGTGGACGGCCGGGCCCACCGCCGATCTGTTCGCCTGGATGCTCGAAGGGCTGGAGAAGCGCGGCCACGGCTCCAGCCGCATCGGGTTCGAGGCGCGCCTGTCGGACGACGAAGCCGCCTCACTGCGCAAGACCACGCCGCAGATGAAAGCCGAGTGGAAGACGGTTGCGGACACGCTCCTGCGCATGCGCCAGGTCAAGACCGAGGAAGAGCTGGCGCTCTGCCGCGTAGGCATCGCGCTGCACGACCGCATGATGGACTTCGCCCGCAGCTACATCCTGGCCTACGGGACCGACGCCACCGACTTCGAAGTCGGCCACGCCGCCAGCGGCTTCGGCGCTGCCGAACTCAGCAAGTACCTCAAGCTCGACGGGCGGCCGCATACCGGCGTCGGCGTCGATGTCGGATTCGGCTGCCGCACCGGCGTCTCTACCGCCTACCCCCACCCCAACCAGTTCTTCTTTAAGAAGATCGAGCGCGGCGACGCCATCCAGATCGCCGCCGGCGTCCGCATCGGCGGCTACGGCGGCGAAGGCTATCGCGCCATGCAGATCGCCGGCCCCGGCGTAGGCGACCTCCACCGCAAGATGTGGGAAGTGCACACCGCCATGACCCTCGAGCAGCAGAAGCTCATGAAGGCGGGCACGCCCTGCAACGTTGTCGGTGAAGGTGTGCTCAAGCTGGCCAAGGATGCGGGCCTGGAAAAATACGTCTATCATCGACCCGCCCACGGAGAAGGCAGTGAAGGCCATCAGGCTCCTTACCTCGCCCTCGGCGACACCATGGTGCTGGAAGAGAACATGACCTTCTCCAACGAGCCCGGCCTCTACAATCCGGAGGGCGGCTTCGGCTACAACCACTCCAACCTGGTGCGGGTGACGAAGACGGGCGGCGAACAGTTCAACCAGACCCCGCTGACGAAAGAGTGGTGCTGGATCACGATCTAACCACGTCGAGGAGGAACGACTTTAACCCATGCCCGCTGCAGGAGTGACTCGCATTGGGCCCCGTATTGCTTCCATCGTATTTGGTTTCGCAGGTTATCTTTGCATCTCTGCCGCTCTCCCCGCTCATCTCGCGGCGCAATCGGCCGGTGCCGTGCCGGCTTCGGAGCCGCGCTTCCGTCTGGTGCGCTCCATCTCTGGGTCTCACGGCTCCGAGCAGAACGGCCGCTACACCGTCGAAGATCCACGTACGACTTTCAGCCTGAAGGACGACCGGCACGTCATCGTTTACTTCGAATGGGACGGCCCATTGGGCAGCCATCGCTTCGAAGGCAGATGGAAGAATCCGGAGGGCAAGGTGGTCGTGCTCTCCGACTTCAGTTATGAGGCGCGGCAGAAACGCTTTGGCGCCTACTGGTCCCTTACGCTGACCGATGGCACCGCACCTGGGCTGTGGGCGCTCGAGGCGTACGTGGATGGCGAGCACGCCGGAACGCACGCTTTCCAGATCGTCGCCGAACCCAAGCCGGCTGAGCAGACGCCTTCGCGCCGCTTGCTTCCGGTCTCGGAGATCTACCAGCGTGCTCTGGCTTCAACCGTGCTCCTGGAGCGGCTGGATTCCACCGGCCGCACGACAGGCACCGGCTCGGGCTTCGTCTTCGGTGATGGCTTGGTGTTGACGGCTTTTCAGGTCATCGACGGTGCGAGCGCATTGATGGCGGTCACCGCCGATGGCCGTCGCATTCCTGTCAGCCTGGTGGCGAACTTCAACCGTTGGCAGGACTGGGCGCTGCTGCGTCTTGACGGTGGCTCGCCTCCTCCGCTGCCGCGGGCTCCCGCCAAGTCCTGGCAGGTTGGGGATCGCTGCTTCACGCTCGAAGCTCCTGCCACGGGCGGTCGCAACATTGTCGATGCCGACATCCAGGGCGCACAGAGATTTCCGGACGCCGGCGGGCGCCTCACGGTTTCCCACCACTTGTCAACGCGTGCAGTCGGCTCGCCGCTGCTGAATGAATATGGCGAGGTAATCGGCGTAATGGGTGGGGCCGTCATCCCCGGAATCAGCTCGCTCTCCAGCCACTGGAGTGCGTTTCCGGGCAACATGGCCAGTCAGAACGTTGCTTTTCGCAGCGTGACTGCGGTTCCTATTGACCTGGTTCCCGAAACCAGCCGCACGTCGGGCGGAAGGAGCCTGCTCGATATGGCCGCCGCTGGTTATTTCATTCCCGCGCTCGAGGGCGACCGCAACGTCGATCGCGGGACTGTGGCTCGCGCATTGGACAAGCGCGCTCCCTTTGCCCTGCCGGTCGATGAGCGATGGGAATACTCGCGCCGCGACCAGAAAATCACCGTCTACGTGCTCTGGAGACCCCAGGAGAAGCGCAAGGGCAAGAGTTCCCTGCTCATCTACGACGTTAACAACCGTCTGGTCAACCAGGCTAAACCCGGAACGCTGCGCCTGAATCCGGGCACATCGTCGTACAGCACGTGGGACGTGGATATCGCTAACGTCTCCCCGGGAGTCTATCGCTTCGACGTGGTCCTGGAGACGCGTCCAATCTGGCGGACGTTTGTGAAGATCACGGAGTAGCGAGCTCACGTCGGGGACGAGCAGAGCTGATTCCGAATCGCTCAAACCGGACCGCTCATTTCCCCACTCTCTGCTGGCGCCGGTAGGCGATGGACTCCAGCACCTGTTTGAACCGTGGTTCGTCGCGAATGCCGGCCAACAGCGGGTCGCGCTGGAAATACTCCGCTCGTTCATCTCCATTGCGCACGGCACGGTCGAGCCACTCCAAGGCCCTTTCCTTCTCCCCCACTGCCGCATAGAAGGCAGCCGCCTGGGCATTCATGAGCGAGTGGGCTCCGGCATACCTTTCCACTTCGGCGTCCATCTCCTTCAGCGCCTCCGCTTGTTTTTCTTCCCGGGCCAGCACCAGGGCGCGCGCGAGCCGGACGCGGTAGTTCTGGCGGTCTTCCGGCTTCACACGTTCAAGCGTCGCCCGCGCCTTGGCCGTGTCTCCCAGGTCGAGGTAGGTGCGGCTGAGGTGGCCGAGAGCCAGAATATTGGTCGGGTCCTGCTCCAATACCTTTTCCTGCTCGCGAATGGCGTCCTCCAGCTTGCCCTGCTCGCGCAACATCTCTCCCAAGTAGGTGCGGGCCGGGAAAAACGTCGGCTTGCCGGCAAGCATTTCTTTGGCTAGCTCTTCCGCACGCCCGTAGTCCCCATTGAACCTGTGGTAAAGCAGCCCCCACATCGTGGCCGGCAGCCCGGAACCCGGGTCGAGTTGAAATACCTGCTCAAGTTCCCCAGGAACCATCTCTTTGCGTCCTTGCAGCAGATAGACGCCCGCCAGCGTGATTCGTGCCTGCCGGGCCGTAGGGTCGTCTTGCAGCGCACGCCGCGCTTCTGCTTCCGCCCGGTAGAGCAGGGCGGAATCGTTCGAGTAGCCACCCTCGACCAGGAGCACGAAAGAGAACCCATAAACCGCTCGCGCCTTGCCGAAACGGGGATCAATTACCAGTGCCCGTTCAAACATTTCTCGCGCCCGCGGCACCTGGAATTGCGTGTTCAGAAACAACAGTCCTTTTTGGAAGTATTCATTGGCTTCTTCATGTGCAGACGGTTTGCCGTCCGAGTCCAACATTGGGTCGCGCTTCGCGACAGGAGCGACCCCGGCCTTGAATGGCATTTCACCAATCACTACCGCAATCATCGCTGCGGCACTGAGCAGGGCCGCACCAGCCACCGCCCACCACCGGACGCGTCGGCGTTCTCCTGCCGGACGCACCGGAACGGTCACCTCGGTGCTCGACTCCAGCGTCTCCAGCGCCGCCCGCACTTCGCTGGCTTTCTGGTAACGCTCCCCCGGCTCGCGCTTCAAACAGCGCTGCACCACCGCCCGCAACCCGCTTCCCGTGTTTGCCGGAAGCGCTGGTAACGGCTCCCGCAGGATGGCCGAACTCAGCTCGTAGGTGGTCGCTCCCGTGAACGGCAGCCGGCCGGCCGCCATCTCGTACAGCATCACCCCTAGCGACCAGATGTCGGAGCGCTCATCCGCCGCCTGGCCGCGCAGCACCTCCGGCGGCATGTAGTGCAGCGTGCCCGCTACCGTCTTGGCTTCCGTCAGCGACATGCGTGAGCGTGTCGCCTCCTCGATCTCCTGTTCCCGCTCTCGCCTCGCCAGGCCGAAGTCCAGCACCTTGGCGCGCCCCTCCGGCGTGATCATCACGTTCGCGCTTTTCAAGTCACAATGGATCACGCCACGCTGATGCGCATGCGCCAGCGCATCGGCAATCTGCACCGCGTAGCGCAGCAGCGTTTCCGGCGGCAGCCCCTGCCCCAGGACCATGCTGCTGAGCGTGCGCCCTTCCACATGCTCCATGGCGATGTAGGTGTGACCGTCGGCTTCTCCGACCTCGAAGATGGTGCAGATGCTGGGATGGTTCAGAGCGGAGGCATTCCGCGCCTCGTCAATCAAACGTTTACGAGCTTTGCGGTCAGCCAGGAAGCGCTCGCCCACCAGCTTCAGCGCCACCGCGCGGCCCAGGCTCTCATCCTGCGCCCGATACACTACACCCATGCCGCCCGCGCCGATCTGCGCCTCGATGCGATAGTGACCGAGCTGTTGCCCGATTATGGTCAGGATTATCCTCCGCAGCAGCGGAAACGTGGGGCAGCCGCAGATTGCCTGAAGAACTTAGTCGTCCGCGCTCGCTCCCGCACTCAGCGCTCCCCCGAGTGGCACCAGTTCCGGCAATGCCGGCCGCGAATGGTGCTCCGGCACGGGAACGGACTCGGGAACGCGATAGCGTGCCTTCGTGCCTCCGCTGAAGTCCAGGTAGAGCTTGCGCCGCAGAAAGCGTTCCGGAAAGTGGCCCAGCCGGAACAGCGGATACTTCATCTCCGGACCGAACAGCCGCCGCCCCAGCAGGTAGTAATAGATCGGAACGCCCAGGTTGAACTTCAGTTGCACGGAAGGAGTGTTGCGATAGAAGTCCAGGTTGTACCGCCAGCAGGTGAAGAACACTTCCCACTGCAGGTCGGTCATTCTCACCAGCTTCGCGCTTTCCTGTTTCTCCAGCCGCGTGTCTTCCAGCGGCACGAACAGCGTGGGGATGGCGCACCACTTGGCGTCCTTCAGGCAGTAGAGAAGGTCGAGCGTCTGCTTGGTGTCCTCGCGCGTCTCACCCGGCAGCCCGATGATCCAGGTGCAGAACGGGAACCAGTTGTGCCGGTTCAGGATCTCCATCCCCTTCAACACTACGTCCGGCCACTGCTCCGGACGGAACGGGTAGCCCTTGCCCTTCATGTATTCGGTGAACAGGCGTGGCGAACCGGTCTCCAGCCCGACGAACAGGTTGGCGTAGCGGTGGTCCGGATGCGTGGAGGCTTTGTGCTGGCCCACCGCCATGGGCACGGCGATGGGCGAGAGTTCTTCGATGACCTCCGGCTCCAGCACCACCGGCGCGATGGTGCCGTGCGTCAACATGATGTGCCTCACGCCCGGAACTGCGGCCACCGATTCGAACAGCTTCTTCAGCGCCGTGCGATTGGTCTGGAACTTCGGCCCCTGCTCGTACAGGAACAGGTCCTCGGTCGTGAACAGGATGGTGTCGGCGCCCTCGGCCACCTGCACGCGCACGTTGTGCAGGATCTGCTCCAGCGGGATGCTCTTGCCTCCCCTGAGCGCCACCGAGCAGAACTGGCAGCCCCGCCCGCAGCCCCGCGTGATCTCCACCACGCCGAACGTCGAGCGGTGCTGGATGGGCGGAATGTGGTCGAGCCGCGGGCTGTGGCACTCCACCTTGCGCGGCAGCGGTTCGCCGCGCACCGCTGCTTCGAACAGCGGCAGGACGGCGTCTTCGGCTTCGCCGTCCACCAGGCAGTCCACGCCCCATTCGTCCTGCAGGTTCTTCTTCTCGATCTGCCACGAGCCCGGCCCGCCCACGATGACCTTCAGATGTTCCTTGTGCCGCCAGATGGCCGGATGCAGGATCATGCGCCGGAACTCGTAGGCGTTGATGGGCTCGGCGGTGGCGCCGTACAGCATCGGGTAGATGTCGGTGGCGAACGTGATGCCCAGCGGGTTGTGGGCGTGTACGCCGACCACCCGCGTTTCGCTACCGACGAAGAGTTCCAACTGGTCGGGATAGCAGACCGCAATCTGCTCCGGCGTGAACTTCTTCAGCAGCAGCGCTTCCACCACGCGCAGACCGTGGGGCACGTACTTGGCCTGGCCGTCGGCCGCCAGTTCGTTGGCCAGCGACCAGTCCGTTCCCATCCACTTGGCGTAGCGATAGGGCAGTGTGGCCAGCAGCATCTGCCGCCAGGTGCTGCGCAGGTATTCGGAGGATTCGGAATCGCTGGCGGCCAGCACGATCAGCTTGCCGCGCGGCGCGCTCACCTCGACGCCCTGTCCATCATGCGGACGATTGCGGTGCGGGGCGGTCATGGGACGTTCTCCTTCCACCGGCACGAAACCGGTCCCAGGAACCCCACTACTTATAACTCGCAGATTCTACTCGAAATCAATGCCTCGGGTCACCGCCCGCGGGCTCAAGCAACGGGGCGCGGCCTTTACTCCGGAGGCTTCCCCGGGACCGGAATGAACCTGTAGCCTACCCCGCGCACCGTCAGCAGGTGCTGCGGGCGGGAAGGCACTTTCTCGATGTACCGCCGCAGCCGCACGATGAAGTTGTCGATGGCCCGCGTGTCGGTCTCCTCGCTCAAGCCCCATACGTCGCGCAGCATCGCCTTGCGCGACACGGCCTTGCCGGCGTGCTGCACCAGGTAGCGCAGCAGTTCCGCTTCCATGGCCGTCAGCCGCACCACCTGGCCCGCCACATGCAACTCCAAAGCGCCGAAATCGATGCGCTTGCCGTCGAAAACGAACTCATCCGCTTCCGGCCCGTTGGCCGGACGCGACTTTGTGCCGGCGTTCGCGGGCGCCGCCTCTTCCCCGCTCTTCCGCGACCAGCGATGCCGCCGCAGCAGGCCGCGCAGCCGGGCCAGCAGGATCGCCAGGTCGAAGGGCTTGGGCAGATAGTCGTCTGCGCCCGCCTCGAATCCGCGCAGCACGTCCTCCGGCCGGCCGCGTGCCGTCAGCATCAGGATGGGCGTGAACACGCCCGCCTGCCGCAGTTCCGTCGCCACCTGGAAGCCGTCCACACCCGGCAACATCACATCCAGGATGACCGCGTCGTAGCTTGCCTCCGGTGCCTTCAGCCGTTCGAGCGCGCGCTCCCCGTCCCCCGCCAGCTCCACGCGATAGCCTTCCGCTTCCAGGTTGAAGCGCAGGCCGTTGGCCAGGTGCTTTTCGTCCTCGACTATCAGCACCGCGCTCATGCCCGCGCTCTCGGCAACTGCACCGTGAAGGTGCTGCCCCGCTCCGCACCCGCGCTCTCCGCGCGCACCCGTCCGCCGTGCTTCTCGATGACCGAGCGCACGATGAACAGCCCCAAACCAGTGCCCTTCACCCGCGTGGTCAGTCGCCCCGGCGCGCGATGGAAGCGCTTGAAGATGCGCTTCAGTTCGTCCTGCGGGATGCCGACGCCGCGGTCCCGCACCTGCACCGTCACGTGCTCCGTGTCCGGCGTCGCCACCTCCACTTCCACCTGCACGCCTTGATGCGAATACTTGATGGCGTTCTCGATCAGGTTGGTGAATGCGGCGTGCAGTTCGTTGCGGTCTCCCAGCACTACCGGGGCGCCGTGTCCATTGGCGGCGTGGAAGCGGACCGCCTCCGGGTTGAGCTTGTATGCCGTTCGCGCCAGCGCCACCGACTCCTCTACCACTTCCGCCACGTCGATCGGCGTCCGCGCCAGGCTGCGGCCAGCCTGCCCGGTGCGCGCCGCCAGCAGCACCTGCTCCACCGTGCGCAGCAGCCGGTCGCTGTCCGTCAGCATCACGTCGTAGAACTCCCGCCGCTGCTGCTCGTCCACCTCGCGCGACTTCAGCGTCTCCAGGTACAGCCGCAGCGATGCAATGGGCGTCTTCAGCTCGTGCGTGACCGCGTTCAGGAAACTGTCGTGCTGTTCGTTGCGCCGGATCTCCCGCACCAGGAAGATGGTGTTCAGCACCAGCCCCGCGATGATGGCCAGCGACAGGATCGAGCCCAGCAGCAGCCAGCCCAGCGTGCGCCAGTGCAGCACGATCCAGCTCACGTTCAGCGCCACGGCCGCCGCGATCAGGCAGGCGCCGAGCGTCACGAAGAACACCACCGACTTGCGTCGTGTGCGCAGGTTCATCGCCAGGACCGCAGAAGAGAAAGAGCCTGCAAGGATTGTACCCTGCAGGCTTGGGAGGGGTGATGGCGGACTAATCGCCTGCGGCTTCTGCCAAGGCCGGCACGGTTTCGCTTTCTTCTCTCGCCGGTTCTTTCAGCTTCACCAGCTTGATGTCACGCGCCAGGCCGAGCACCTTCAAGGTCCAGATGCCCATCCAGTTCATGTCCAGCTCATACCACGCCAGCCCGTGCCGCGCCGAGGTCGGATGCGCATGGTGATTGTTATGCCAGCCCTCGCCGAAGCTCAGCAACGCCACCCACCAGTTGTTGGTCGAATCGTCGCGCGTCTGGAAGCGCCGGCTGCCCCACATGTGCGTCGCCGAATTCACCAGCCAGGTGCTGTGCAGGGCCAGCACCGTGCGCAGGAACATGCCCCACAGCAGCCACGGCCACCCGCCCGCCGCCAACAAAGCGATTCCCAGAACGACCTGCGGCGCGTAGTGATACTTGCTGATCCAAACCTGAAAGCGGTCTCTCGCCAGGTCGGGCGCGTACTTGGCCAGGATGGCGGCGTCATGATGCAGCGCCCGCCCGGTCAGGATCCATCCCATATGCGCCCACCATCCGCCGTCGCGCGGCGAATGCGGATCGCCCTCCACGTCGCTGAAGCGGTGATGAATGCGGTGCGTCGCCACCCAGAAGATCGGCCCGCCCTGCATCGCCAGCACGCCGCACAGGGTCAGGAAATATTCCACCCACTTGGGCGTCTTGTATCCACGATGCGTCAGCAGCCGGTGATATCCCATCCCGATGCCCAGGCTGCCCGCCAACCAGTAGAGGAAGACCGCCACCGCCAGCGCCGACCAACTGAAGAAGAACAGCGCCGCCACCGCCCCCGCATGGAAGATTGCCATGAAGACAGCGGTCACCCAGTTGATCTGCTTCGGCCTCTCCAGCGCCGCCGTTTCCTGTTCCATGTCCTCGCTCGCGGGTCGGCTCACATCAACCGATGGCTCAGCCTACCAACTCCCCGCCGCCCCATCTGTAATAGTTCTGTAATTGCTTGTTCTACGCCGCCTCTGCCCCCGCCCACTTCTCGATCATCAACAACGTCGCCGCATAGTCCAGATCATCGTGTCCTTCGCGACTCGCTGCCTCGTACACCGCGTCCACGGCCTCCACGCCCGGCAGCCGCACGCCGTGCCGCCGCGCCGCTTCCAGCATCAGGTGCAGGTCCTTGTGCATCAGCCGCAGCGGGAAGTTGGGGGAGAAATCGCGCCGCTCGACGAACGGCGCTTTGTAGTCCACCACCCCGGAGCGCGCCATCGACGACCGCACCAGCGCCAGGAACGAATCCGGCGCCACGCCCAGCCTGCGTGTCAGCGTCAGCGCCTCGACAAAGCCTTCGTACGCGAGGGCCACCATCAGGTTCTGTCCGAGCTTTGCCGCCTGGCCCATACCTGTGCCCCCCATCCGGATCACCTGCTTGCCCATCGCGCCCCACAGCGGATGCAGCCTCTCGATCGCCGATTCGCTCCCTCCCACGATGAAGATCAGCGTGCCGGCTTCCGCCGCCGCCTTGGAACCGGTCATGGGAGCGTCTACATACTCGGCGCCCCGTCCGCGCACCCGCTCCGCGAAGCGCTGCGTGGCCTCCGGTGAGATGGTGCTCGAGTCCACCACCACCATGCCCGGCCGCAGCGAGCTCTCCGCTCCCTCCGGACCGAACAAGGCCTGCTCCACCGCTGCCGTATCCGGCACGCACATCCACACCACTTCCGCGTCACGCGCCGCTTCGCGCGCCGACGCCGCCTCACGCGCTCCTTCCGGTGCCTTCCCCGGCGTCCGGTTCCACACCGTGACTTCGTGTCCGGCCTTCACCAGATTGGCCGCCATCGGCCGCCCCATGATGCCCATGCCAAGGAACGCAATCCGCATGATTCCTCCTGTCGGGAAATCGAATCTCCGATTACAAAGGAGCGTGGCCCCGTGGTCAAGCAGCCGAACTTGAATGTGCGCGGATGCTGCCGGTTCGAGCCATCTCGACGGTGCCCCACCACCTCGACGGTGCCCCACGTCTGCGCCACGCCTTTTGGCACAGACGTGGGATAGCTACCTCAACGGTGCCCATATCCGTGGAGCCCCGACGCACCGGCGGTCCTTATAGGATCCAGTCCGCCTCAGGCGGACGGAATCCGTTAGCCCAGCACGGAAGTGCTGGGAAGACTGGTCACGTAGGAAGGAGTCCCGTAGGGACGACACTTACCTCTCTCGATTCGTATCAGGGCACGGCTTCAGCCGTGCCGTTATCCATCCATTTTTGATTGCCATCCCCGAGCGAGCCCGAGCGGCCGCTCGTCCGCCATGGCGGACGAGGGGGCAAGCGAGGGCGAGTCGAGGGACCGTAGGGTTGCCTTTTTTCACCCCTTCCCGGTCGGCCGACCGCCTTATGGGAAGAAGTTCTCAATGAACCTGTGGCGTCACCCCCGGGAGAAGCGGTAGGCTACTGCCATGTCCGGTCCTGCAAGGTGTTCCTTCTGCAAGAAGTCGGCGAGGAACTTGAGTCTGTCATCGCCGCACCTGACAACAATGCCTTCATCTGCTCTGAGTGTGTCCGTGTGTGCGCTTCGATCCTAACGAGGGACGGCCAAGAGGTACCACCAATCCCTGGCGAGCGCTTCGTTGCTCGCCTGTTAGGGAAACTCGGTCCTACCCGGATTCACCAAATGCCTAACCGCTAGGCTGCACGGCCGACTCGCTGAGATCGCCCTTCCTCTCGTGCATCACAACCACTTTCCTGTATCATCCACTTTCCGGCCTTCGGCGCCGCATCGCCGGCTGGGCCGGCAACATCTGTATCTATGATGGACGTTCCTCTGCGCCGCCGGGCGCGCAACTTCACGCGCCTCATCCGCCATTCGGCGGTCACGCCGCGCACCGGACGCACCCACCGCCCCATCCTGGCGCGCAACGGCGAACTGGCCCTCACCTTCATCGGCCACTCTGCCTTCTTCATCCAGATCGGCCATCGGAACCTGGTCGTCGATCCCAACTTCGCCCGCTGGCTGTTCGTGCTCAAGCGCCTGCGGCGTCCCGGCCTGCGCGTCCCCGACCTTCCCGCGATCGATGCCGTTCTCGTCACTCACGCCCATTTCGACCACCTGCACCGGCCGTCCCTGCGCGCCATCGCGCGCGCCACCCGCCGGCTCACCGGGCACGCGCCCGCCATCGTCGTCCCGCGCGATGTGCGCGACCTGGTTCGCCGCCTCGGTTTCCGCGAGATCATCGAGATGGATTGGTGGGACACCTGGCGCCTGGGCGGTGTCGAAATCACTCACGTCCCCTCGCGCCACTGGGGCGCGCGCGTCCTCACCGACATGCATCGCGGATACGGCGGCTACGTCCTGCGCAACGGCCACCAGTCGCTCTACCACGCCGGCGACACCGCCTACTTCGAAGGCTTCCGCGAGATCGGCCGCCGCCTGCGTCCCGACCTGGCCCTGCTGCCCATCGGCGCCTACGACCCGCCCAGCTTCCGCGCCGTGCACACCAGCCCCGCCGACGCCGTGCAGGCCTTCCTCGATCTCGGCGCACGCTGGCTGGTACCCATGCACTATGGCAGCTTCCGCCTGTCGCACGAGCCCTTCCACGAACCCTTGCAGTTCCTCGCCGACGAAGCCCGCCGCCACGGCGTCAGCGATCGCGTGGTGGTGTTGGAGGAAGGTGTAACGCGCTTCTTCTAGATTGTTTGGTCTTGGCTCCTGGCTTCCCGCTCTGCGGCCTCTGCTTTCCAGTTTCGGCCTTCCGCTCTCGGCTGGCCGCTTTCCGGTCTGCGCCCCATGTTCAATCCAGGACTTTCACTGACTCAATGATTGACTGATTCACTGATTCAATTCTTCGATTCTCCAACCACCAAATTACTCAATTACCAAATTTCCAAACTTCCAAATCGCCTCAATACGCCATCATCACCCTCACATCCCTCACATTCGTCCCCGTCGGGCCGGTGACGATCACGTCCCCCAGCGCCTCCAGCAGCGTGTACGCGTCGAAGCCCCGCAACGCAGCCTCGATATCCAGCCCCCGGGCGCGCGCCCGCGCCACGGTCGTGCCATCCGTCACCGCTCCCGCCGCCGGGCTGTTGCCGTCGATCCCGTCGGTCCCGGCGCTCAACACGGTGACGTTCTGGCCGGCAATCTTCTCTGCGCAATGGAGCGCGAACTGCGCGTTGCGGCCGCCGGTGCCGCTTTGCGGCCCCACTTTCACCGTCACCTCGCCCACCGACACCAGGCAGACGCGCTCCGCCTTCTGGCGCATCTCCTTCAGCCTCCCCAGCAGGTAGTCGGCGGCACGCTCGTAATCCCAATCGTCCGGGCGATTGTCCACGTCCACCACGAACCCCTGCCGCGTCGCTGCCACCCCCGCCGCCTCCTGTGCCGTCGCGCTGGAAAGGATCGGCCACCAGCGCGCCCGCCGGAACGCTTCGTCGCCCGCCTTCGGCGTCTCTTCCAGCGCCCGCTTCTCGAACAGATAGCGCACGGAAAGCGGCAGTTCGGGAACCAGGCCGTAGTGTTGCGCTACGCGATAGCAGTCCTCCACGGTCGAAGAGTCCGGCATGGTCGGGCCTGAGGCCAGCGCGTCCAGCGCGCCCTCGGGCACGTCCGACACCATCACGGAGACCTGCTGCGCCGCCGCCGCCGCGCGCGCCATGCGTCCCCCCTTCACCGCCGAAAGATGCTTGCGGATGGCATTGATTTCCGCGATGGGCGCGCCGCAGTGCACCAGCGCGCGATACGTCTCGACCAGGTCGTCCAACGAGATGTCCTCGTCGATCGCCTTCTCGACCGCCGCCGACCCGCCTCCGCTGATCATGTAGATCACCAGCGACCCCAGCCCCTGCGCCTGCAAGGCGCGCAGGATGGCCGTGGCTGCCCGCACCGACTCCGCGTTGGGCAGCGGATGCCCGCCCTCGAAGTAGCGGAATCCCATCACCTGCGAAGGCGGCGGCGTGGTCCCCACGGCGATTCCCTCCACCAGCCCGCCCACCTCGGCGAACAGCGCTTCCGCCATGGCGTGCGCCGCCTTGCCCATCGAGACCACGAACGTACGCTTGTACGACTCCAGGTTGTACAGGTCTTCCGCAATGCGCAGCACGCCCCGCCGGCAGCTCACGTGCCGCTCGAACGCCCGCGCGATGGTGCACTGCGCCAGCGTCTCCTGGAAGATGGCGCGCGCTACCGCCCGCATCTCGATCGCCGGCGCTTCGCGTTCGGTCTCTTCGTACATCGTAGGCGGGGATTATACGGCTTGGGTGCCCCTTGTTTGCCCCTGCTGTTGGGGCGCAAACGTGGGAAAAAGACCCCGCGGCTGCCCACCCTTGTCGCTTCCGCTGTTGGAGCGACAGGGTGGGAGGTTCCTGAGTTACTTCAGGAATCGAAACGAATCAAGGACTTGCTTCAGGCTGCGGTATACGTGATCGAAGTCCTGCGAAGTGAATTCCTTGAGTGGGGGTTCAGTATCTACATGCTGAGTTGCGATTGTGACGTTCATTTCGTAACACTTTTGCCTGTGATAGCTCCTGTAGACATGCGTACTGGCGTGGTGACCCGTTGCCGCGCTCCCACGCTCGTATGCTCTGAATCGGAGTCCATGGATTGTTTCTAAACGGCTGTTGAATACAGCCAAATCCGGCGGGCTCCTCAAGCACTCCGTCTGGGTACTGACGTCCTTGAGCTCCATCACTGACAACGCCGCGCCTTCAAAGTTCGTGCCTTCGTACTCCCTGGCCGGGTAGGCCAGGCACGCTATCGTGCTGTCCGGGTGCGCAGGTGAGTACTGGCAGAGAGGTATGTAGGATGTGCAGGACTCGATTGGCCTCCAGAGACCGGGCTGATCCAGGTCTCTTCCGCACAGGACAAGAGAATCGGCATACTTGAACTCGAACGCACCATCCCGGCTGGCAAATGTTTGCTCGGCTGCGCGCGGGTTGCCCTGACTCCCGGATTCCGACGTCGCAAGAATCAACGCCAGCACCGCTACGACCGCTGCGTACCACCGTTTCATGCTTCCGCACCGATGATTGCAAACCATCTTACTCCGACGAGCCTTCGAGTGAGCAGGGCCGCGTAGGTCGCATCTGAAGGTGCCCCATGTTTGCGCCCTGCTGTTGGGCGCAAACGTGGGAAAAAGATCGTGCGGCTGCCCCACCCGCGTCGCTCCCGCGGCTGGAGCGACCGCATGGGACCGCGAAACTCGAAACGTGAAACGTTCTTGACGGTGCCCCATGTCTGCGCCACGCTCTTCGGCGCAGACGTGAGGAAATGAGGGGTAACGCGAGGTTGCCCCACCCTTGTCGCTCCCGGTGTTGGAGCGACAAGGTGCGAGGGAGCACTCCTGACCCAGCCCGCCTCGGCGGGCGGCGCATCGTATTGCGGTGCCCCATGTCTGCGCCACGCTCTTCGGCGCAGACGTGGGGAAAGACGTGTCCGCATCCGTGGAGCGCTGACGCGCCGCCGGTCGCATCCGCGAGGTCCAGTCCGCCGCAGGCGGACGGAATTCGTTAGCCCAGCACGGAAGTGCTGGGAAGCTTGGTCGCATAGGAAAGAGTCCCGTAGGGACGACACTACCTCTCTCCCGACCACTCCGGTGCACGTGCCTCTATCCGTAGAACGCCGACGGTGCCCCATGTCTGCGCCACGCTCTTCGGCGCAGACGTGGGGAAATGACCCTTAAACCAACTCGTACGTCTTCCCCTGTGTTTCTCTCTCTTGCTTCGTGCCGGCCTTCGTGTCCTTCGTGGTGAGGTTTTCCAGTTCGCAGTTCACAGTTCGCAGATCACAGATTCTTCACCCATTCCCTTATCGCCTTCTGCACTTCTCCCAGCCGTCCCTCAAAAAAATGGTCCGCGCCTTCGACCAGCACCAGTTCCTTCGGCGGCGCCGCCTCTTTCACCACCTTCTCGATCCGCTCGCGCGGGCAGAACTGGTCTTCGGTCCCGCTGATGAACAGCTTGGGCTTCGAGCAGTCGTGCAGAAATTCGTAGCCGTACTCGCGGCCTGCTGCCTCTACAGGTGTGCCCAACGCGATCACCGCCGCCACCCGCGCATCCGGACACGCCGCCCGCAACCCCACGCCCGCCCCAAAGGAAAAGCCGGCGAACACCACCGGCAGCGTAAACTCCTGCTCCAGCCACTCAAGCGCCGCGTGCACGTCGTCCACTTCGCCGCGCCCGTCGTCGTGCCTGCCCTCGCTCAGCCCGGCGCCGCGGAAGTTGAAGCGCAGCACCGGGAAGCCGAACTCGCTCAGCGCCTTGGCGGCGTGATACACCACCTTGTTGTGCATGGTCCCGCCGTACACCGGATGCGGGTGGCACACCACAGCCGCATGCGTGGCGCTCTCATCGCCCGTATTCAGCAGCGCTTCCAGCCGCCCCGCTGGACCCTCGATGAAGAAAGACCGGATCTCGTTGCCCACGGTTCTCAATCCGCCATCGTCGATCGCAGTCGTCCGCCTGCGACCATCGCGTTCGCAGGATACCAGCGAAGGGTCCTCTGGGTACTGGGTACTGGGTACTGGGTACTGGGTACTCGTTACTCGGTACTCGGTACTCCCAACTGCTATTCTTCCCCCATGGACCTCGTCCGCCTCACGCGCCAGCTCGTGGACATCGAGTCCATCACCGGCAACGAGGCCGCCGTCGCCGAATTCCTGGCCAGCATGCTCTCCACTTCCGGCTATCACGTCGAACTGATGCCGGTCGAGGACCGTCGTTTCAACGTCTACGCCACGCCCCCGGAGGCCGCGCGGCCTCCCCTGGTCTTCTCCACCCACATGGACACGGTCCCGCCCTTCATCTCTTCCTCCGAAGACGAAGAGCGCATCTACGGCCGCGGCGCCTGCGACGCCAAGGGCATCATCGCCGCCCAGATCGCCGCCGCCCAACGCTTGCGCAGCGAGGGCCTCGCCGCCGGGCTGCTCTTCCTGGTCGGCGAGGAACGCGACAGTCTC